>DASUGO010000223.1:0-8194 GCA_036273975.1 Candidatus Krumholzibacteriia bacterium
GGTCTGCGCCTCACCATAATCGGCCAGAATGGCCCCGGGCGCAACCCTTTTTTGCCCTCACCCGGTGTCATCTGCAACTTCCGTACCTCGGGGCCGGGGCGCATGCGGGCGGGTTGTGACGGAAAGGGCCCTAAACCGGAACCGCCGATCGCATGGCGACCGGCGGCTCCGTCAGGGGCGGCGAATTACGGCGCCGCCGTTGCTCTATTCTATTCCCGAACCCGCCGCGCGCCTAACGAGAATTTCGCCCATACGTTTGTTCCGGGGCCGACCAGCACTTGACGATCGATTCATGGTAGGCTAGATCGCGGCAGTCGGGTACTGGCAGAATCAGGTCGGTCTTTGGTGCAATGTTCAGGGCTGATTATTGGTCTGCTCCGTCGTCGCGGGGCGGCATGGTTGCTTTGGGGAGCCAGCATCGCTGCTCTGCCGGCGAAGGCTCAGGACGTCCACAACCCGGACGTCCTCTTCGACGTCTCAGATGATGAAATGGATACGCCGATCGGGGTAGTCGCCGATGTCGCGGTGCGTGACAGTATCGTGTATCTCCTGGACCGGCAGGCCTTTCAGGTTCGGCGTATCACCCTGGCGGGAAGCGTACTGGAGGCGATGGGTCAATTTGGAGAAGGCCCGGGTGACCTGTCCACTCCTGAGCGCCTCTCGTTGCTCTCCGATGGGCGATGCATCGTGTTTCAGACGTTTGGGGGCCGGGCTGTCTGCTTTGGGCATGATGGCCGCGCATGCGAGATGCTCGACTTGTCTCCTCTTAAGGATGGATATGCCAGTGTTATCTGGCTGCGCGTCGTCCCGCGAGAGAGCGAGCAGGTCCTGGTGTCTTTGCTTACGACGAGTCGACCCGTGAAGACTCTACAGGAATCCTTTGAAAACTCGGGGACGTCGGCCTCGGTGAAGCGGATGGATCTGGCGACCGGTCATTTGCAGACACTGTTCTCCACGGACGAGGCGGAAAAACAGGAAGACACGGTATCAATCCCACCGGAACTCTACACATTTGTGATTCACGGATGGGACATAAATCGCTCCGGAACAATGCTCTATGCGGACACCGGCGGCGCCTACCGCGTTGTGATCGGCCACCCTGTTGACGGTGGATCGCGCGCTATCGATCTGCCTCAGCAAGATGGCGACGAAGACCGGCTCCATAGCCTGGCGAAGAAGATGAATATGCCGGGGAGCGCGATACTACCACGCATCGCGAGCGTACGATGGCTCGACGATCATCGTTTTGTTGTGAAGCCCACTGCGGACGTACCACCGGCAGCAGCCGCAAATAGTGCGGGAACATATGAGGTGTTCGACAGCGATGGGTCGAGTTTTGGCCGGTTCGACATTCGATGTGGCTATGACCCGAACAACGACCAACTATACCTTTGTGGGGATATCCTCGTGGTGGTACGGGGCGTGCAGGCGGTAGCGCGATCTGCCTACCGTGACGTGATGGCGCAGAGCCAGACTGGACAGATCGAGGGCGCCGCACCCGTCGAAGAAGTTCGGGTGGCGGCGTATCGACTGTTCTCATCGCTGCACTAGTTCTGGGAATGCCGGGTGGGAACCCGCGCGTCAGCGCGTTCAAATGGGCCATCCATCCCCAAGCGCGTGGGGAATACGCAGCTCAAACAAGCCAATGCCGCGCCCAGCATCTTCGAGAAGTCATCGTCGGCATGGAAGCGTCGGATGCGCAACGTCTGCTGCCCGCAGCGGGGCATGACCCCGCGGCGCCTCGCGTGCAACGCAAGGTGCTGGGATCCGCACGATGATCATCCTTGGTTGTCCTGTCGGAATGCTACCGGCAATCGCTTGCCATTCACCAACTCGAACTGGATGCCGTTATCCCCGAGCCATGGCTTCCGATGGTCCCCTGCACGCCCAAAGATATCCTCCGGGATTCCATTGGGAAACGCATCACAGGTCGGAATGTACTCGGTCGTTTCCTCATTGTAGGCACCCTCTTCATGTAGGTGCGTGCACACCATACAGAGCGGCATCGCCGGGGTCGTCATAAACGTTTCGCCTTGAAGTATTTCAACATAGCCTCCGCGAACGTGGTCGCGGACCATCCCCACGCGCGTGGGGAATACTTAGTAAGCGATTCAACAAAGGCCTGCGTGTCCGGACCATCCCCACGCGCGTGCCCGTCCATTGGCAAGGAGCCGCGGCTGCCGGCCGGTCACTTCAATAGGACCAGTTTGCGGGTGGCGGCGGGTACGCCGTTCACGGTGAGGCGGGCGAAGTAGATCCCGGAGGGGACCGGCTGGCCGCGCTCGTCGGATCCGCTCCAGCGGCCGGTGTAGGCGCCCGGCCTGTGCGTGCCGGCGAACACCGACGCCACGCGCGCGCCGGTGACCGCATAGATCGTGAGCTCCACGCGCACCGGCGCCGAGCCATCGGCGCCGCCCACCACATACGGAATCTGCGTCGACGGGTTGAACGGGTTGGGGTAGTTGGCGCCCAGCGTCGTCTGGTAGCTGCGCGGGGTGTCCGCGGCGGTGAGCGTGGCGACGTCGCGGTCGCGCGAACTGCTCCACGCGCTGGCCTGGTCCTCGGCGTCGACCGCGCGCACGCGGTAGCGCCACAGTCCCTCGCTGGCCGGGACGTGGTCGAACATCGTCTCGGTGATCCCGGTGGCGAGAATCGATTCGCTCTCGCAGGTCGGCACCGGCGTGAGATTGTCGACGCTGAAGCCCACTTCGGTCACCGCCTGGTCGGTAACATACGCGAGGCGGTACACGATCTCCTGACCCACGTAGGACGTGAGCGGGAACACTGCCTGCACCCAGCCCGGCGTCGCGCCGGTGAAACCGTTGCCCTTGTTGTTGCCGTACGGGTTGAAGTTGGTGGTGATGTTGCCCCCGATCGGCGTCCACGACAGGCCACCGTTATCGCTCACCTCCACGTAACCGTAATCCCAGTTGGTCTCGATGTTGTAGGTGATGTTGAAGCGCAGCGTGTCGCTGGATGCGTCCACCGTGAACGGGCGCCGCGTCTGCATCCAGTTGGAGATGCCGTCCGCGTTGCCGGAGAAGTAGCCACCGCCGCTCTGGCCCGACGCGGTGTACGAGAATCCCTTGAAGGTCCAGTCGGCGTGCGCCGGTGTCGCGGTGTCGGTCACGAACGACGGGTTCAGGCACCCTTCGACTTCGTAGTAAACCGGCGGGTTGGGATCGTTGATGTCGGCCGGCGACCACGACACGCGCGTGATGCCGTTGCCGTACGGCGCCTGCGTGGGCGCCTGCACCGGCGTCCACGGGCCCACCACCTGGTAGGGGTTGGCCGCGAACTTGAGCAGTTTGATGTTCATCGGCCGCAACAGGTCGAACGTGGGCTGGATGTAGCTCTCGGCCGGCCCGAACCCACCCTGCGCGCCGCTGTTCACCTCCGGCGTGAACGCGAAGATCTTGTTTTTCGACACCTGCTCGGCGTAGCCCCAGTCGTCGGAGTCGCCGTTGGTGATGTAGATCGCGCCGCTCGCCGGGTTGCCGGCCAGGTAGCCGTTGTCTTCGACGAGCGAGTCGCCGAGCGCCTCGAAGACGCCGTGGTCGGGCGTGTTGCCGTAGATGTAACCCCACGGGTAGAGCAGGAGTTCGCCGTAGCTGTGGTACGAGAACCACGCGATGAAGTCGTGGCTGTTCACGAAGTCGCGGACCACCTGCGTCTCGGGTTCGGAAAACGGCCCGGTTCCGCGGTACGTCTCGTTGGACGTGGATGGCGACGAACCGACGTTGTCGTAGCCCCACTGGTAGCCGTAGTTGCGGTTCAGGTCGACACCGAAGGTGCCGTTGCCGTTGTCGCGCCGGTTCTTGCGCCACCAGCTGTTGGAACTGCCGCCGTGGTTCTGCTGCACGTAGTAGTGTCCGTCGGGGTTGATCATCGGGACGAACCAGATCTCGCGGTTGTCGATATAGCCGGTGATCTCGCTGTCCACGCCGTAGCTGGCGAGCAGATACTGCGCGAAGCGCAGTGGAATCTCCACGCTCATCAGTTCGCGCGCGTGGTGGTTGCCCATGTAGAGCACCTCGGGTTCGCTTTCATCGACGGTGACGTTGTCGGAGATCTTGAGCGCGTAGATGTTGCGGCCCTCGAGGCTCGTGCCGATGATCGACCGCTTCGCGATGGCCGGGTACGCGGCCTCCAGATTGGAAAGCGCCGTGTCCAGTTCGGCGTAGGTGTGGTATTCGCCCAGGTTGGCGTCGATCACCGCGGTGCCGGCCGGTCCCAGACCACTCTCGTTGGGACGCACCACCGCGACGGGGTAGGGACGCGACAACAGCCACTGCAGCTGCGTATCGTCGGCCTGCACGTCCACACCGTGCTTGGTGAACGCGATGATCTCGATCCCACGCGCCTTCATCTCTTCAATCTGGTAGGGCCCCTTGAAGGGGACGGTAACGACGGTGGCCGCAGTCGCGTTGACGGCGGCGCCGATGAGAACCATGGCGACAACGGGCAGAAACCGGGTCAGGTGCTTCATGGTGTGTCTCGAACTGGGTCAGGGATGGACGGCCGACGGACGAATTCCGTCAATTGTAGCCCGATTGGACCCGGCTCGCAACCCGCGTGTTGGCAGCGGGTTTGGGCGACCGGCTTGCGCACCGTTGGGCCGCGGTGTAAACTCACCACTTTCCGGAACGTCCCGATACGCCCTTCCATCCCCCCAAGGAGGACAATCCATGCCCGACAACAAACCCTTCATTCCCCATATGCGGATCAACCTGGCGGAAGGTCTCACCAGTACGCCGGACGATCCGCCGACCGCGGGCACCGTGAACGTCACCTTTGACGGTAGCGCCGGCACCGTGACGATTCCGGCCGATACCAGCGTCTCGGTGGACAAGAACAAGATGAAGGTGCTGTTCGACCTGACGGCGCAGAACATTCCCGCCGGCGCCGCGGCGATCATTCAGGGCATCGAGTTCGCCAAGCCGGTCGAACCGACGGGGACCTTTGCCCCCGACAAGATCTTCGACGACCCGGCGACGTTCAACGACGGCACCGGCGCCGCGCACACGGTGTACGGCAAGTGGAAGGGCGGCAGCAACAACGAGCTCAAGCTGGTCGACAACAACAACGTCCGCACCGGCACCGCCGAGCAGGACTACGCGTTCAGGGTCTGGATAAAGGTGACCGACGGAGCCACGACCACCTACTACGCGAGCGCGGATCCGCAGGTAGTCAATAAGCCCACGACGTAGCAGGGGGGGAGTCAATCAGCGATTGCTGGATAATACCGGGTCGGTGGCAAGCAACTCACGGAAGCCGCTGTCGTCACGCAGGTTCGAGAACAGATTCAGTTGAAACCACCGCGCCGTCAGTCCTTTGTCGCAGGCGCTCCTGGCGTGAACGACGGCCGACGTTCGCTCGTCGATCGCTGAATACACCACGGCGGCCGCGAAGAGCGTCCACGGATCATCCGGTGCTTGTCGCAGGGCTTGCTGCACCGTACTGACCGCCGCGGCGGCTTTGCCCAGATGGGCTTGCGCCTGCGCGCGCATTTGCAGGACCGAAATTTCGGTGGCGTCCGGGCTGGTATCAAGCAATACGAGAACATGTCGGTACAAGGAGTCAGCGGCACTCAGATTCCCCGTCATCTTCTCGCAATCCGCAATGTTCAGAAGCGCCGCGGGGTTGTCGGGTGCCAGCAGGGCGGCCCTTCGAAAGTTCTCCGTTGCTTCCGCGTTCTTGTTCAACAGTTCCTGCGCGAGTCCTAGATTGGACAACTCCACGTACCCCGGCGACCGTGCGACCTCGCGTTCGTAGAGGTCTTCCGCGCGTTCCGGGCTTCCGTACAGCAATTCGAGTTCGGCGAGTTTCGATGACGCGAATGTGTCCTCGGGGTAGTCGGACAGGATGTTTTCGAGGTGTACGCGGCAGCGCGCGTAGGCGCCGACGGAGTATTCGATGTTCGCCAGCTCCGCCAGGTAGACGCGCGCGGGGAGGCGGTGGACGACTTTTTCCATGAGGGCGATGGCGTCGTCGGAGCGGCCTTCCTTCTGGGCGATGAGGGCTTCGCGGCGGAGGACTTCGACGTTGCCGGGGTCGATGCGGCGGAGTTGGGTGATGGTGGCGCGGGCTTCGTCGACGTCGCCGGCTTTCATGGCAGCGTCGAACAAACGATCGGAACAGCGGGGATCGTTGGGCGCAACCTCCCCGGCATCGATGGCCGCGGTGCGCGCGCGTTCGATGAGTTCGGGGCGCCGTTCGACTTCGAACAGGTGCCGTGCCACCTTGGATTCCAGCAGATACGCGTCGACGAAACGCGGCGAACGTTGCCGGATGGTGGCGAGGGAATCGAGCATGGCGTCGTTGGCGCCACCCGGACCCGCGGCAAAGCGAACGAAGCGGTTGTACTGTCGCAGAAACAGCGCGTAGTCGGCGTCGCTGACGTCGATGGCAGCTTCCTCCCGCGCGAGGCCGGGATAGGCCTGCGTGAGCCGTGCGGTGGTGGCGCTGGCGAGGATCAACGGCTCGCCGTGCGGGGCGGAGAATGTCGACGTCCACGTGGTCGAACCGGCTTCGGCGTCCAGTCGCGCCATGTCGATCTGCCAATCACGCCCGGTATCCTTGAGCGAGACCGTAATGATGTCGCGCGCGCCCAGTTGCCGCGCCTGTTCGGGTGGCGCGTTGCCCGCGGTCGCACCCTGAATGGCTGCGACGTTCTTCATGTTGCTCAGGGCGCGTAACAACGATGACTCGACGTTGGCCGCGGCGAGTTGGGCGGTGGTGGTGTCGGTGGTGGCCTCGACGACGGGCGGCATGACGAGCACGCGCAGTGCGTCGCCGGGTTTCGGGCTGAGTGCGCGGAATCCAAACCAGCCGGCCACCGCGAGCACCGCGACGCCGCCGATCACGGCGAGCGCGCGCGTCGCATGGCGGCGCGCATCGCGCGTATGCGCCTTCTTCTCCAGCCGCAGTACCGCCTGCACCGACGACGCGTACTCGCTGGCAATCGCGGTGTCGGCGCCGGAGCCTTCGAGGCCCTTGAGCACGAGGCGTGCGTCGCCACGCACCTCGGTCACGCTCTGGTAGCGCGCGGCGGGATCCTTCTGCAGGCACCGGTCGATGACGGCCTGGATGCCCGCGGGCGCGTCGGGCCAGATGTCGGCCAGCTGGCGCGGCGCCTCGTTGACGACGGCGTACATCACGGCCTGCGGGTGGTCGCCTTTGAACGGCCGCTGGCCGGTGAGCAGCTCGAACAACAACACCCCGAGCGCCCAGATGTCGGCGCGGTGGTCGATTTCTTCGCCCCGGATCTGTTCCGGTGCCATGTACGCGGGTGTTCCCACCGACTGTCCGGTCTGGGTGACCGCGGTCGCGCCGGCCACCTTGGCGAGACCGAAGTCGAGGATCTTGGCGACACCATCCGAGGTCAGAATGATGTTGGCCGGCTTGATGTCGCGGTGGGTGATGCCCTGGGCGTGCGCCTTCGCGAGGCCATCGGCCACCTGGATCACGATGGCCAGCGCCTCGCCGGCCGGGAGCGGCCCCGCGATGGTCAGGTTGTCGAGTGTGCGGCCCTCATAATAGGCCATCACGATGAACAGATGGCCGTTCGCGTCCTCGTCGATCTCGTAGATCGAGCAGATGTTGGGGTGGTCGAGCGCGGAGGCGGCCCGGGCTTCCTGCATGAAGCGGACCTTGGCGCTGCGGTCGGACGAGAGGGAGGCGGACAGGAATTTGATCGCGACGATGCGGTCGAGCCGCGGATCCCGGGCGCGGTAAACCACACCCATCCCGCCCGCGCCCATGCGCTCGAGCACTTCGTATCGTGAAATCTTGCGGTCGTCCATGCCGGGGGGCCGCGTCCTGAGCGACGCCCCAGTCTATCCGGAAGCGCGTTCTACGACAACTGGCCAGAATGGGGAGGGATTGGGTGTGGTGCGAATGGGCCGGCGTGACTACACTTCATGGATATGGCACCGGTCGACAACCTCCTGAAGAAGCAACTCGCCCAGATCAAGGCCCGCGCGCTGGTGATCGCGGGCCGCGCCTCCGACGCCGACGTGGCAACCGCGGCGACATCCGCGACCCCGCCGCCGGGCGGCCGGTCGGCCGCGTCCAACGAAATCATCGAATCCGTCGTTCGTACCGGTGCGGTCACACGCGGGCGCGATTTTCCGCGCGCCGCGGCGCGATCGTCATCGTCCCGATCGTCGGCGTCGGAATCGAAGCGCTTTCC
>DASUGO010000224.1:0-2138 GCA_036273975.1 Candidatus Krumholzibacteriia bacterium
TCGGCTACTGCAGCGAGCTGCGCACACTGATCGAGCAGACGGGTATGCATGACCGCGTCGAGGTGCTGGTCGAGTCGGAACAGTTTGACGCCGCCGGTTACGCGATCGACCACGGGCGGCTGGCGGCGGACGCCGCGGCCATGACGCCCTCCGAACAGGACATCGAGAACGTCCGGCGCTTCCTCGGGCGGTCGTGCGACAACGCCGAGGCGCGGGAACGGATGGCGCGCTACCGTCAGGCGGGCGAGATGACCGAACGTCATCTGGAAGGCGTGGTGCGCGGTGTGCGCATGACGCAGCGGGCCACCGGCGGAACGCTGGGATTCCGGCCCTTTCCCGGCGGCGATTCGAGAACGCAGGTCGGCGAGGTTGCCATCACCCGCAACTCGCGCGGCGTGCTCCACGCGATGCTGCTCACGAGCCGCAACGTGCAGGCGTACCACTGCCGGCGCGTGCGTCTGCCGGACCTGCTGCCGCCGGTTGTCCGCCACGTGACGGTGGCGGAGCCTCAGGAAGAAAAGTAGGAGTAGAGCCCCTCGGCCTGGTGACGGCGCATCCGGCGCCGGCGCTCGTCATCCATATACACCGACGCGCCGGTCGTCTTGTTGACGTCGAGCAGCACCACCTCGCCATTGTTGATCACGTAATCGAGCTTGCCGTAGTCGAGCCCCAGCTCCTGCCGCCACGCCACCACTTCCGGCGCCGGCTCGACGGCCTCGGTGCGCGCGTCGGGGTCGGACTTGACCACCGGTCGGCGCGTGCCGACACGCATGCACGTCGAGCGATCGCCGAGAAACTGGTAGATACGCACGTGATAGAAACCGTCCTCGCATTCGGGACGAAACTTCTCGACCACCACGTCGCGGCTCTCGAACAGGGACGCGGGAACATCGGCCAGCGCCCCGAAGACCGGGTAGTCGCGCGACTCCTCGAAGGGCGCGGATCGGCCGCGCAGGCGGTTGAACCGGCGGCGTGCCGAACGCGCGATACCCCAGCGGCGTTCCAGCGCGGTCCGGCGCAGATACCGCTCGGGAACGCCCGCGTAGTTGAGGTCGGACTTGACGATCACCGGGCCGTTCCACGCATCCCCGGGGTGAACCAGATTCCGGCTGATCGCCGACTTGCGAATGTCGCGTATCTTTCCGTTGAGCACGTGCGGGTAGCGGGCGGCGAAGCCCAGATACTCGTCGGGAACCACCGAGAGGTTCACGTGCACGAGCACGATGTCAGCGGGTTCGAAGCGCCGCGTGCCGAAGAGGTAACGGACGTGGTGCCCGTCTTCGCGCCAGAAGCCAGCCAGGTGGTGGACCATGTAGGTCGACAGATCGCGGTGCCGGTCGTTCTCGTGGAACAGCACCGCAATGTGCCGGGGGCCGGATCGCGTGGTCGTCGTGCTTGCGTTCAAAGTAATGCTCTTGGCTTTCCGGCGACCACGCCATCGGTGATCGCCGGAATCGCCGGTGCACAGACTATGCCGCCGGCCCGCCGGCAGGGTCAATACATCGTCACGGAGGTCACCCCGAGCGCGCCGGTTGGCGCGGGCGCGCAAGCGACATGGGCCGTTTAACCCTGCGCCTTCGTGCTATACTCGCGGACGAGCGCGCCTGTGATTCCGCGCCCGCGGCCGCGTCCGAACCGGGTCCGCTCGTATATGCTTTCGCGGCAGTGTTTTTGGGGAGCGCGGGACTCCGCTCCCGATCGCCAGATAGAATCCGGATTCACAACTATTGCCGGGAGCCACCGTTGCACGTTTCTTGCACTGCCGGCGAGCGTGGATTCGCCCTGCCCGCGGCGGGCAGGAGGGCTCCCGCAACAACGGCCGCGGGTGGAACATGGCATCTCATTCCCTTCTGGTGATCAAGTTTGGGGGCTCCGTGCTGGCCGACCGGTCCGCCGTCCCCACCGTCGTGCGCGAAGTGTCCCGCTATCTCGGCACCCACGATCGTATCGTCGCCGTGGTGTCGGCGTTCCGCAACCAGACCAATATTCTCGAGCACACGGCGCTGTCCCTGTGTCACGATCCCGCCCCCGAAACGCTTGCGTTCTACATGGGGCTCGGCGAGATGCACGCAGCAGGCGAGCTGGCGCTGGCGCTGCAGGGCGCCGGCATACCGGCGACATTGCGCATGCCGTGGGAT
>DASUGO010000225.1:0-2260 GCA_036273975.1 Candidatus Krumholzibacteriia bacterium
CGTGCACGGCGCGGTGTCGCCGGGCTGAATGATGGTCAGCGTGCCCACCAGGATCAATTCCTGGCCGGTACAACCGCCCATGTCGATCTCGATGCCGTTGACGCGATCGCCCGACGCGGTGCCGTTCCAGGTCTCACCGACAACGGTGCCGAGCGGCGGGTCCACGAGTTTGAAGCGGATCTTCTGGAACGGGATCGCGCGCACGATGACGTTGACCGTCACGAGGCCGACGGGAAAGGGAAGCTGGCACGCGAAGGTCGGCTCGTTTTCCTGCAGATTGATGTACGCCGCGGGCGAGCCTTCTTCACAGGACTGGGCGGCGACGCGAGAAACGTTTACGGTGGCGAGCAGCAGGGCCAACAGCGGCAGAGCGGCCCGCCTTAAAATCCAGTGGCGCATGGTCCACCTCCTGGTCGGCGGGAATGCCATTATTATACTCCCGTGGGGCGGGGATGACCACCCGCCCGGTGGGGCGGTACCCACCCGCCCGGTTAGGGTATCATTCTGCAGTTCCCCTGGGACCGCCCGGTGACATCGGCGGCCCCGGGCCGCGCCCCCGAAATTTTTTGCCCCGCGTGTCGATTTCCGGGAAGCCCGTTCGTCGTCCGGATGAGAGCGGGAACGGGAGGGCGGAAGGACCGCCCGCCCTGGATTTCCGGAACCACAGCCCGAGGGAGGACGCACGATGCGATTCATGATGATTGTGAAAGCGGATGAACAGTCCGAGGCCGGCGTGATGCCCGACGAGAAACTGCTGTCGGACATGACCACCTATAATGAGGAGCTCGCAAAGTCCGGCGCGATGCTGGATGCCTCCGGGCTCCAGCCCAGCTCGAAGGGCGCGCGCGTGGTGTTCAGCGGCGGGAAGCCGCGGGTCATCGACGGACCGTTCGCCGAGACCAAGGAACTCATCGCCGGCTTCTGGCTGATCCAGGCCAAGTCGCTGGACGAGGCCATCGAGTGGGCGCGCCGCGTGCCGTTTGTCGAGGGCCAGGTGGAAGTCCGTCAGGTGTTCGAGCTGGAGGATTTCGGCGACAGCCCGGCCATCGACCGCGCCCGTGAACTCGAAAAGAAGATGTCGCGCAAGTAACCCGCATCAGTCATACACGAAAGGAAACGACCATGCGATTCATGATGATTGTCAAAGGCGATCAATCCTACGAAGCCGGCCAGATGCCCGATCCGCGCCTGCTCGAGGCCATCCATGTGCTGAGTGAGAAACAGACCAAGGCCGGCATCCTGCTGGAGAGCGGCGGATTGAAGCCCAGCGCGACCGGCGCGCGTATCCAGGCGGGCGGCGGCAAGCTGACCGTGATCGACGGTCCCTTCACCGAGACCAAGGAACTGGTGGGCGGCTTCGCGATCATGCTGGCGGATTCCAGGGCGGCCGCCATCGAACTCGGCCGCGAGTTCATGCAGGTCCACGTGGATATCCTGGGCAAGGACTACGAGGGTCAGCTCGAAATCCGGCCGATGTTCGAGCCCTCGGACTTCTGCGGGGATGTTGACCCGGTGGAGCTCGCGCGCGACGCGAAGCGCGGGTAGCACCCGAGACCATGGCCACCCCCGACGTCCATCGCACCATCGACGCCGTGTGGCGAATCGAGTCCGCGCGGCTCATCGCCGGACTCGCGCGGATCGTGCGTGACGTCGGGCTGGCCGAGGATCTCGCGCAGGACGCGCTCCTGGCGGCGCTGGAGAAGTGGCCGGCGTCGGGCGTCCCCGACAACCCGGGCGCGTGGCTGATGGCTGCCGCGAAGAATCGCGCGCTGGACCGGTTGCGCCGCTACCAGATGCTGGAACGCAAACACGAGGAACTCGGCCGCGAGATGGAGATGCGGCAGGAACGCGCGGCACCCGACGCCGACGCGGATCTCGACGACGACGTCGGCGATGATCTGCTGCGCCTGGTGTTCGTCTCCTGCCATCCCATCCTCTCCACCGAGGCGCGCGTCGCGCTGACGCTGCGCCTGCTGGGCGGACTCACCACCCCGGAAATTGCGCGCGCGTTTCTCGTGCCGGAGGCAACCATCGCGCAACGGATCGTCCGCGCCAAACGGACGCTGTCCGAGGCGCGGGTGCCGTTCGAGGTGCCGCGCGCGGCCGAGCGCGCCGCGCGGCTCACGTCGGTGCTGGAGGTCATCTACCTGGTCTTCAACGAGGGCTACTCCGCGACCGCCGGCGACGACTGGATGCGCCCCGCGTTGTGCGAAGAAGCGTTGCGGCTCGGCCGCATCCTGGCCGGACTGGCGCCGTCCGA
>DASUGO010000226.1:0-6963 GCA_036273975.1 Candidatus Krumholzibacteriia bacterium
TTCCTTGAGAATGTAGCGGCCCAGCGCGTCGCGCTGGTACGTGACGAACTTCCGGTCCGGCTGTTCGGCATCCGAGTTGGAGAAGGCATAGCGCCAGTCGAACTTGAGACCGCCCACGCCGGGGAAGGTGTGGTCGCCCGCGACCTGGCCCAGGTACAGGTCGCGCTGATCCCACTGGATCACCTGTACGCGTGCGGTGTCGCCGTTTTCGGGCAGTCCCACCGACTCGATGAACTTGTTCTCCGCCGAGCGCGTGTAATCGTTCTCGAAACTCACCTTGTGGTTGCGCCACGGGCGGTAGGCGATGTTGAACAGACCGCCCATCAGGACGCGGTCCTTGTACCGCGTACCTTCGTACTTGAAGATCCGCGTTCCGCCGGCCTTGGGCTCCTGGTAGTAGTCCTCCACCTTGAAACCCGACTTGTAGGTTCCGGACGCGACGACGCCCAGTTCGCCCGCGCCGCCCAGATCGAAACGGTTGCCCAGTGAAAGCGCGTAGGAGCCGTTGCGCGGGGAGGTCTCGCCGGAACCCAGCCAGTCGTTCGGGAGCGCCTGTGCCAGCGCGACCCCTTCGAGCCCGGCCGGCCGCGCACGCGTCCCGTCGTCCTTGCCCTTCCAGTCCTCGCCGCCCGCCGGGCCCAGCACGACGTCCTTGCGCGAGCTGACCTAGTCGTGGCCCGACTCGACGCTGGCGTTGGCGGTAAACCCGGAGGGGAAGTCCAGCGTGTTCACCTGCACCAGGCCGCCGCTGAAGTCGCCCGGGAGGTCCGGGGTCGCGGTCTTGGCGACCACCGTGTTGGAAATCAGCGACGATGGAATCAGGTCGAACGAGAAGCTCTTCTTGTCGACGTCGGTATCCGTGCTCGTGACGCCCACGCCGTTGACCGTGGTCGAGTTGTAGCGATCGGTGACGCCACGTATGAACACGAACTTGTTGTTCACGATCGAGAGCCCCGTCACGCGTTTCAATGCGTCGCTCGACGTTCCATCGGGCGAGAGCCGGATCTGCTCGGCGCTGATACCGTCGCCGATTACCGCGGAGCGCTGGCGCTCGGTCAGAATGGCCGCGTTGGTGTTGCGCACGCGTTCGGCCGTCACGTAGACGTCCTCGATGCGCATCGCGTCGCTGTCCGATGAGGACATCGCCTGCAGCTTGATGTTCATCGTCACCGGTTGATCACCTGCAACCGCCACTCCCGTCATGACCCTGGGCGTGAACCCTCCGTAGAAGACCCGCAGCGAGTACACGCCGTCGGGAACGCCCGTGATTGTGTAGCGCCCGTCCAGATCGGTGGCGGCTCCGAGGTTGGTCCCGACCACCTTGACGTTGGCGCCGATGAGAGCGTCTCCCGACTTCTCATCCTTGACCGTTCCTTCGATGACCCCCGCCCTTGCCGAGACCGTGGCCAGGACGAGCCCGAAGAAGATCAGCGCGAAAACTTTCGCGATCCCCTTCATATCTATGTGTCCCTCCTCATTTTCCGTTGCCCAGACACTGGTTCCGCGGCGCGCCCACACGCTCGTTGTGAGTTTGTGTGCGACGGGGCGAATTCTAGGCAGTGCGTGTGAACCTGTCGTAAAGGCCGGGTGAAAATAGCGGTGTGAAACGGATTCACGGGGGATTCACGGTTGGTTTATCCCGCATTTATACGTCGTCACTAATCTCTCCTCGTCTTCGGTTCGGTCCATCGAGGGTAATGTGCCGCCACCCGGCTCCCGCCGAACCGCCCGTGTTTTTCAATTGAAGCGACAGGAAGGGAATCCAATGACCATACGAACCGCCACGCTGGTCGCCGTTACGACGACGCTCGTCGTCACGGTGTCCATTGCGTCGCGCGCGCAAGAGGCGAAGAAGCTGGGGGAAACGGTCGACAAGACCGTGGGCACCTACCAGGCGACGCAGCAGAAGCAGGACGACTGGGCCACCGAACAGGCCGCACTCGTCGCGCGCTATCGCACTGCCCAGGCGAATGTCGAGTATCTCGAGAAGCGCGAGTCCTACGAGGAATCCGAGGTCTCCGCGCTGGAGAACAACATCGCGGAACTCGAGCGGCGCCTCCTGGAGTCGACCCGGCTCAACGAGAGTCTGCAGGACACCCTGAACGCCGTGGTCGGCCGGCTGGAAACATTCGTGGCGCGCGACATTCCCTTTCTGGTGGATGAACGCGCGGCGCGTGTCGCCGCCATAAAAGAAGAGATTGCGCGGCCCGACGTCACCGGCGCCGAGAAGCTGCGCCGGGTTCTGGAGGCGCTGCAGGTGGAGGCCAACTACGGCAACACGGTTGAGGTCTATCAGGAGCAGGTCACTGTGGGCGACGAAGCGATATTCGCCGACATGCTGCAGATCGGCCGTGTGTCGGTCTACTGGCGTACCCCGGACGGGAAGCGTGTCGGTGAGTACGACCGCGCCAGCGGGGCGTGGCTCGAACTGGACGGCAAGTACGCACGTTCGATCAACATGACCGTCGACATGGCGACGCGCATCCGGCCCACCGAGATCGTCACCCTGCCCATCGGGAGGATCCAGCCATGAAGCAGCCGATCCTGATTATTCTGTTGGTGGCGCTCGCGGCGGCGTTCACCGCCACGGCCGCGCCGGCACAGGATGTGCGCGAGGCGTCGAAGAAGGCGGAGGCCGACCGTCTGGCCGCCGAGCAGCGCGCGCACGCGATCGAAGAGAAGATCATCAATGACCGCTCCACGCTGATCGCCGAGGTCGCAAGGCTCGAGGCGCGCCAGAAGGAACTGGAGAACAGCATCGATGGCCTGGTCAAGGGCAAGGCGGCCAAGACCGATCACCGCGAGCGGCTCACCGACAAGTGGGAAACGCGCGAGGTCGAGTTCAAGGAAATTTCAGGGAACGTGCGCGTCGCGGCGCGTGACGTCGAGGCGCTCCTGAACCAGTCGCCGATCACGGCACTTGCGCCGGAGCGGCTCGAGCGCGTGGCGCCGTTGCTCGAAGCGGGCTACTTCCCGGACATCTCCGATATCAGTGCCATGGCCGGTGTGTTGTTCGACGAGATGGCGCGTTCGGGCGAGGTGCGCCTGCAGACGGGCGAGTTCGTCGGCCGCGACGGGGAACCGACGCAGGGCGACATCCTGACCCTCGGCAAGTTCACCGCGATGTACCGCAAGGACGGCGAGATGGGGTTCCTCACCTACTCGCCGGACACGCGCAAGCTGTTCGCCCTGTCGGTGCTCCCCGAGCGGTCGATGCGCCGGACGATGGCGAAATACTTCGCGGGCAAGTCCGCCGAGGCACCGCTGGATATTTCGAGCGGCGGTGCGCTGCGGCAGATCACGCACAAGGTCAGCATCCTCGAAGAATATTCGTTGGGCGGGCCGATCATGTGGCCGATCGCACTGATCGGGCTCAGCGTGGTCATCATCGCGATCAACAAGTTCATCTATCTCAAAAGGGTCCATGGCGACACCGACACCATCATGGGCAAGGTGAACGATCTCGCCGCCAGCGGTAACTGGCCCGGTGTGGACGACATCATGAAGAAACACGAGAACCACAACTGGCCGGTGGTGAACGTGATCCGGGACGGCATCGGTGCCCGCAAGGAGGACCGTGAGACGCTGGAGAGCGTGCTGCAGGAATCCATCCTGCGCGAGCTGCCGCGCCTCGAGCGCGGCATGTCGGTGATTGCGGTGTTCGGCGCGGTCGCGCCGCTCCTCGGTCTGCTCGGTACGGTGACCGGTATGATCGCCACCTTCCGCGTGATCACGCTCTACGGTACCGGCGATCCCAAGCTCATGTCGGGCGGCATCAGCGAAGCGCTGATTACCACCGAATGGGGACTCTTCGTGGCCATTCCCACGATGCTCATCCACACCTTCCTCTCACGCCGGGTCAACACGATCGTTGGCGACATGGAAGAGAAGGCCGTCACAATGACCAAAATTATCCAGAAGGAGCAACGCCGTGGATCTGTGGTGGCGTCTGCTTGATTACGCCCGCGCGGGCGGATGGATCATGATTCCGCTCGGCCTCGCGTCGTGCGCGATGTGGATGCTGATCGTCGAGCGCCTGATGGCGTTCCGGCGTTTCTCCGGCGGCGACCTGCGTATCCAGGACGCGGTGCGCGCGATACGCGGCGAGACGGTGAACACATTCGGGCACGGTGTGCGCGCGACGCTGGTGCGCGAGTACATGCGCATCCGCACGGGTGACCCGGAACTGGACCGGCACATGCTGCGGCAGTGCGCGCTCAAGATGCGGCCGGGCATCAACCGTTTTCTGCCGATCATCGCGGTGCTGGGATCCATCGCGCCGCTGCTGGGTCTGCTCGGCACCGTGATCGGGATGATCGCCACCTTCGAGGTGATCTCCACCTACGGCACCGGAAACGCCAAGGCGATGGCCAACGGTATTTCGATTGCGCTGGTAACCACCGAAGCGGGACTGCTGGTGGCAATTCCCGGCCTCCTGCTCAGCGCGGGACTCGCGCGCCGCGCCTCCAAACTGTTGCGCAATCTCGACGAAATCACCCTGGTGCTCGAGCACCAGATTCGCTGACGAGACGGAGAAGAGTGCAATGATCAACGTTCGCAAGAGTATCCGCGGCAACGACCAGGTGAATGTCGACATGGCGCCCCTGGTCGACATGACGTTTCTGCTGCTCATCTTTTTCATGGTGACGACGTCGTTTGTCAAAGAGACCGGCATCGACGTGATGCGTTCCACCGCGGCCACCGCGGAGGTCAAGGATCACGGCACGGTGATGATCGGCGTCGACACCGAGGGCCGCGTGTACATGGAAGGCAAGAAGGTCGATCTGCGCAGCGTCCGCTCGCTGGTCGAACGCGCGCTGGCGGAAGATCCCGAGGCGGGCGTCGTCGTGGTTGCCGACAAGGACAGCAACACCGGCGACGTCGTGCGCGTCATGGATCAGTGCCGGCTCGCCGGCGCCAGGAACGTGAGCCTCGCCGCCAAGCGGGAAGAGGCGTCGTAACGCCATGAAGAACCTGCCCAGGTGGGCGTTGCCGGTGTTCGCGGCGTTCGCGGTGAACTTCCTGCTGCTGGCGTCGGCGGTGCTGCTCACGCGCGAGAATCGTGTGGCGCAGGACATGACCGCGCCCACCGGCGTGAAGCTGATCACGCTCGCCGCGCCCGAACCGCCCAAACAGGAGGAGTTGAAGGCGCCCGAACCGCCGCGTGAGGAACCGAAGCCGGATCTCGGTCCCGACCTGTTCACGCCGGACCTCGGCGGGGAGTTTGGCGGTCTTGGCGGTGTGGGTGGCGTCGCGATCGATCTCGGCGGCGCCAACACCGGCGGAATGAACAACAACTTCGTCTTCGAGTCCTATGAACTCGATCAGGCGCCGCGGCCGGTGGTGAAGACGCCCCCGGTGTATCCGTTCAAGGCGCGCGAGCAGGGGGTCGAGGGCGTGGTGCAGGTGAAGATTCTCGTCAGTGCGGACGGTTCGGTGGGCGACGTGCAGATCATGGATGCACGGCCGCCGGACACGTTCAACGACGCGGTGCTCAAGGCGGTTCCGCACTGGCGCTTCGAGCCGGGCGTCATCGGTGGCAAGCGTGTCACATCGTGGGTGGTCACCGCGCTCCGTTTCCAACTCAACTAGTCGACGTCGTCATGAGAACCATGATTCGCATACTCACGGTGTTCGCGGCCGTTCTGATGGTGGCCGGCGGCGTTGGCGCGGCCGACGAGCCGGTCAAGCCGATGGGAACCATCGACGACCTGCCGCGCGACGCGCGGCTCGCGCTCTATGAGGCGCAGCAGTTCATGGAGCAGGGCAAGCTGGACAAGTCGGTCGACGTACTCCAGAAGTACGTCGACGGGCACGCGAAGCAGGACGACCGGTTCCTGATGCGCTACCACCTGGCCAGCGTTCTTGTGCAGGTGGATCGCCGCGAGGACGCGCTGGAGCAATACGAGCGGGCGGTGGCGCTGGAGCCGCGGCACGCGCCGTCGTGGCTCGGTCTCGGCGAGACCGCCTACGGGCTGGGCAAGTACGCGCGCGCGGCCGAGGCGCTCACGCGCGGCTACGGACTGATGGACGAGAAGCGGCCCGACGTTCTCTATTACGCCGCCGCCGCGCAGGTGCTGGCGGGCGATGCGGCGGGCGCGATTCCGGTGCTGGAGGAATTGACGGCCGGCACGCATGGCGAGCCGAAGTTCGAGTGGTACCGTGGGCTGGTGAGCGCGTGCCTGCAGGCGCAGGACCGTGAGCACGGACAGGGCGCGGTGAGCGCGATGCTGAGCCGCTACGGCACCAATCCCGATGCGTGGCACCTCGCGTTCCAGTATGGCGCCAGCGTGGGCGACTATCGCCAGGCCGCGATCGCGCTGACCATCACCGGCTATCTGCGCCCGCTGTCCGAGAGTGAACTGATGCAACTGGGCGACCTGTACGCCGCCATCAAGGCCCCCGCGGCGGCTGCCGGCTACTACAAGGCGGCCACCGGCGAGACCGCCACCGCGAGCGAGGTGGAACGGATCGCGTCGGCCTATCTGGCCTCGTACCAGCCCGACTCGGCGCTGACCGTGCTCGAGGCGGGAATCCGGACCGAGCCGACGTTCCGTCTCTGGTCGCTGCTTGGCGACCTGCACGTGATGGAGAAGCGCTTCGAACCCGCCTACAACGCCTTCCTGGAGTGCAGCCGGCTCTCGCCGGAGGAGCCCCGCCCCCGGCTGATGATGGGCTACTGCGCGCTGGAACTGGGGCGCTATGACGATGCAATCGACCATCTGGCCGCCGCCGCGGAGTCCGAGGACTACGCCGAACGGGCCCAGTTGCTGATCCGCCGGGCCCAGCAACTGGCCCACGCGGTCCCGTAGGCACTATAACATATTTATTTACAAGCAGTTAGCGATTACCGCCGATCCCCGCAATCTTCATCCCGCCTTCACATGGTCTTCATAAATGGCCTTTATCCTTCCCCCGACAGTTATAGTACGGTGCTCAAGGAACCAGGAGGAACATCCCACA
>DASUGO010000227.1:0-9882 GCA_036273975.1 Candidatus Krumholzibacteriia bacterium
GTTGTCATGCCGCATGCGACCCGGAAGATCATTGCCGTATTGCTCGTTGCCGGAATCGGCGCCTTTACTGGCGGCTGTGGCGGCGATGATACGTCGGCACCCGAGGAACCCATCACCGTTGACATGTACTTCGATTTCAACGTCAACGGGCAGCCGCTGATCGTCAACTCGTTGTCGTATGACAACCCGGATGGTCGCAAGTACAGCATCAAGACGCTGCGTTTCGTCCTGACCGACGTGACCATCCATTCCGAGCAGGGCAACCACCTCAAGATCGCGGACCTGTTCTATTACAACCTCGCGGATCCCACGACACAGATACTGCACTTCACCGGCGGGGTTCCGCATGCCGACTGGAACCGCGTGACGTTCACCTTCGGTCTCGACGAGACCAAGAACCTTCGCAACAAATACATTTCGATGACGAAGTTCCAGCAGGAGATGGCCTGGCCGACCGGCCTCGGCCCGGACCTCGGGTACCACTACATGCAGCTGGAAGGGAATTACGAGGTAACGCCCGGCGGTGCGACCGCGGGCTACACCACGCATACCGGCGCCCGCCACCTCGACGGCACGAATCCGGATTTCCCGGGCGTGGTCGATGCCACCGCCTACCACCATTACTTCCAGGTCGATCTGCCGGTAACGCCGACCCACATCCACGAGGGTGGGGCCGGCGAGGTGACGCTGCACTTCGACCTGAACGGCTGGTATGTGGACCACCAGTTGGGTGACCCCGACGACACACAGTATGATTTTACCGACTATCCGGCGATGATCATGGGCAACCTGGAGGCGCAGTCGAAACTCCAGGCGAATGGGCCGTTCTGTTTCACCGCATCGATGGAGTCGCACGGCGGCCATCACTAGCAGCCGGCATCGCGCCGGCCGTCGCACCAGGCTCTGGCCGGCACGGCCCCGGGAGTAGTCGCGGACATGAAGTATCAGAGAGTGTGTGCGTGGGCGCTGGCCGCATTCGTGCTGGCGTCCTGCTCGAAGGGATCCGATCCCGTGACACCGCCACCCGCGCCGGAGTGCCCGTCGGCGACGCCGCTGACGCTCGAGATCCCGCCCAATTTCCCGGAGCTCCCGCCGCGCCCCGACAACCCCCTCACCGTCGAGGGAGTCGCGCTGGGGCGAAGGCTCTTCTACGACCCCATCCTCTCGGGCGACAGCAGCCAGGCCTGTTCGCAGTGCCACATCCAGCAGAATGCGTTTGGTGACACGCGGCGCTTCAGCGTGGGGATTCATGGCATCAAGGGCACCCGCCACGCGCCGACGATCGTCAATCCCGGCTGGATCGCGGACATGTTCTGGGACGGCCGTGCCGACGGGCTGGAGGGGCAGGCGCGCGAGCCGGTCCCCAATCCGATCGAGATGGATCTCCCGTGGCCGGACGCGATCGACCGGCTGGAACGCCATCCCGACTATCCCGCGTTATTCTGCGCGGCGTTTGGTGACAAGCGCATCACGCAGGACCGGGTGGTCAAGGCGATCGCGCAGTTCGAGCGGACGTTCATCTCGGCCAACTCCCGGTACGACCGCGTCCTCCGCGGCGAGGCGACGTTCAGCGCGCAGGAACAGATGGGGTTCGACGTGTTCCGCACCGAGCGCGGTGACTGTTTCCACTGCCACGACGAGATCTTCATGGCGACGAGCACGTTCCACAACACCGGCCTCGACTCGGTGGTCACCGACGAGGGCAGGTCGGTGGTCACCGGTAACCCGGCGGATATCGGCAAGTTCAAGTCGGCGACGCTGCGCAACGTGGAAGTGTCGCCGCCGTATATGCACGACGGCCGCTTTGCCACCCTGGAAGAAGTCATCGCGCACTACAACATGGGATTCCACGACAGCGACGACGTCGACCCGCTGATCCGGGCCCGGCTCACGCGGACCCCGATGACCCAGGAGGAGATCGACGCGCTGATCGCATTCCTCCACACCCTGACCGACCCCGATTTTCTATTCAACCCGGCCCTGTCCGACCCGTTTCCGGGTGGGCCGGCGGTTGCCACGCCCGGGACTTCCGCGCGATAATGCGCGCATGAACCGGCGCGACCTGGCGCGAATCATCGATCACACCTGCCTCAGGCCGGACGCGGGCGCGGCGCGTGTCGATGCCACCTGCGACGAGGCCGTGCGGCTGGGGATGCGAGTTTGCGTGGCGCCCCGCTGGGTGCCACGCGCGGTGGATCGCGTGGCGGGCCGCGGTGAGGTGATTGGTGTGGTGGGGTTTCCGCACGGCGACACGACACTCGCCGCCATGCAGACCGAGGCCCGCGGCGCGATGGACGCCGGCGCCGTCGAGGCCGACATGGTCATCCCCATCGGTGCGCTGAAGGATGGCGATGACGCGACCGTTCGCGAGACCATCGCCGGCGTCGCGGCCATTGTGCACGAGCGGCCGGGGCGCCTGCTCAAGGTCATCCTCGAGACGGCGCTGCTCTCGCCGGCGGAGATCGTGCGCGGTTGCCGGCTCGCGGAGGCGGGCGGCGCGGATTTTGTGAAGACGTCGACCGGGTTTTCCGGACCGGGTGCGTCGGTGGAGAACGTCCGGCGGATGCGTGCCGCGGTCGGCGACCGTCTCGGCGTCAAGGCCGCGGGTGGCATTCGCGACTACGCGACCGCGATGGCGATGGTCGCCGCGGGTGCCTCCCGCATCGGCGCGAGCGCATCCCTCGCAATTCTGGATGGCGCCCCGCCGGAAGACGACGACGGAAGGGAGTCCTGATGAGATGGCAACGCGCTGAATTCGTTGTGGTCGGGCTGCTCGCGCTGTTCACGACGGTGGCCGCCAAGTCACCGCCGGTGGGGGATGAAGCGGTGGCGGCGGTGGAACGCATGGAGAACGAGCGCCGGGCCGCGATGGTCGCGGTGGATGTGCACGCGCTGGCCCGGATATTCGACGCCGATGCGACCTACGTCCATTCGACCGGCCTCATGCAGTCGCGCGATGACGTGTTCGGCATGCTCACCCGTGGCGACATTCGCTACGTCGGGTTCGAGGTGGAGTCGGTGGCGTACCGCGCCTACGGGTCGACGGTGCTGGGAACCGGTGTTCAGAAGATCGACCTCGCGTCGTCGGGCAAGTCACTCACGTCGCGCAGCCGGTTCACCGTGGTCTACGCCGTATCGCGCGGCGAACTCCACCTGGTCTCATACCAGTCCACCTCGATGCCGGAAGTGGTCAAGCAGGAGACCGTCGGGGACGGCAAGCCCGCGCCTTGATTCCGCGCGGCGAAATGCGTACGTTGGTCGTCCGGCGGCACTCCGACGCCCGCCGTGCATGCACCGGAAACGAAAGCGAGTTCTGATGGTACAGACACCCTCGACCATGCTGCCCCTGGGCACACCGGCCCCGGCCTTCGCCCTGCTGGACCCCGTCACGGGCGATCGCCGCGCGCTGGCCGATTTCAAGTCGCCGGTACTGGTGGTCATGTTCATCTGCAATCATTGTCCTTTTGTCATCCACGTGCGAGACGAATTCACGCGTCTCGAGCGCGACTACGCGCAGCACGGGGTGGATTTCGTCGCGATCAACTCCAACGACATCGAGAAGTATCCGCAGGATGGCCCCGAGAAGATGGCGGAACTCGTGCGCACGATGGGGTGGAAGTTCCCGTTCCTGCTCGACGAAGACCAGCAGACGGGCCGGGACTACCACGCGGCGTGCACCCCGGACTTCTACGTGTTCGACGCGGGCCGCCGTCTGCGTTACCGCGGACAGCTGGATGACAGCCGTCCTTCCAACGGACGGCCGGTCACCGGGGCCGACCTGCGCGCGGCGATCGACGCGGTCCTCGCGGGCGGGGAGCCGGCGGCGGAACAGCGCCCGAGCATCGGCTGCAATATCAAATGGAAGCCGGGGAACGAACCGGAATACTTCACCTCCTTCCTGTCCGCCCGCAAGCAGGGCTGATGGCGCCGGTGGCGCGGATCGCGTTCCCGTGACGAGACGATTCGAGACTCCGGACGGTTACCGCGGTGGCATTATCACGCGCGTCAAGCGCGCGCGCCAGGCCGTCGATCCGCGCAAGCGTGACCTGTCGCCCGCGCTGCTCGACTTCGGGCCGGTGCGCTTCGCGCTCGCGCGCCATTTTGGCTTCTGCTACGGGGTGGAGAACGCGGTCGAGATCGCATACCGGACGCTCGCCGACAATCCAGGGCGGCGTGTCTATTTTCTCTCCGAGATGATCCACAACCCGAAGGTCAACGGCGACCTGCGCGAACGCGGGGTGCAGTTTCTGTTTACCCCGTCGGGGGAACAACTGGTGCCGTGGGAGGAATTGCGCCCCGACGACATCGTGGTGGTGCCTGCGTTCGGGACCACTCTGGAGATGCAGGAGCGCCTCGCGAGCCTGGGCATCGATCCTTACCGCTACAACACGACCTGTCCGTTCGTGGAGAAGGTGTGGAAGCGCAGCGCGCAACTGGGGCTCGAGAACTACGCGGTGGTCGTCCACGGGAAGGATACCCACGAGGAAACGCGGGCGACGTTTTCGCACAGTCGCCGCGCGGCGCCCACCGTGGTGGTGCGCAACCTCCTCGAAGCGCGCGTGCTGGGAGACATGATTCGTGGAACGCGGCCGGGTGCGGAGTTTGCCCGCTGGTTCGGACACAAGTCCTCGCCCGGCTTCGATCCGGAGCGCGATCTGGTTCGGATTGGTGTCGTCAACCAGACCACGATGCTGGCCACCGAGACCCACGAAATCGCCGAGGAACTGCGGCGCGCCCTGATCGACCGTTACGGCGCGGATGAACTGGGCCGGCACTTCGCCGATACGTCCGACACACTGTGCTACGCGACCTATGAGAATCAGAATGCGACATACGCGCTGATCGAACACGGCGCGGATCTCGCAATCGTGGTGGGTGGGTTCAACTCGTCGAATACCTCGCACATCGTCGAGCTGTGCGCGAAGGCCATGCCGACGTACTTCGTCCAGGGAGCGGCCGACCTGGTGTCCGCGTCGGAGATCCACCACTTCTCGCTGGAATCACGGACCGTCCTGACCACGCGTGACTGGTTGCCGTCCCGACGCCCGGTGGACGTCGTGCTCACGTGCGGCGCGTCGTGTCCGGACGCGATTCTCGACGATGTTCTGCGCCGCGTTGCGTCGTTCGTGGATGGCGCGCGCCCGGTTGAGGAAGTCCTGGCGCCGTTTTCCGCCGATGCGTCGTGACGCAGTTCTTGCTAGTATATGCAGGTGCAGGCCGCCGTCGCAGGCGATGCGACGAAATACAAGCAGTTACACTGCCGGGCCGGCAGGCGACGCCGCGATGGCTGCGCGCTTTGGCCCATTTCATGGCCCGGGTGTGGGGTTTTGACATCGGGCAACGGGAGCTGACCGCGAATGAGATCCACGCTATCCCCCTGGGTGCGGCGACTGATCGCCGCTGCTTTCCTGATGGTTCCGGCCGCCGCGCAGGCGGTGCCGCCCACGGTGGCATCCATTTACCCGCTGAGCCAGCGGGTCGACGTCCCGGTCGGGACGTCCATCACGGTCACGTTTGATCAGCCCATCAACCCCGCCACGGTGAACGACATTTCATTCCGGGTCTACGGTCGCTGGTCGGGCCCGGCGAGCGGCACCCTGTCGGTGGCGGGCGGCGCGGTCACGTTCACGCCCGACACGGCGTTCTTTGCCGGCGAATGGATCACGGTCAATGTGAGCAAAGCCGTTCAGAACCTGGCGGCCGAAGGGCTGGCGAAGGGTTACGCGTGGAACTTCTGGACCGCCACGAGCGCGGGGACCATCAACCTGACCTACCTCGGGCGCGTCACCTGCCGCAAGGCGGGCGAGACCTGGGTGCAGGTGTACGGCGCTTACGGCGGCGACCTGAACAACGACGGTTTCACGGATCTGTCGGCGCCGTGCGAGCAGACGCGCGATCTGCGCACGTTCCTCAACGGCGGCGGGACCTACACGACGTTCGCCAAGCGCCCGCTCGCCGGCTCCGCGCCGAGTCCGAACGAAGGCGCCGACTTCAACAACGACGGCGAGATCGACCTGGTCGTAACCAGCACCGGTTCTGACTCGTTGACGGTCCTGTACGGCAACGGCGCGGGGGCGTTCCCGACGCGTCTGCTGCTCACCGCGGCCAGCTCCGTGCGCGGTGTTGGCGTGCTCGACCTCAACGGCGACGGCTGGGATGACATCGTGACGGCGAATCGTTTCGGCGACAACGTTGCGATCCTGCTGAACAACGGCGATGGCACCTTCGCCGCACCGGTCTTCCGCGAAGCGGGCGGTACCGGGGAGTACGCCATCGGTGTGGCCGACGCCAACAACGACGGCCAGTTGGACGTCTTCGTCGGATGCTTCGGCACCCCCTATCCGGTCATCCCGATGCTGAGCGACGGCAATGGTGATCTGGTCGCGCAGCCCGCTGTGGGCGGTGGCGGCCAGCCCTGGCAACTCGTCGTCGGCGACTTCAACGGCGACCACAACGTCGACGTGACGCTGTGCAACACCAACCAGACGCGGCTCGCGATCATGTACGGCAACGGGCTCGGTGGACTGGCGGCGCCGGTCTACAAGGCCACCGGAAGTTTCCCGCTGGCCATCGACACCGGCGACATGGACGGCGACGGCGACCTCGAAATCGTCACCAGCAACTACAGCTCCGGTACCTGGACGATCTGGCAGAATGCGGGGGGCGGGAATTTCAATACGTCCAAGACCCTGGTCGCGAGTTCGGCCGGTTCGTGCGCGGTCCTGCACGATCGCGACAACGACGGCGACCTCGACCTGTCGGGACTCGACGAAGTGGACGACTGGCTCTACATCTACGACAACCAGCTCCCACCGACCGGCGTGCGCACCGCGCCGCTGCGTGTCGTGCAGCGGCTCGAGAACAGTCCCAATCCGTTCAACCCGTCGACGGTGGTTCGTTTCGACCTGACGCGCCCGGCATCGGTCGTGCTGTCGATCTTCGACGCGTCCGGCGCCTTCGTCGCCACGCTGGCCGCGGGCAACTTCCCCGCGGGCGCCAACGACGTGCGCTGGGATGGCATGGACGACCACGGCAACCGCGTCGGTTCCGGCGTCTACTTCTGCCGCCTGAGCGCCGGCGGCGAGAATCTGACGCGCAAGTTGGTGCTTCTCAAGTAAGGCGCGGCGGGGCTACAGTAGCCCCGTGCGAAGCCTCTGGGATGACTCCGAAGCGCGCGTCTGCGGCGACGATCCGCTTTCGCTGCGTGTGTATACCTCGCGCCTGATCGGGCGCGAACCCTCCCTCGTTCTGCACGGCGGCGGTAACACGTCCGTCAAAGCCACCGCGGAAGATGTTTTTGGCGACCCGCAGGATGCCATCTGGGTCAAGGGAAGCGGCTGGGACCTCGCGACCATCGAGCGGGGCGGGTTCGCGCCGCTGCGTCTGGACGGTGTTCAGCGCATGGCGGGTCTTGATGAACTCACCGACACGCGCATGGTTACGATGCTGCGGTCGCTGCTGCTGGATCCCGCGGCACCCACGCCATCGGTCGAAGCCATCCTCCACGCGATCATCCCGTTTCGTTTCGTCGATCACACCCACGCCGACGCGGTGGTGACGATTACCAACACACCCGGCGGCATGGAGCGGATCGGCGAGGTCTACGGCGATCGCATTTTTATCGTCCCCTATGTGATGCCCGGATTCGATCTCGCGCGCGAGGTCTACAGCATGACGCGCGACATGGACTGGGAAGAAGTGGAGGGCATCATCCTCCTCAACCACGGCGTGTTTACGTTTGGCGACGACGCGCGCTCCAGCTATGAGCGCATGATCCAGATCGTGACCGAGGCGGAGGACTACCTCGACGTGCACGCGCCGTGGGAGGCGGCGGAAGAACCGCCCCGCGAACTGGCCTCCGCGGACCTGCGCGCGCTCGCCGCGATGCGCCGCGAAGTGTCCCGCGCCGCGGGGAAGGCGCTGGTCGCCGCGGCCGATACCCGACCCGCCGCGGTTGCGTTTTCGGAGCGGCCGGACGTGGCTGCGATTGCGACCCGCGGCCCGCTCACGCCCGATCACGTCATCCGCACCAAGCGCGTGCCGGTGGTGTTCGCCGATGGCGAGGCCCCGGACACGGTCGTTGAGCATTTCGTGGAGGAGTACCGGGCGTATTTCGAACGCAACGCGCACGAGTCGCTGCGCTGTCTCGACCCCGCACCGCGCTGGGTGGTCTGGCCGGGGCGAGGGACGCTCGCGTTCGGTGGAAGTCCGCAGGAGGCGGCGATCGCCTCCGACATCGTCGCACACACCTTCCCGGCCATCGAGCGCGCCGAACTGCTGGAGGCGTGGGAGTCGCTGCCCGAGGACGACATCTTCGACGTGGAATACTGGGAACTGGAACAGGCCAAGCTCGCGCGCCTGCCGGCGCCGAAGGAATTCGCCGGGCGCGTCGCGCTGGTGACCGGGGCGGCCAGCGGCATCGGACGCGCGACGGTCGACGGCTTCGTTGCGCGCGGAGCGTGCGTGGTGGCACTCGACATCAACGACGACGTGACCACGGTCTTCACCGGGGACCGCGTGCACCCCGTGGTCTGCAACGTCACCGACGCGGCCGCGGTGCAGTCCGCCATCGAGGCCGGTGTGCGGCGCTTCGGGGGACTCGATGTGGTGGTGAGTAACGCGGGGATATTTCCGGCCACCGCGCGCCTCGCCGAGTTGCAACCGGAAACGTGGCGGAAGAGCCGCGAGGTCAATCTGGACGCGCACCTGTTCGTCATCCAGAAGGCGCTGCCGTTTCTCGAATCGGGCATCGATCCTGCTGTCGTGATCGTCGGGTCAAAGAACGTGGCGGCGCCCGGAAAGGGCGCCGCGGCGTACTCGGTTGCAAAGGCGGGCCTTACGCAATTGGCGCGGGTGGCGGCGCTGGAATTCGCCCCCGCCGGAATTCGCGTCAATGTGCTGCATCCCAACGACGTGTTCGACACCGGTATCTGGTCACCCGAGGTGCTGGAAGCCCGGGCGCGCGAATACGGAATGGACGTCGATGCCTACCGCCGCCGCAACCTGCTGGGAGTCGAGATTGCCTCGAGCGAAGTGGCCGCGCTCGCGATTGCGATGGCGGGCCCGCTCTTCGCCAGGACCACCGGGGCCCAGGTTCCCGTGGATGGCGGAAACGACCGCGTCGTCTAGCACCGTTCCTTGCCCCGCCGCGCACGCGGCATTACCCTATATCATGCGCTGTTTCGTGGTGATTGTGTGCCTGCTGGCGGTGCTGGCGCCCGCCGCGCTCGCGGTCGATTCGCCGGGCGTGTGCGCGGCGTGCGGCGAGCCCATCGAGGGCGCCTACTTCAGCACCAAGGGCCGGCTCTACCACGCCGAACATTTTCGCTGCGCGTACTGCGACCGCGAGATTCGCGGTGCGTACAGCGAGTACCAGGGCAAGGTCTACCACAACGATTGTTTCCAGAATCACGTCGCGCTGCGCTGTGCGCTTTGTGACGCGCTGATCCGTGGCGAGTACATCCAGGACTTCTGGGGCAACTCGTACTGTCAGTCCCACGACGGCGTGGCGCCGGTGTGCGACTCCTGCGGACGTTTCGTTTCCGAGAAGATCACGGGCGGCGGTGTGCGTTACGACGACGGACGCTTCGTCTGCAACATCTGCCGGCCGCAGTCGATTACCGATATTGACGAACTGCTCGAGCTGGTCCACGAAGTCGCGGTCCAGATGAAAACATTTGGCATGGATGTGGACTACAACGGGATCAAGATCGACCTGATCGGGCGCGAGCAGATGCAGCAACTCTCTGGGCACCACTCCGCGGGGTTGCGCGGGTTCACCGACTACCGCGAGGATTTCCGCGTGTTCGGGTTTTCGAAAAACCGGCGCATGCACATGTATCTGCTCTACGGCATGCCGCGCATGGAGATCATCAGCACCAT
>DASUGO010000228.1:0-17449 GCA_036273975.1 Candidatus Krumholzibacteriia bacterium
GACGTGGTCAACGCGCGCGAGGCCTACTCGGCCTACCTCAAGTCGGAACTCGATGATGAGATCATGGCCCACTGGCCGCACTGGGAAGAGGCGCTGCAGGCGTGTTCGGCCATCAGCACGCTGACGTTCCAGCGCGACGAGTTCGCCGCCGAATACGAGGAGCGGCGTTCCACCGCGAACACGGTGGGCGCCGACGAGGCGCTGGAACTGTTGTATCGCTTCTCGGTGGTGGGTTACGAACGCCGCAGCGGTTACGGCGGCAGTTCGTGGGCGTTTCAGTACACCAACCCGGAAGCCGGCTGGGACAACCGCGCGACGCGCTTCAAGGTGCACCTCGGCCTCAAGGAGTTCGCGAAGCTGCGCGAGGAATAGCCGGACCGTTGCGGTTCGAACTCAGCGGCGGACGAGCGGGGCGAGAAACGGGTTCCACTGCTTCTCTTCCCCGATGGTGGTGGCGGGTCCGTGGCCACAGTAGACCACGGTGTCGTCCGGCAGGGGCAGGAACCGCGCGAGCGTCCGCATCATGACGTCGTGATCGCCACCCGGCAGATCGGTCCGCCCGATGCTTCCCTGGAACAGCACGTCCCCGACAATCGCCCGCGGCGGCGACTCATCCCGGAACATCACGATGATATGTCCGGGCGTGTGACCGGGCATCAGCATGACATCACCGCGCAGTTTACCGACGTTGACGGCGTCCCCTTCCACCAGCCAGCGCTGGATGGGGACTTTTCCGGGCGGAACGAGGCCGAACATCAGCGCCTGCTGGTCCACCGCGTCGTAGACCGGCTCATCGTCGCGGTGCATGAACACCGGCACGCCGAGCGCCTTCACCACACCCGGCAGCCCCGAGACGTGGTCGAGGTGGGCGTGGGTATTCACGACCGCCTTCACGTCGACCCCCATCGATTCCACCAGCGCAAGGATTCGCTCCGGCTCGTCGCCGGCGTCGAAGATCACGGCCTGGTTGGTCTCGGTGCACGCGACGACGTGGCAGTTGCTCTGGAACGGCCCGACGGTGATCGACTCGATGCGGAACATGCGCCCATCCTAGCACGCCGTGTTATCATGCGGCCATGGGTCAGGTCCTGAAGAATACCTTCGCGTGGTCGGTGTCGCGCGACCGCACGTTCCGGGAATGCCCGCGCCAGTACTGGTTTTCCCATTATGGCTTCTGGAGCGGCTGGGAGCCGGACGCGGACCCGCGCACGCGCGAAATCTACGTGCTCAAGCAGCTCAAGTCGCGCCCGATGTGGGTGGGCGAGGTCGTGCACGAATGTATCCGGCACTCGCTCGAGAACGTCTCGCGCGGGATCCCGGTGCTGCCGGTGGAACGCATCCTCGAGATCACCCGCAACCGCATGCGCGAGGATTTCGTGGCCTCCCGACGCGGGCTCTACCACCAGGAACCCAAACGCTCCTGCGGTCTGTTCGAGCACGAGTACCGCCTCCCGGTGACTGACGCGGAGTGGCTGGACACAGCGGAACACGTGGACCGCTGCCTGCTCAACTTCTACCACTCCGAGGTCTGGGACCAGTTGCACGCGACGGCCCCGGGCGACTTCCTCGAAATCGAAAAGTTTTCGCGCTTCCTGCTGGACGGCGTGGAGATCGCCGTGAAACTGGACTGTGCGACCCGCGAGACCGACCACGTGATCGTGTGGGACTGGAAAACCGGCCGCCGCGAAGGCTCGGACGCCCGGCTCCAACTCGCGTGCTACGCGTTCTACCTCCACCAGGCGTACGGCGTCCCGATCCACCGCGTGCATATGCGCCGCTTCGAACTGTCGCAGGGGGCCGTGCACCCGCGCACCATCGCCGAACGCGAACTCAACCAGATCCTTGATTACGTGCGCGGCAGCATCGCGGACATGCATGCCCTGCTCGACGACCCCGTGGAGAACCGGACCACCGAGGAGCGCTTCGCCAAGGTCGAGCGCCGCGAGACCTGCCAACGCTGCAATTTTCTCCGAATCTGCCAGCCCAACCTTCCGACGGCCCCCTGAGCTCGCCTGAGGGCGTTTCCGGGCGTTCTGACACGCCGAACTCATCCTTGTTCCCAATGGCTTTTCATAGTATAAATTGGGGTGTCCCTTGGATCGAAGGAGCCATCGCAATGATCGAATATATTCCCGGCCTCGAGAAAGTCCCCGCGGCCGAGTCTGCCATCAGTTTCATCGACGGCGAGAAGGGCATCCTCGAGTATCGTGGTATCCGAATCGAGGACCTCGCCGCTCACAGCACGTTCGAAGAGGTCGCATACCTGCTCACGACGGGCCGTCTCCCCACGGAGCCGGAGCTGCAGGAATTTCACCGTCGTGCTGCCCATGGCCGTATTCTGAGCAAAGAACTCAAGGAGGTCATCAAGCGCACGCCTGCGAGCGCGCATCCGATGGCCGCCCTCCAGACCGCGGTGGCCGCCGTGGGCATGGTGTCCGCACACAGCAACATCTACGACGAAAAATCCCGCGAGGACTGCGCTGTTGAATTCATCGGCAAGTTCCCGTCGCTGGTGGCCGCGATTCATCGCGTGCGCCACGGGATGGACATCGTAGAACCGGATCCGTCGCTGCCGATTGCGGCAGATTTCCTGCACATGCTGTCCGGAGAAAAGCCGGACACCAACAAGGCGCGTGCGATGGACATCTGCCTCATTCTGCACGCGGATCACACGATGAACGCGTCGACCTTCACCACCCGCGTCACGGCTTCCACCGAGTGCCAGCCGTCGGCGGCCATTTCGGCGGCTGTCGGCAGCCTCTCGGGACCGCTCCACGGCGGTGCCAACGAGGCGGTACTGCATATGCTGGAAGAGATCGGGAGCAAGGAGAAGGCCGCCCCCTGGTTCGAGAGGAAGCTCGAGCGCAAGGAGAAGATCATGGGCATGGGACACCGCGTCTACAAGACGAAGGACCCGCGCGCCACGATCCTGCAGGGCCTTGCCCGCGACTTGTTCGTGAAATCCGGGAGTTCGCCGCTCTACGACATCGCCGTCGAACTGGAGACGATGGCCATCGAGAAGCTGGGACCGCGCGGCATCTACCCGAACGTCGATTTCTATGCCGGCATCGTCTACAACCGCCTGGCCATCCCGACGGACCTGTTCACGCCCATCTTCGCGGTTTCCCGCGTGGCGGGCTGGTCGGCCCACTGGATGGAGCAGATGCGGCACAACCGGATCTTCCGTCCCACCCAGGTCTACCAGGGTGAGCACGGGGTTCCCTATGTGCCGATGGCGGAGCGCAAGGAAGGCGTCAGGGCGTAGTCAGAGTTCGCCCCCAATGGTCGCGAAGCGAAAAGCCGCCCGGGAAACCGGGCGGCTTTTTCACGCTCTCGACCCGGTCAGGTGCCGGGCAGCGGATCGGCGGGGATCAATAGTCGTCGTCGTCGTCGATTGAGTCCTCCTCATCATCATCATCGTCGTCGTCGTCGTCATCCTCGAAATCGTCGTCATCGTCCTCGTCGTCGTCGTCGTCGCCGCCGTACGAGTCCCCCGCCCCGTAGTCCCGCATGCACTGTTCCGAGCAAAAGACATCCTCGTCGACAAAGAGCCCGTCGTTGCCCACGTTCTCTCCGCAGTATGCACAATGTTCCATTGCCGTTGACCTCTCCGATGTTGGTGCGCGCCCCGCCCCCCCCGGTGCCAATCCCGGGCGGCGGCTTCTAGAGTAGGGCCGGATTGGTAATTAGCGGGGCTGGAAACCGAAGTCAACGAAAATCCACCAGCGCGGGTCGGGTTCGCGCGCGGGCGAGTGTCCGGGCGATTCCGCGTTGTGCCGGGCGGGGCACGGCGGCTGTGGCAACCCCATCGATTCGGCGTCAAGAGCGGGGCAAATTCCCCACAATCACGTCCTGGATCATCGTCCACGGCGGAGTCGGCAACCGGATGGTGACTCATAACAACATGTCATATATATATTTAAGGTGTTCCAACAACCATGTCGTGATGCGTGGTATATCGGTTGCAGATACCCGTCCGGATCCGTTGATCCGCCGGCTGCCACCTTTTCCCCGGAGTATTCCCCATGGTCTCGCGCGCATCCATCAACCCGCTGGTCGACGAAGGGATACTCCTTGTCGGGGATACCCAGCCCGAGTATGCCGCCGTACTCACCCTGGACGCGCTGCGCTTCGTGGCGGACCTCGCGCGGCGTTTCCGCTCCCGGCGCGACGAGCTCCTCAAGCTGCGCGCCATCCGCCAGCACGAGATCGACGCCGGTCATTTCCCCGACTTCCTGCCCGAAACGCGCTCGGTGCGCGAGGACGCCTGGAAGGTCGCGCCGATTCCGCGTGACCTGGTGGACCGCCGCGTCGAGATCACCGGACCGGTAGATCGCAAGATGGTGATCAACGCGCTCAACTCGGGCGCCAATACCTACATGGCTGACTTCGAGGATTCGAACTCTCCCACGTGGGACAATTGCGTACTCGGACAGATCAACCTGCGCGACGCCGTCCGCCGGACCATCGAATTCACGAGCCCCGAGGGCAAGCACTACCAGCTCAACGAGCAACCGGCGACGCTGATCGTGCGTCCGCGCGGCTGGCACCTGGATGAGCGGCACATGCGCGTGGATGGCGTCGCGGTGCCGGGCGGGCTGTTCGACTTCGGCATCTTCTTCTTTCATAACGCGAGTGAGCTGGTCGAGCGCGGCTCCGGGCCGTACTTCTACCTGCCCAAGATGGAGAGCCACCTGGAGGCACGGTTGTGGAACGACGTGTTCCTGCGCGCCCAGGAGGCGCTGGGAATCCCGTCCGGCACCATTCGCGCGACGGTGCTCATCGAGACCATCCTGGCCGCGTATGAGATGGACGAGATCCTGTACGAGTTGCGCGAGCACTCGTCGGGCCTCAACTGTGGACGCTGGGACTACATCTTCTCGTTCATCAAGCGCTTCCGCAACCATGCCGGCTTCGTGCTGCCGGACCGGGCCACGGTGACGATGGACCGCCACTTCCTGAAGTCGTACGTCGACCTGCTGATCAAGACCTGCCACCGCCGCGGCGCGCATGCGATGGGCGGCATGGCGGCGCAGATCCCGATCAAGAACGACCCCGCCGCCAACGAGGCGGCGCTGGAGAAGGTCCGTGCGGACAAGCTGCGCGAAGTGCGCGCCGGACACGACGGCACCTGGGTGGCGCACCCGGGGCTGGTCCCGATTGCGAAGGAGATCTTCGACGCCCACATGAAGACGCCCAATCAGATCACGATCGCGCGCGACGACGTCGCCGTGACCGCCGCGGATCTGATCGTCGTTCCCGAAGGCGAGGTCACCGAGAAGGGGCTGCGCACCAACATCAACGTGGGCGTGCTCTATCTGGAATCGTGGCTGCGCGGCGCCGGATGCGTCCCGCTCTATAACCTCATGGAGGACGCGGCCACCGCGGAGATATCGCGCGCGCAGGTCTGGCAGTGGATCCGTCATGGAGCGCATCTGAACGACGGCCGCCGGGTCACCCGCGACCTCGTACAGGCGACGCTGCGCGAGGAGATGGACTGTATCCGCGCCGACGCGGGGGACGCCGCGTTCGCCGCCGGGCGTTTCGACACCGCTGCCAAGTTGTTTGCCGGGATGATGACCGACGAAGGATTCGCGGAATTCATGCCATCGCTGGCCTACGAGTTCCTCAAATGACGCCGGCTGCCGGATAAGTCCCGGCCCGGCGCAGGTTGCAGGGCGCGGGGCCGGGCGTCGTGTTTTCTCCCTCCTTCCACGACGCCCGCCCCGCACCGGATCGCGACGCGCTTTGCCACCCGGGCCTCCCGTGCTATGATGCGCGGGATGCCGTCCCTCCACGATATTTTTGCCGGACAGGTCGATCGCCTGCGCGCCGAGCGCGATGAGATTCTGGCGTCCAGTGGGACGAGCACGATTTCCAGTGTCAGCGTCGCGCAGGCCTACGGCGGCCTGCGGGACGTCGGCGCACTGGTCTGCGACACGTCGGTCGTCGACCCGGAGCGCGGGCTGATCATCCGCGGCATCCCGGTGCTCGAGCTGCTCGACCACTATCCCGAGGACATCTTCTTTCTGCTGCTGATCGGCCGCTTGCCGGACGAAGCGGAGGCGCTGGCGGTACGCGAGGAGATCGCGGCGCAGGAACGCGTCCCCGAGTACGTCTGGCAGGTACTGGACGAGATGCCGGCCGACAGCCATCCCATGTCGATGCTGTCCGCCGGATTGCTCGCGCTCGAGAGCCATTCCGTGATGACGAAGCGTTTCGACGAGGGACTCGCGCGCGAAGACTACTGGCGTGCGACGCTCACCGACGCGCTGCGCGTGCTGGGCTCGCTGCCGACGCTCGCCGGCGGCGTCTATCGCATGCGCTACCGGAAGGGTCCGCGTTTCGCGCACGACCCGCTGCTCGACTGGTCCCAGGATTTCTGCGCCATGTGCGGCGTGCGCAAGCCGGCGTTCTACGAGGCAATGCGGCGGGCCGCGATCCTGCAGAGCGACCACGAGGGCGGCAACGTGTGTGCGTTCACCTGTCACACCGTCGGCTCGGTGCTGTCCAACGCCTACCTGGCGGTCAGCGCCGGTTTCAACGGACTGGCCGGGCCGCTGCACGGCCGCGCCGCGCAGCAGAGCACGCAGTGGGTGCTGGGCGCGGTCACGCGCCACCGCGGCACGCCGACCGACGCGCAGGTGGAGGAGTACGCCTGGGAAACGCTCAAGAGCGGACGGGTGATTCCGGGCTTCGGACACGCGGTGCTGCGCGGGCAGGACCCGCGCTTCACGGCGATGCTGGAGTTCGGCAAGGCGCACTTCGGCGCCGATCCGGTGTTCGCGACCGTCGAGAAGATGTCGCGCATCGTCCCCGAGGTGCTCAAGCAGCAGGGCAAGGCCAGGAACCCGTACCCCAACGTCGACTTCGGCATGGGGGCGGTGTGGCACCACTTCGGAATCACGGAACTGGACTACTACACGGTGCCGTTCGCCATTTCCCTCGCGATGGGAATGCTGGCGCAACTCGTCATCAACCGCGCGCTGGTCAGCCCGATCGTGCGGCCGCGCAGCGTCACCACGGACTGGCTTCGTTCCCGCACCCAGGAGGTCAGAAGTTGAGCAATCACGTCTACAAGCAGATCGAACTCACGGGTTCCTCGTCCAAGGGCGTCGAGGACGCGGTGCAGGTCGCACTGGCCAAGGCCGCGGAAACCGTCCACAACATGCGCTGGTTCGAAGTCACTGACATCCGCGGCCACATCGCCGACCAGAAGCTGGGTCACTGGCAGGTCACCGTCAAGGTCGGCTTCACGCTGGACGACTAGCGCAGCACAGCCTCCGTGCCACGATGGTGGGCGCGGTCGACGTGCAGTCTCACGTCGCGTTCCGCAGCCACTCATCCGCAGCGCGGTTGGCGCCGCTGGCAGCGCCGCGTTTCCCCGTGCGCTTGCGTTTCCCCGTGCGCTTGCGTTTCCACCCGGAACGCGCATGATATTTCGCACCCCGCCACGCCTTATTCGTTGACCATTTGATATACATGTGCTAGTCTTGATTAAAGCGTTCCTCCCGCGCTTGCAATCTTTCACGCGTGGAGGTTACGGCATGTCCCTGCGATCGCTCTCCGACCAGCAGATTCTCGCCGGTATTCAGCATCTCACCCGCCAGGATCGTTCGCTCACCCTGCAGGTGTTGCTACACCTCAACGAAATCGAACGGCGCAGGCTGCACCTCAAGCAGGGGTACTCGTCGCTGTTCGACTACTGCACATCGGGACTGGGTTACTCGGTTCCCGCGGCCGTTCGCCGCATCCAAACTGCGCGCTGCATCCGGCGCTTCCCCGAAGTTTATGCGCTGCTGGAATCGAACGAAGTCAACCTGAGCACCATTTCGCTCGTGTCCCGCCTGTTGTCGGAGTCCAACAAGGACACGCTTCTCGATCGTATACGGGGCAGGTCGCACCGCGAGGTGAAGGCGATCGTCGCCGAGTACCAGCCGTATTCAAACGCACGCGACGTCATCCGTCCGGTCGTGGTGCGGATCGCTGCTTCGCCGACTGGCGTCCTGAACCCCCTCGCACTGGAGCCCCTGGGGATACCCACGCCGGGTGCGGGTGGCTCCGCTGTTCGCACGACTGACACGCCGCCGCAGTCGGCGCCGGGGTCAGGTTCACCAGCGACTGGAGGTGCACCCGAAGGCACGACCGCGGACTCGAACCAGTCCGATGTGCCCGCAGGACCTGCGGATCTTTGTGAAAATAGTGATTACATCCGCATCGGATGTGCCCCCGGCATGCCGCCGGAAGGCCCGGTCGCCCAGAGCAGCGGGTCGACCGGGGGGAATTCCTGCGAGAAACGCGTTCAGTTTCAGTTCACGGCCAGCGAAGCGTTTGAGAACAAGTATCACATGATCAGGTCGCTGGCGTGGCACCAACTGCCGGGCGACCCATCGATCGAACAGGTGTTCGAACTGGTATTGGATTTCTTTCTGGAAGCAAAGGACCCGGAGAGGCGGCACACGCGACGTACGGAACGTATCCGCACGCGCGAAAACGCATGTCACAACGGGCGCGGGAAGCACCCATCCGCCCGGCTACGGCGTGAAACGCCCGTCGCCAGGCAACGAAGTGCGGCACGAGAGCCGACGGCAGGTTCGCGGTCCGTCCCCGACGCCAGAAGGATTCCCATCGCTGTGCGCGACGAGGTGTATGCGCGCGACCACGGGCGTTGTGCGTTCGTGGGTGCCAACGGTCGGAGGTGCCCGTCGCGACACGCGCTGCAGATCGATCACGTCCGACCCGTCGCGCGTGGCGGGGCCGGCACGGCAGCCAATCTCAGGTTACTGTGCGCGTATCACAATCGCCTGGAGGCCGAGCGCCTGCTCGGACCTTCCGCCCGCATCAGGGCCGGATCGGCATTCCGATCGGACGGATCGGGACCGTGAGCGTGCCGAGATCGACGAGATCCGTATCCTCCCAGGCGTCCCCGCGCCGCCCCATCCGAAACACCCCGTCGACCTCCAACACGCCGGGGTGATCCCGGAATGCGTTCTCGAAGAAGGAAAATACCAGTCCCCTCGCGAGGGTTTCTCCAGGGAGCAGCGTCCGTACCGCTTCTTCAAATCGCGGTGTGCCGCACTCGAGCGGCGGGACATCGAGCGTCGTGAAGATGGTGCCGGGATCCGGCGTCCGGGCGGGGCCGAGGGGTATTTGCGAAAGGTCATCCGGCCCGCGCCCATAGCGCGTATTCCACAGCGAGAAACACCCGCAAACCGCCACCGGATGATCCGACGCGTTCCGCGCTTCGGCGATCACGTTGACGACTACCGAGTCACCCTGCCCGGCCAACACGTAACGCATCCAGAATTCGATATCGCCATGACGGACGGTGTCCGTCGTCGCCGGACAGTTCCACGCACCGATGGTCTGGATTTGTGACGCGTCCACGGAGTTCGAAACCGAAACCGCGGAGCCAACCTGCGTCGGGCGATCGATGACGTCGATCACGTCCGCCTCGACACGCGGAGCGGGGACCAGTGTGACGCCTACCCGCTCGGTGGCATCCTTTCGAACCGTGACGGGCGCCTCGGCCGCGGCGTACCCCATGGCCAGCACTCGGAGGGTGAAGCGCCCACACGGAACGCGAAAGCGAAAGGCACCTCTCGCATCGGTCATCGCCCCAACGGACATTCCCCGCAGGAGAACGTTCGCGTACTTGATTGGCTCCGTACCATCGGTTACGCGCCCCTCCACCCAGCCGGACTGCGCCTGGGCGACAGCCGCAAACAAGCCCAGCACGAATGCCATGAACAACGCGCGCGTGCTCACAGTCCGCGTGACCATCCCGGTGTCCATGCGAACGATCAACGCGCGGGCGTGATGTTCTTGTTCATCCGGAACAGGTTGTCCGGGTCCCACGCCCGCTTGATCTCGGCCAGGCGCGCCAGATTGCCGCCGTAGGCGTCCTGGATTCGCTCCCCGGCCTCTTCCTCGTTAAGGAAGTTGACGTAGGTGCCACCGGTGGAGAACTGCTTCAGGTCCTGCCACGCCTTGCGCGCCCAGTCGACATTCTTCGCGTCATCCGCAGGCGCGTCCCACGCCGCGGTGATGTTGAACAGGCCCCCGGTGCCTCGGTTCCCCACCGCCGAGTGGCTGTCCGGCAGCTTGCCGATCGCGCCCCCCAGCTGGAACAGGATCGCCGCCGAGTGGGGCGACTGCAGACGATCGCCGTGCTCCTTCAACTTCGCGAACAGTTCCGGTTCGAAACTCGACACGAACTCCGACTTCCAGTAGTAACGCCGGCCCTTCGGCTGCGTCGCGTCGAGCAGATTCTGCTGCGTCACATACGGCCGACGCTGCATCATGTCCCCCACCGGCTTGCCGAACGCCTTGATGGGCGCGAGCAACTTCTCGGCCTCCGCCACCTTGCCGGTATGGCAGGCCAGGATCATCGCGATCGGCTTGCCGTGCACGTCCTTGTCGATCCACGGCGCGGGGGGCGCGATGCGCAGGACCAGCACCAGCGTGAGCTCCGGCGGCGCCGCGGCCGCGGTCTTGCGGAACAGCTCCATCACTTCCAGCGTCGAGTCGGCCCGCCACACCACCGCCCCACCAAAGATTTCGGGACCCAGCGGGTACAGCGAGTACTCGATGTCAACCACCGCGCCAAAGTTGCCCCCCCCACCGCGAAGCCCCCAGAACAGGTCCGCGTTTTCCTTCTCGCTCGCGCGCACGATCTTCCCGTGCGCGGTGACCACCGTCATCGAGCGCACGTTGTCGCTGGTCCAGCCGTACTGGCGTGACATGTAGCCAAATCCGCCGCCCAGCGTGAGCCCGGCGATTCCGGTCAGCGAGACGAAGCCCAGCGGCGCCGCGAGGCCGTGCAACTGGGTCTCGCGGTCGACGTCGCCCAGCAGGCAGCCGCCCTGCGCGTGCGCGACGCGCAACGCCGAATCCACCCATACGCCGCGCATGTTGCAGAAGTCCAGCATCAGACCGCCGTCGCAGCACGCCAGACCGGCGATGTTGTGGCCACCGCCCTTCATCGACAACGCGATACCATGCTCACGCGCAAAGTTTACGCAGGTGACAACGTCCGAAACGCCGAGACAGCGCACGATCAACGCCGGTCTGCGGTCGATCATTCCGTTCCACAGCGCCCGGGACTCGTCGTAGCCGGGGGCCTCCGGCGTGAGCAGCGTCCCGCGCAGCGCGGCGCGCAATGCGTCCACGCGCGCCATGTCCAGATCGAATTTCTTTCCGTCACGGTCGGTCACCGATAGTGCAGCCATTTGGGTCCTCCTATTCACGCGCGCGCGGCGGCGCGGGTTTATCGACTCACTCCGCGGGCAGCACCGCGCCCCGGCATTCGCCGAAACCGATGCGCACCGCGCCCGCGCGCTCGCAATACGCGCGCAGGATTACCGTGTCCCCGTCTTCCAGAAACCTGCGTGTCTCGCCCGAAGGCAATTCGATGGGTTCGCTGCCGCGCCACGTGCGTTCCAGCAGGCAACCCGCGGACTCGCGCGCCTCGCCCGAAACCGTCCCGCTCGCGAGCAGGTCGCCCGGACGCAGGTTGCAGCCGTTGCTGGTATGGTGGGCGAGCATCTGCCCCAGCGTCCAGTACATGTCGCGGAAACTCGCGCGGCTCACGCGCACACCCTCGAAACCGTCCGAGCGCATCTGCGGCGTCTCGATGAACGCCTCGATGGTGATGTCGAATCCGCCCGCGCGCTGATCCGCATCGTCGCGCAGATACGGAAGCGGCGCCGGGTCTCCTTCCGGCCGCGCAAACGCCGGCGCGCGGAACGGCGCCAGCGCCTCCGCCGTCACGATCCACGGCGACACCGTCGTCGCAAAACTCTTGGCGAGAAACGGACCCAGCGGCTGGTACTCCCACTTCTGGATGTCACGCGCGCTCCAGTCGTTGACCAGGCACAGACCGAACAGATGCTCGTGAGCGCGCGCAAGCGGCACCGGTTCGCCCTGTGGATTGCCCGGCCCCACGTACGCGCCCACCTCCACCTCGTAGTCGAGCAGGCGCGACGGACCGAACACCGGCGCGTCGGCGCCGTCAGCCATGGTCTGCCCTTGTGGACGCCGCACCGGCGTGCCCGACGCCACGATGGACGACGCGCGTCCGTGGTAGCCGATGGGCACGTGCTTGTAGTTGGGCAACAGCGGGTTGTCGGGACGGAACATGCTGCCGACGTTGGTCGCGTGAAACACCGAGGCGTAGAAGTCGGTGTAGTCGCCAATCAGCGCGGGCACCAGCATCTCGACCTCGGACATCGCGAACAACGCCGACTCCACCGAACGGCGATGGGTGTGGGCGTCCTCGTGATCGGCCGACAGCAGCTCCGACAGACGCGCGCGCAACGAGGTCCAGCATTCGCCGCCCAGTGCCATCAATGGATTGAGCAGCGGCTCGGCGCACGCCTCCACCGCGCGGCGCGCCGCGCCGGCAAAGAGCCCCGCCCGGAGCGCGGAGACATCGAGCACGCGGTCGCCAATGGCAACGCCGACGCGCGGCGAATCGTCGCCCTCCCAGTCGCGAAATACGCCGAAGGGGAGGTTCTGGATGGGAAAGTCGGACTTGCCCCCGTTGGCGGACTCCACCCAGGAGCGGAGTTCGGGGCGATGCGTTGCATTGGTCATGTGAGCAACCCTGCCTTGCTGAGGTCGTCCACCGGCTCACGAAACGAACACGATCCAAACGAGATCGCGGACCGGCGGCGGATGGTGGTGAGCTCGTCGCGCGACACGCGATAGTCGCGCCACACGAGGAAATCATCAGAAAATTGAATGTCGTCGACCGCGGTCATTTCCAGGAGCGTTTTCGCGTCCGCGATGGTCAGCCCGTTGAAATGAAACGCCGCGGTCAGAAATACGTTCATAAATCCGTGCATGACGCCACGCGGCGCGTCGCTGGCGTATGTCAGCGCGTGTTCGGCCCGGAGCGGATGGTGCAGTCCCGCCGTGGCCTTGAACCCGACACCGGCGGCATAGCACAGCCGGATGAAACGCGCCACCTGCTCCACCGATGGAAACGCCGCCGCCGTAACACCGCCGGTGCGGATCTTGGCGCGCAGCTTCACTTCACCGATGGCAGAAATGAGATCGCGCGGATCATCGGCCGCCGGAATCTCGCAATAGGCGCGCAACCCGGGGCGCAGCGCATTCGCGACCCGGCGGATATCGGTGCGCGTGGCCGTCTTGACCTCGAGCGCATCCACCACGCCCCCGCGCGCGGCGCGGTTGAACGCGTCGACCCGCCCCAGGTCGGATTCGACGTCGTCGCCCACCAGCGCGGCCACGCGCCACTGGTGCTCGGCCTCGACCACCCTCGCGGCGCGCATGGCCTCGGTCAGTTCGTCCAGCCGCGCCACCGGCACGACGAAGCGCCCCAGCATCCACGCGTGCGGGTCACCGCGGTAAGCGGCATAATTGCGCACCGCCGCCTCCATGCCGAGCCCGGCCGGCGGGAACAGCCCGGCGTAGTCGACGATGGTGTGGAGCAGCGCGTGGAGTGTGCGCGGGACGGAACGGTTCACAGTCAATCCGGTTTCAAGAGGTCCGGGCCGACGTCCGCAACCGACGCGCATCCGCACAGCCCCAGGGCATTGTCCAGTTCATTGCGCAACAGTTCGAGCACGCCGGCAACACCACGCTCGCCATCCACCGCGAGTCCCCACAACACCGGCCGCCCGATCATCACGGCCCGGGCACCACGCGCGAGCGCCTTGATGACATCGGTGCCACGGCGCACGCCGCCGTCGACGTAGACCTCGGCGCGACCGCCCACCGCGTCGACGACGTACGGCAGCGCGTCGATGGTGGCCGGCGCGGTGTCGAGCTGGCGGCCGCCGTGGTTGGACACCACGACGCCGCTCACCCCGCTGTCCACCGCGCGCCGCGCGTCATCGGCGCGAGCGATCCCCTTGATCAGGATCGGCAGGCGCGTGATGCCGCGCAGCCATTCCACATCCTTCCAGCACAGCGCGGGATCGAGGAAGCTGCCGACGTAGCTCGCGAGCCCCGAGCCGGTTCCCGCCGCACCCACGTCTTCCTGGCCGGTTCCGAGCAGGTTCTTTACCTGCAGACCGCCGGGCAATGCAAAACGATTGCGAACGTCGCGTTCGCGCGGCCCCAGAAGCGGCGCGTCCACGGTGAGTGCGATCGCGCGGCAGCCCGCCGCCTCCACGCGCGCAACCAGGTCGCGCGTGGCGTCACGGTCTTTGTAGAGGTACAACTGGAACCACAGCGGCCCGGCGTCGAGCGCGGCGATGTCTTCGACGCGCGTGTTGGAGAGTGTGCTCACGATCATCAGGGTTCCGGCCGCACCCGCGGCGCGCGCGGTGGCGAGCTCGCCGTCCGGGTGCGCCATGCCGTGGAATGCGGTCGGCGCGACGAGCACCGGCATCGAGACCGGTGTTCCGAGCACCGTGGTCGCCGTGGTGCGGCGGCTTACGTCGACGAGCGTGCGGTAGTAGATCGGAATTCGGTCATAGGCGGCGCGGTTCTCGCGCAGGGTCACCTCATCCAGGGCACCGCCGGCGTAGTAGTCGAAGGTCATCTTGGGCAGGCGCGCGGCGGCGGCACGCTCGTAATCGCCGATGTTGACGAGGGGGGTGTTGGCCGCGCCGCTCATTGGTCGAGCACCCTCCGCACCGCTTCGATGACGTCGTCGACATCCGCGTCGCTCAGCTTAGGCGACAGCGGCAGACTCACGGTTTCACGGCCGATACGCATCGCGTTGGGATATTCTTCCGGCTTCCATGCAAAGTTCTGCTGGTAGTACGGGTGCTCGGGTATGCTGAGGTAGTGAACGCCCACGCCGACGTTCTGGGCCTGGATCGCGGAAAGAAAATCGTCGCGCGCGATCCCGGAGCGTCCCCGGGCCACCATGATCGTGTAGAGGTGCAGCGCGTGGCGCGTGTTCTCGTCGGGCTCGGTGGGCGTGCCGATGGGAAAGCCGGCAAACGCCGCGTCGTACTTTTCCCAGATTTGGCGGCGCCGCTCCCAGTTGGCCTCGACGCGCGCGAGCTGGTGGATCCCGATCGCGGCCTGGATGTCCATCATGTTGTATTTGAAACCGGCCTCGATGACCTGATAGTGCACCCACCCGGAATCACTGAAGCGCTTCCACGCATCCTTGCTCATTCCGTGCAGCGCCAGCACCTTGATACGCGCGGCGCGCGCCTCGTCGGCGGTGATGACCATGCCGCCTTCGCCGGTGATGACATTCTTGGTCACGTAGAAACTGAAGCACCCAAAGTCGCCGAACAACCCCGCCTCACGCCCCTTGTAGCGCGTCTCGATGGCATGGGCGCAATCCTCGATCACCATGAGTCCGTGCTTCTCGGCCAAGGCCATGATCGCGTCCATTTCGCACGGGCGTCCCGCGAAGTGCACCGGCAGGAGCGCCCTGGTGCGCGGCGTGATCTTTTCCTCGATGCGGGCGGGATCGATGTTCATCGTGCGCGGGTCCACGTCGGCCAGCACCGGCGTGGCACCCGTGTGGATGATCGCGTTGACCGACGCGCAGAACGTCAGCGGCGTCGTGATGACCTCATCGCCCTCGCCAACGCCGGACGCCACCATCGCGAGGTGCAACGCAGCCGTGCACGAATAGACGGCCGCGGCGTATGGCGCCCCCTTGTAGCGCCGGAAGGCTTCTTCGAAGCGCGCCACCTTGGGACCGGTGCCGAGCCAGCCGTTGCGAATGGAATCGACGACCTCGTCGATCTCCGGCTGCTCGATCTGGGGAGCACCGAAAACCAGAAAGCGGTCTTTCGGGCGGACGGGCGTGTCGTGCATAACTACCTGTTTCCTGACGGTTGGCGTGAAGGATCAAAGACTACCACGGAAGCACCGCCACGGCAATGCGGGGGCTACGATCGCACCAGCGTCACGATGCGGTTGAGCAGCGGGCGTTCCTGCCGGAGCAGCCACCCCAGGTAGATGCCCCCGGACACCGCCAGCATGACCACCAGTTCCACGAGCGAATTCGGCCACGGGACGAAACGATGCGCGGCCAGACACACGGCCGCTCCGGCGAGCGATGGCCACACGAACGGGAGCAGCCGGGCCAGGAACTCCGCGAGCGTCATCCCGACCAGGCGCCGGCGAACCGCCACGTGTACCGGGAACATGAACACGGTGGTCACGAACACCAGCGCCCACGCGATACCCACCAGGCCCCAGCGCGCCCCGATCCAGATGCCCACCAGAATCAGCGACGTGCGCAGGATGTTGATATAGAAGCCAAGGTCGGCGCGCCCGCAGGCCAGCAGCAGGCTTCCCGCCGGACTGGTGACGGAAAAGAACAGCCCGACGGCGGTCAGGATGCGCAAGAGCGGAATGGTGGGCTCGTAGTCCGGACCCAGCTGGACGCGGACGAACGCGGGCGCGAGCGCAAACAGGCCCACGTAAAGCGGTATCACGACTGCGCCCAGCGTCTCGATCAGCTCGAGGTATCCCTTGCGCAGACGCGCACGATCCGACTGCACCGCCGAGAATACCGGGAAGGCGACGCGCGTGAAGATCGGGTTGATGATCTGGTACGGCCGTGCGATCAGCCGGTACGCCAGTTCGTAATAGCCGAGCGGCCCCGGCCCCATCAGGATGCCGATGATGATCTTGTCGACGTGCTGGCCGAGCAGGTTCATCGAGCGCTCGCCCATCTGGTAGAGGCCGAAGTGCAGAAACCGCCGGCACTCCGACGGGACGAAGCGCAGCATCGGCCGCCACGTCGACCAACCGACCATCGCGAGCAGGAGCGCCTTGAGTCCCTGCTGGACGACGACGGCCCACACCAGCGACCAGACGCCGTTGCCGCGCAGCGCGAGGCCGATGCCCACCAGCGCACTCGCGCCAATCGCGAGCACCTCGATCAGCGCGAGGCGCCGGAAGCGCAGATCGCGCTCCATCAGCACCTGGAACTGCTGGCCCAACGGGCCCACGATGAACACCACCGACGCGGCGCGCACCAGTTCGGTGAGCCCGGGCTGGCGGTAGATCTTCGCCGCCAGCGGCGCGGCAAACCAGGTGAGCACGCAAACCGCGACACCCGCCGTCAGGTTCAGCCAGTACAGGCTCGAGAGCTCCTCGCGCTTCGCGTCGCGGTAGTGGATGATGGCGTTGCTGACGCCCGCGTCGGCAAAGGTCTGCGCGAAGGCCAGTACCACGTTGACCATCGCCATCAGCCCGAAGTCCTCCACGCGCAAGAGGCGCGCGAGCACGGCCAGCTGGACGAATTGCGCGCCAATCCGAAAGCCCGTGGCGCTGCCGGTCCAGCGCGCGCCAGAGGTGGCGCGGCGGCGCAGGTGCTTCATGTCGACGTCGGGATATGTGCTCACGCCGACGTCCGTTCCGGCTTGCGGGCGTGGGCCGCGTAGCTGGACGTCATGTCCGGATTCGGCGCCACGCGGTCCAGCCACGGCGCCAGCGCCTGCCCCAGCCACCAGCCCGGGATGAACAGCAGCTTCAGCGGCCCGCGCGCGTAGCG
>DASUGO010000229.1:0-3055 GCA_036273975.1 Candidatus Krumholzibacteriia bacterium
GCCGATCTTCGCCTCGGCGAAGAATTTCGGTGAGAGCTGCATTCCGCCGAGAATGCTGCCGCCGAACTTGGTATCGCTCCCACCGTCGTAGTCGAACCAGTTGAGTGTGATACCACCGCCGGCATACGGCGCGTATTTCGAGTCGGTCTTGAACACGTAGTGCGCATCCAGACTGCCCGCGACCATCGTGATGTCGCCAAACCCGACTTCGACAATGGGAAGGAAGTGGATGCGCTCCTCGATGGGGTGACTCTTGAAGCGGGCGCCAATCAGAAAGTCATCGGGATCGATCGAAAAACCGGCGTGGAGGCCCAGTCCGGCGAACGCGGGCGTCGCCGCGAAGACAGCAAGCAACGACGCGGCAACGAAAAGGCGTTTGAAACGGCCCATACAGACTCCTCAGGGTTGGTGGCTGGCGCCACATCAGTGACAAAATAACCACTCGTGCGCGTATCGGTTATCCATACCCGGCTTGACGGTCAATTGCGACGCGCGAGCGGAGGTTACCACGTTCCCCCTCCGGTGTTTACACAAAAGACGTCACCGGGGTTCCGCGGCGTGGCGAGGCCCGCCACCGGGCGCGACGGACCTGCCACACCGCGGTCGGCCGTCACACCGCGACCGGGTCCTCGTTGACGACGATCGTCGCGGCCACCTCGTTGATCTCGGTTGCCGGCAGCTCGGCCGCGGCGGCGTGCTCGCGGATGGCCTCCGGGCTCACCGCCTGGTAGATGCACACCGTACCGATCCGGCCGTCCTCCTCGACGACGGCGTAGGAACGGATCCACCGCACCTTGTCCGGCATCGTCGAGCCAACGCGCGCGGAACGCTTTCCGGCGACTTCGAGTTCACGGGTGGATTCCCAGCCGCTGCGGCGGCGAATGGCGTAGGTCTTCATGGTTCTGTCTCCTTTTGGGTTCGAGTTACGTTCCAACTGACGGAAAGAACTTACCCGGAACCGCTTGAGAAGTCCTTTGCACGGCCTTATCAAACCCTTATCATTTCCCGCCATGCCGGGCGTTTATCGGTCGCCCGCCCGATCACGATGCGCTTTCGCTTTGGTCATTACGTTCTCGACGAGGACGCCCGCGAACTCCGCCTGGACGGGCGGGAGATCGAGGTGCAACCCCTCGTATTCGATCTGCTGCGCTACCTCATCGTCCACCGCGACCGCGTCGTTACCAAGCAGGAGCTGCTGGACAACCTCTGGGACGACGCCCTTGTCGTCGACGGCGCCCTGCAACGCGTTGTCAGCCTGGCGCGGACCGCCCTCAAGCCGGGACACGCCGAGCAGGCCATCCGCACCTACGCGCGCAAGGGCTACCGCTTCTGCGACGACGCCATCGCGGAAGCGGGCACATCGCACGGGACGCGGCTCGATCAGGCACGCGCCGCGTTCGAGAACAAGGACTGGGCGGCCGCCGTGGACGCGCTCGCGGCGGCCGACGCCGAGTCCGCGGTCGACGGCCCCGACCTGGAGCGCTGGGCACGCGCCCTCCAGTGCCTTGCGCGAACCGCCGACGCCGCACAACCGCTGGAACGCGCGGTCGCCACCTACGCGCTCAAGGGCGACCGGCGTGGCTCCGCGCGCGCGGCCCTGTCAATGGCCTATGTGCTGCTGGAACAGCGCGACAACACCGCCATCGCGAAAGGCTGGCACAAACGCGCCGAGCGCTACCTCGACCGGATCGCCCCCTGCAAGGAGCACGCTTTGCACGCGATGCTGGCGGGCCGGCTCGCACTCGCCGAGCGCGACAACGAACGCGCGCTCGCGTGCAGCAACCAGACCATCGAACTCGCGCGCGCGATGGGAGACGCGGACATCGAAGCGATCGGCCTCGTCTACAGCGGGCACGCGCTGATGGCGCTCGGAGATGTCAGTGGCGGCGCGGCGCGCCACGACGAAGCCGCGGCAGCGGTCCTCGCGGGTGAAATCAGTCCATGGTACGTCAGTGTGATCTATTGCGGCGTGATCTGGGCGTGCCGCAACCTCGGCGACTGGAGACGCGCGACGGCGTGGACGGAACAGTTCTCGCGCTGGAACCAGGCGCGCCCGGGTTCCCGCTTCCCCGGCACCTGTCAACTTCACCGGGCCGAGGTGCTGGCCGTCGGCGGTGACCTCCCCGGCGCGGAATCCGAAGTCGCGGCGGCACTCGACATGTTGCGCGCATCCGCCCCGTGGGCGGAAGGAGATGCGCACCGTATTCGCGGCGGCCTGCTGCTGATGCGCGGAGATATTGATGGCGCGAGCCGCGCGTTCGCCACCGCCATCGAGCAGGGATGGGATCCCCAGCCCGAGTATGCGTTGCTGCACATCGCGCGTAACGACATCGACCTCGCCATGCGCGGGCTCGAGCGGACCATCACCGACACCCACTGGCTCTATCGTGAGCGATTACCCGAGCTGTTGTCGCAGCTGGTCACTCTGGCTGTGCGCAAGGGCGATGCGCCGCGTGCCCGCTCGGCCATGAGTGAGTTGGAGGGACTGCCGGAGGGACTGGCCATGCCCGCCCATCGCGCCGCACACGAACGCGCCCGCGCGGAACTCGCCGTGCTCGACGGTGAGCGCAAAGCGGCGCTCACCTCGTTACGCCAGACGTTGCGGTTGTGGGACGACATCGGCGCGCCCATCAAGGCCGTGACGACACGGATACGGATTGCGGAAATACTTCTCGAAGACGGCGACCCGGCGGCGGCGCTGGGAGAACTCAGCGCGGTTGCGCGCTCCACGCGCGCGCTGGGCCTGCGGCTCCTGAGCGACATGTGCGACGAGATCGAGGCAAAGTGCCGGTCCGCACTGGCCTGAGCCACGAACGACAGCACCTTGCAGGCCGTATACATGTTGGCCCCCGTCAATGCGCCACGACGAAGTGGTGCATGACGGAGGCCATCCCCGACGTGCCGCTCCTATGCCCGTTCGCTATTCGCTGGAGGGCACAAGCTCGAAGTTCACGCCCATGGTATTCACGCCTACAGTGACTCCGATTCCGGTGCGGGTGGAATCTGCATAGCCGGCCGCTTCCGCGCGGACGTTGTATGTACCGGGCGGCAAACC
>DASUGO010000230.1:0-6623 GCA_036273975.1 Candidatus Krumholzibacteriia bacterium
AAGTTCATCGACATGCACAACCGCCATCACCTGCGGATTATTTCGGATATCGTTTCCAGCGCGCGCTGACGTACACATGGGCCGTTCTTCGACCGGGTTCAACGCCACCTGGGCGATATTCGGGCGGCTCCGCTGTTGCGATATCTCAACCGACATCCCTGACGGAATTCATATGAGTGGCTGTGCACTGGAGGAGCGATGAAAGACGGGAAACTGTATCGCCTGTCCGCGTTCACCACGACCCCCGACGGTGGTAATCGCGCAGGTGTCTGGGTGGGCACCGAGCTTCCGGATGCCGCCGACATGCGGCGCATCGCCGCCGAGGTGGGATATTCGGAAACTGCGTTCCTCGCGCCGGCCACCGGGCTCGAGCGTACCGTTCGTTACTACAGCCCGCTCGCCGAGGTGTCATTCTGCGGCCACGCAACGATTGCCGCGGGTGTGCTTCTCGGCGAAACCGTCGGGGAAGGCACCTACCACCTGGCCACCGCGGTAGGCGACGTGCCGGTAGTCGTGCGCTCGCGCGATGGCTGTATGCAGGCGTCGCTGACATCGGTCGAGCCGGCGCACACCGGGGTGCCGGATCCGCTTCTCGACGAAGTGCTTGCGATTCTCGGTTGGACGCGTGGAGATCTGAACCCGGACATCCCGCCCGCGCGGGCATACGCGGGGGCGTGGCACGTGGTGCTCGCGGCGGCTCGCGCCGAACGACTGGCCACGCTCGAATACGATTTCGACGCGTTGCAGGCAACCATGTTGCGCGACGGACTCACGACGCTGCAACTGGTGTGGCGGGAATCGCCGGGTGTGTTTCACTCGCGCAATCCGTTTCCGGTGGGGGGAGTGGTGGAGGACGCGGCCACCGGCGCGGCGGCCGCGGCGTTGGGCGGCTACCTGCGCGCGGCTGGTTTCGTCACGCCGCCGGCCAGCATTGTGATCCGGCAGGGCGAGGCAATGGGGCGCCCCAGTCGTCTGGTGGTCGATATCCCCGAACGCGGCGGAATCGTCGTGACGGGAACGGCGGTCAGGCTATAGAAGTAGTTGCAAGCGGAAACGGTTCATCCGCTCACCGTGCGCAGTTTTTCTTCCACGAGAGGTAGAATCTTGCGAAGTAATCGACTCGAAGCGTTCAGCGATGGCGTGATCGCCATCATCATCACGATCATGGTCCTGGAGATGAAGGTGCCGCACGGCGACGGACTGCACGCGCTGCGCCCGCTGATACCGGTGTTCCTGAGCTACGTGTTGAGTTTCATCTACCTGGGCATTTACTGGAACAACCATCACCACATGCTGCACGTGGTGGACCGGGTGACCGGACCCATCCTGTGGGCCAACCTGCACCTGTTGTTCTGGCTGTCGCTGGTGCCGTTCGTGACCGGCTGGATGGGGGAGAACCACTTTGCGGCGACGCCGGCAAGCCTCTACGGCGTGGTCATGCTGATGGCCGCCATCGCGTACTTCATCCTGCAGCGCGTGATCATCGTTTCGCAGGGGCCCAACTCGATTCTCAAACGCGCCGTCGGTGGCGACTGGAAGGGCAAGGTGTCGCCGCTGGCGTACGCGTCGGCGATTCCGGCCGCGTTCGTGTCACCGTGGATCTCCATTGGACTCTACTGCGCGGTCGCGGCCATCTGGCTGGTGCCCGACAAGCGCATCGAGAACGTGCTGACCGGTGACGACGGCGGACAGTGAAGCCGATATTGAGCTATTGCTTTCACGGGCACTCTGTTATGCTGAAGCCAGCACCGACTCACTTTCCAAACAGAGAGCACTCAGCCCCATCTTCTGGGTATGGCGGAGGCGGTTATCAGGCGACCGCCCTTTCTGCGTCCGTGAGCCACACAACATGACAACGAAAGCGCGGCTGCCAGAAACGAGCGATCGTTATGGAGCGCGACCCGAGCAACTCACCTATCCGGCGTGTTTGCTTCATCGGAAATTATCTGCCTCGCCAGTGTGGCATAGCCACGTTCACCACCGACCTGTGTGAGGCCTTTTCCCACCAGTACAACAAGACCAGCTGCATCGCCGTGCCGGTCAATGACGTTGGAACCGGCTACCCGTATCCGCCGCGGGTTCGATTTGAGCTGACGGAAAAGGATATCGAGTCCTACCGGCGCGCCGCCGACTATCTGAACATTACCAACGTCGACCTGGTGTGTCTGCAGCACGAGTACGGGATCTTTGGCGGGCGGGCGGGAAGTCATATTCTCGCCCTGCTGCGTGAATTGCGCATGCCCGTGGTAACCACGTTGCACACGATCCTGCGCAACCCGGACCCGGATCAATTGCGGGTTTTGCAGGAAGTCATGGCACTTTCCGACCGCGTGGTGGTGATGAGCCGCCGCGGTGCTGAATTCCTGCGCGACATCTACAAGGTGGCTCCGGAGAAGATCGACGAGATTCCCCACGGGATTCCGGACGTGCCCTTTGTCGATCCAAGTTTTCACAAGGACCTGTTCGGTGTGGAAGGCAAGACGGTGCTGCTCAGCTTTGGACTGCTTTCCCCGAACAAGGGCATCGAGAACGTGATTGCCGCGTTGCCGGCCATCCTGGCGGAGCATCCCGACGTCGTGTACATGATTCTCGGCGCAACCCATCCGCACGTGGTTCGGAACGACGGCGAAAGCTACCGCATGTCGCTGCAGTGGCTGGCCCAGGAGAAGGGCGTGGAGAGCCAGGTAATTTTCATGAATCGGTTTGTCAGCCTGGAGGAACTGCTGGAGTTCATCAGTGCGGCGGACATTTACATCACACCGTATCTCGACGAGGCGCAGATCACGTCGGGAACCCTGGCCTACACCGTGGGCGCGGGCAAGGCCGTGGTCTCGACGCCATACTGGTACGCGGAGGAGATGCTGGCGGATGGACGGGGCACGCTCGTTCCGTTCCGGGATCCCGCCGCGCTGGCGCGCGGAGTAAACGATCTGCTGGACCACGACGCAACCCGGCACGCGATGCGCAAGAAGGCGTATCTTTTCGGGCGCGCGATGATCTGGCCGGTGGTCGCGCGCCGTTATATGGAAAGTTTCGAGCGGGCCCGCGAGGAGCGGCGCTACTTCGCGACGCCGGACTTCGCCGTCAAGCCGCTGGACAAGCGTCCGGCGGAGCTGCCACCGCTGAAGCTGGATCACCTGCGGCACATGACGGACGAGACCGGGATGCTGCAGCACGCCATCTTCACCGTGCCCAACTATCGTGAGGGCTATACCACCGACGACAACGCCCGCGCGTTGATGGTCAGCGCTCTGCTCGAAGCGACCGGTAACGGGGAGGCGCTGGAACTCGCGTCGCGTTATCTCGCGTTCATTCTGTACGCATTCCACACGGAAAACGGACGCTTCCGCAACTTCATGGACTACCAGCGCAACTGGCTGGAGGATGTCGGCTCGGACGACAGCCACGGCCGGACGTTGTGGGCGCTGGGCACCGTGCTGGGTCACTCCAATTCTCCGTCGTTGCACAGCATGGCGGGGAAGGTATTTGAACGCGCGTTGCCGGCGATTCTCAAGACCACCAGCCCGCGCGCCTGGGCTTTTGCGCTCATCGGGATCGACGAGTATCTGCAGCGCTTTGCCGGAGATCGCCGGGCCGGGCAGGTCCGTGATGAGCTGGCGGGGCGCTTGCTGACGCTTTACCGTGACCACCGGACGGACGACTGGCGCTGGTTCGAGGACCGTCTGACGTACTGCAACGCGGCGCTGCCGCACGCGTTGCTGTTGTGCGGTCACGCGTGCGCCGACGCGGCCATGACCGAGGCAGGGCTGGAGGCATTGAACTGGCTGGTCGACCTGCAGCGCGCCGACGCGGACGGCCACCACTTCGTGCCGATCGGGTCCAACGGCTTCTACCCGCGCGGTGGTGAACGGGCACTGTTTGATCAGCAACCCGTGGAGGCGCAGGCAATGGTCTCGGCCTGCCTCGAAGCGCAGCGCGTCACGGGCGACAAACACTGGCGCAGGGAGGCACGGCGCGCGTTCGAGTGGTTCCTCGGGCGCAACGATCTCCACCTGCCGATTTATGACCCCACCACCGGCGGCTGCCGCGATGGTCTGCATGCCGACCGGGCCAACGAGAATCAGGGGGCGGAGTCGACGCTTGCATTTCTGCATTCACTGCTGGAACTTCGCCTGGCCGAAAACACCGTCATCGTGGCCCAGCCGGGCGCGGAGCCGACCGAACTCGAGAAGATCAGGGAAGCGAACCTGGCCGTTGCAAACCCGTCCGTGGCCGAGCCGGCCGCCGCGCTTCACCCAACCGGGCAATCCAAAGGATAAGCGAATGAGCAAGCACTACCCGCAACTGTTTGAGCGCCACGGACGGAACCCCATCCTTTCCGCGGCCGACTGGCCGTACCCGGCTCACAGCGTATTCAACCCGGGCGCGACGCTCCTGCAGGATGGCACCACGCTGCTCCTGTGTCGCGTCGAAGACCGGCGCGGGCAGTCGCACCTGTGCGCCGCCCGCTCCGCCAACGGTGTCGATGGCTGGAAGATCGATCCTCAACCGACGTTTCCGGCCGACCCGGAGCATTTTCCGGAGGAGCTGTGGGGTGTTGAGGATCCACGCATCATCTATGTCCCGGAATTGAAGAAGTACGCGGTCACCTATACCGCGTTCTCCGGAAATGGTCCCGGCGTGGCGCTGGCCTTGACGGAAGATTTTCACAGCTTCGAGCGCTGCGGGATGATCCTGCCGCCGGACGACAAGGATGCCACGTTGCTGCCGCACCGCATCGACGGGCGCTGGGCGTTGATCCATCGCCCGGCCGGTGGCGGCCGCTCGAACATGTGGATTTCTTATTCGTCGGACCTGCGCCACTGGGGAGGGCGCAAGTTGATGATGGCCGCGCGCAGCGGCGGCTGGTGGGATGCCAACAAGATCGGCCTGTCACAGCCACCGGTCGAAACCCCGCAGGGGTGGCTGGTTTTCTATCATGGTGTGCGGCAGACGGCGGGTGGGGCAATCTATCGGCTCGGTGTTGCGCTGTTCGACCTGAGGAACCCCGAGCGTTGCCTCCTTCGGGGTGACGACTGGATTCTCGCGCCGCAGGAACCCTACGAACGAGTCGGCGACGTGGGTAATGTCGTGTTTCCGTGTGGATCCACGCTCGCCGCCGACGGGGACACGATTCACCTGTACTACGGTGCGGCCGACACCTGCATAGGTCTGGCCACCGGAAGCGTGCGGGCGATTCTGGACTGGCTGGGGGCCGGCAAGTAGGAGGCAGGTATGCACAGGGAACTGCATCGTGCGGATCGGATTGGTTGGCTGCGCGCTGCTGTCCTTGGCGCCAACGATGGCCTCATTTCCACCAGCAGCCTGGTGGTTGGCGTGGCAGCTGCTTCACCGGAACGTGCCGCGATTCTGATCGCGGCGGTCGCCGGGCTGGCTGCCGGCGCGCTCTCGATGGCGGCCGGCGAATATGTCTCGGTCAGCTCCCAGTCGGACACTGAAGCAGCCGACCTCGACCGCGAGCGCAGCGAACTGGCAACGTCGCCGGAATCAGAACGGGCCGAACTCGCGGGGATATATGCCGCGCGCGGCCTCGACGCCGCGCTCGCCGCCCAGGTTGCCGAACAGCTGATGGCGCACGACGCGCTCGGGGCTCACGCGCGCGACGAACTCGGCATCCATGAATTGACCCGTGCGCGACCCATTCAGGCTGCGGTTGCATCCGCGGCATCGTTTGCCGCGGGCGCGGCACCCCCCGCGGTGCTGGCGGCACTCTTGCCGGTCGGCGTGCTGACGCCGGGCGTGGTTGGAGTGACCGTGGTGCTCTTGCTGGTGCTCGGTGGTGTCGCCGCCCGTCTGGGAGGCGCGCCGCTCATGCGGGGCGCGATGCGCGTGGCGTTCTGGGGGATGGTCGCGATGGCCTGCACGGCCGGAGTCGGTCGCCTGTTTGGCGCGGTCGCGATGTAAACATCCGTGCAGCGTCAATAAAACCGCGCGTCCGCGGAGTCCCTCGCCGTGTGGTGCAGAAGAGGTGGCGAGGAACCCGCGGTGCACGTGTCGCGCGGATCTGGAATCAACCGAGGTAGCGTCGCACCTCGATCACCTTGCCCAGAATCTGACACTCGTCCGGGTTGAGCACGATGGGCTCGAAGGCATCGTTCTCGGGCTGAAGAACGATTTTCCCGCGCCGCGAACGAAGCGTCTTGACGGTGGCCTCGTCGCCGACCAGGGCCACGACGATGTCGCCCGGGTCAGCGGTTGGTTGGGCCCTGACGATCACGATGTCATCAGGGAGGATGCCCACACCCAACATGCTCTCGCCGCGAACGCGGAGCGCAAAGAGCTTCTCGCTTCCCGCGCGGCGTCCAGAGCGTTGAACAGGAACCATGCCCTCGCGCTCTTCGATGGCGGCTTGCAGTCCACCGGCCTGAATGTGACCGAGGAGCGGGGCGAAGGCGGTGGCTCCCGCGGAATCCACGCTGGAGCGGGGGAGTGCGTAGCCACGCGCGCGGCCCTTGAACTCACCCAGTTGCTTCTCCAGGCGTCCTTCCGCGACCAGCTGCTCGAGGTGCGCCTGGGCCGATTGGACAGCCTTGAATCCGAACCTCGCCTGCACCTCACGGACCGTCGGCGGATTCCCGTCGAGCAGCCGGTCGCGCATAAAC
>DASUGO010000231.1:0-18458 GCA_036273975.1 Candidatus Krumholzibacteriia bacterium
GAAAGCTCGTGCTCCTTCTCGAGCTTCTTGAGTTTCTCGTTGGCATCCCGGCGGATGTTGCGCACGGCAACCTTCGCATCCTCCCCGATGCGCTTGACCACCTTGACGAGGTCGCGGCGGCGCTCCTCGGTGAGCGCCGGAATCGGCAAGCGGATGGTCCCGCCGTCGTTCTGCGGATTCAGTCCCAGATCGGACGCCTGGATGGCCTTCTCGATCTCGCCGATCTGCGACTTGTCCCATGGTTGGATCACGAGCGTACGCGGATCCGGGACGGAGATGTTCGCGACCTGCCTGAGCGGGACCGTCTGGCCGTAGTAGTGCACGCGGATGATTTCGAGGATGGCAGGGCTCGCCTTGCCGGTGCGGATCCCGCTCAGCTCGTGCAGAAGCGCGTCCAGCGACTTCTGCATATGCTCTTCAGTCTTTAGATAAAGTTCGTCAAGCATGGATCGCCTCCAACTTCATGAGACAATGGTTCCCACCGGCTCGCCGCGCACCGCGCGCATGAGGTTGTTGTCGCCGATGAGTTTGAACACCACGATCGGCAGCTTGTTCTCCATGCACAGGGAGATCGCCGTCGCGTCCATGACCTTCAGGCGCCGGTTCAGCACGTCGATATAAGAAAGTGAATCAAAGCGGCGCGCGTCTGGATTCTCCATCGGGTCGCCGTCGTAGACGCCATCCACCTTGGTTCCCTTCATGACGACGTCGGCTTCGATCTCGATGGCGCGCAGAGCCGCGGCCGTGTCGGTGGTGAAATAGGGATTGCCGGTGCCGCCGGCAAAAATGACAATCCGCCCCTTCTCCAGGTGGCGGATGGCGCGGCGCTTGATGTATGGCTCGGCGAGCTGCTCCATCTTGATGGCGGTCAGCACCCGCGTGTCGACGCCGATTCGCTCCAGCGCGCTCTGGAAAGCGAGCGCGTTGATGACCGTGGCCAGCATACCCATGTAGTCGCCGGTGACACGATCGATGCCGTTCGCGCTCGACGTGCTGCCGCGCAGGATGTTGCCACCGCCGATGACGATGCCAACTTCGGTGCCCAGCGCCTTGACCTCGGCGATCTGCTTGGAATAGGCGGCCAGCTTGGCGAAATCGATTCCGCCCCCGTCATCGCGGGCCAGGATCTCGCCGCTGAACTTGAGCAGGATCCTCTGGAACCTCAACCCGTCCAGGACGGCACCTCCGCAGTTACTGGCCCAGTTGGAAACGAGCGAAGCGCGCGATCTGGATGTTCTCCCCCAGCTTCGCGATGGCTTCCTTCACGAGATCGCCGACCTTCTTGTCGTTGTCGCGAACGTAGACCTGATCGAGCAGCGCGGCTTCCGCAAAAAACTTTTCGATCCGCCCGGCGACGATCTTGTCGGCGACCGCGGCCGGCTTGCCCTCTTCGATCGCCTGGGCGTGAAACACCGCCTTCTCCTTCTCAATCAGATCGGCCGGGATGTCGTCACGCGACACACCCAGCGGCGCTGCCGCCGCGATGTGCAGCGCGAGATTGCGCACGAGTTCCTGGAACTCATCGGTGCGGGCCACGAAGTCCGTCTCGCAGTTTACCTCCAGCAACACGCCGATCCGGCTGCCCGGGTGAATGTAGGAGTAGATCAGCCCCTCGCTGGTCTCGCGGCCGGCCTTCTTGGCCGCCTTCGAGAGCCCGTGGATGCGCAGGAATTCGATTGCCTTCTCGACATCGCCCGCGCTCTCCCCGAGCGCTTTCTTGCAATCCATCATTCCCGCGCCGGTGCGTTCGCGCAGTTCCTTTACCAATCCAGCTGTGATTTCCATCTTCTTCTCCGTAGTCCTTTACTCAGGCAACCGATTCCTGGCCGGCCGACTCAGCCGCCGCGGCCGGTTCGTCGCCGGTGGCAATGTCGCGGCCTTCGGTGTGCCGGGCGCGACCTTCGATACACGCATCCGCGACGACCCGCGCAAACAGGCCAATGGCGCGCATCGCGTCGTCATTGCCCGGAACCGGAAAGTCGACCTCGTCGGGATCGGCATTGCTGTCCACCACGCCGACGATCGGGATATGCAGCCGGCGCGCCTCGTTGACGGCGTTTATCTCCTTCTTGGTGTCGACGATGAAGACCAGTCCCGGCAGGTCATTCAGCTTGCGGACACCGCCGAGGGTCTTGAGAATGCGCTCCTTCTCCTTGCCGAAGCGGGACGCCTCGCGCTTGGAGAACTGGCTGATGCTGCCGTCGAGTTCCATCTTCTCCAGGTAGTCGAGGCGGCTGAGACTGCGGCGCACGGTATTGAAGTTGGTCAAGGTGCCGCCGAGCCAGCGCTCGATTACATACGGCATCCCGGCGCGCATGGCTTCTTCCCGCATCGCGTGTTTGGCCTGCGGTTTGGTACCGACAAACAACACACTGCGGCCCTGCGTGGCCACCTCGCGGATGGCATCGCGCGCGGCGTTGATGCACACGAGCGTCTTCTCGAGGTCGATGATGTGGATGCCGTTCTTCTGGCTGAAGAGGAAGGGTTTCATCTTCGGGTTCCAGCGCTTGGTCTGGTGGCCGAAATGAACGCCCGCTTCGAGCAGTTCTTGCAGGGTGACTTCACCCATGGGTAGGACCCCCTTGGATCTCGGTTGAGCCTCCACCGCGCCGGACCGCCAACCCCGTCAACGACGGGGCACCGGGACGATCCGCTCGGGGCGCGGTGTGTGTGATAATGGGACGCGCCGAAACCGGCGCGTCCACCCGGAAAAAAATCGTCAGGTCGAAAAACCAGTGGTGCGGAGCCGACTCCCTGGAGTCTAGCGCTTCGAGAACTGGAACTTCTTGCGGCGGCCCGCCAGACCGTACTTCTTGCGCTCCTTCATCCGCGGGTCGCGGGTAAGGAGCCCACGGGGTTTCAGCATCGCGTGAAACCGCTCGTCGAGCTTGATCAGCGCGCGGGCGATTCCGAGACGGACGGCACCCGCCTGCCCCGTGATCCCGCCGCCGTCGGCGGTGGCGTCGATGTCATACTTGTCCGCGGTTTCCGTCACCTCGAGCGGCTCGCGCACGCGCAGCACCAGAGTGTCGCGCCCGAAGTACTGGGCGAGCTCGCGCCCGTTGACGGTGATCTTGCCCTCGCCGGGACGCACAAACACGCGGGCCACCGCTTCCTTGCGGCGTCCCACCGCCCCGATCGTCGCGACTTTCGCCGCTTCCTGTTTCTTTGCCACCATGTCTTCAGTCCGTCTTGCTGTTGGGTTGTTGGGTGATACCCGCCACTGCGGCGGCTACCGGTCAGGAACGCGCTCAGACCCGCGCCCTTGATGCTACCGTGTCAATCTGGAATCAGTACCCGGTCGGGGGCATCGCGCCGGGCTGCTGCGCGGCGTGCGGGTGCTCGGGGCCCGTGTAGATTCGGAGCTTCTTGATCATCTTGCGGCCCAGGCGCGTACCCGGGAGCATCTTGCGCACGGCGGTCCGGACGACGGCCGTCGGATCCTGCGCAATAACGTCGGACATCGTCCTGACCTTCAAACCGCCCGGATATCCCGAGAAGCGATAGTAGAGCTTGTCCTCACGCTTGTTTCCGCTGATGTAGATCTTGTCCGCGTTGACCACGATCACGTGGTCACCCAGCGACAGATGGGGCGAAAACTCCGGGCGATGCTTGCCGCGGAGAACGTTGGCGATTTCACTTGCAAGGCGGCCGAGCGGACGGTTGGTCGCGTCGACGACGTACCACGTCTCGTTGATGTCGGCACCCTTGACTGTATGGGTCTTCATGAACATTTATATCACCTGCGCCGATGCGCACACCTTGCCAAACCCCTTCGGGGGAAAGTCGTTAAGATATACCAACCCCCCGGGGGGGCGTCAAGCCCCATTCCCCGCGGGTTTTCGGTGGGTCCAGTCCGGGCCCCGGGCCGCCGCCTAATGGGTGTGGGCCAGGGCGCCCCCCTCGGCCGCCGCACCCTCTGCCACCCCGGGCAGGGTCTCGTGGGACCGGACGATCGAGGCGGTCAGGAACGCCATCAACCCCAGTTCGATCAGCAGGAGCGGGATATGGACCGGCACCACCGGCGCCAGCATCAGCCAGTACTGCAGCGTTACCCCGGAAATCACGATGACTGCCAGCGCCGACGTCACGGCCGGGATGGTCTTGTTCTTCCGCCGCAGCAGCACCGCGAACGGCGTCACCCAGATCATACCGAAGATCAGCCGGGCCACCAGCCAGTACGGGGTATGGTAGCCGATGCGCTTGGCCAGATAGGCCGTCTCCTCCGGGATGTTGCCGTACCAGATCACGATCAGCTGCGAGAAGTAGAAGTACGCCCAGAACGTCGCGAACCCGAAGATCAGGCCGCCGATCGATTTCTGGATCAGACGCGAGGGCTCGTCGGTCCGGTGCCGCCAGCCATAGATCACCAGCGCCAGCGCGCATATCCCCGTGAGGAATGCGCTCACCATCACGAACGCGCCGAACAGCGTGCTGAACCACGGGCGCTCGATGGACATGAACCACTCGATACCGATCATCGAGAGGTGCCACACGAACATGATCACGTACACGACGGCCCAGAAGCGCGCACCGCGTTCACCGCGAATCGCGCCGCCCATGAACTTCCGCGCCAGCAGGAACATCACGCCCATCACGACCAGGTGGCGGGCGATGAAGAAACCGCGGTTGAACCACACTCCCTGGTATTCCATCCACGGGTAGATCGACAGCTGCGGCAGGTTCACCACGAACAGCAGCATGACCACCGGGATCACGTACTGCAATGTCGCCGTGCGCGTCAGCAGCGCCTTGTGCCAGTGCCCGTCGGACAGCTCGGCACCCGCCATCAGGACCAGCGCGCCCTCGGCCAGGCCCACGAAGAGCGCCATCACGATCAGGAGCGATCCGCCCGCCGCCGGCTCGAGCAGGCGTTCGGCCACAAACACGATCGCCGCCACCGCCAGCGACGCGATCAACCAGCGGGGTCCATTCAGTCGGATTCCCATGACCTAGCCCTTCCTCACGTGGATCTCGAAGTTGTCCACGAACTCGTCGCTGGAGATCACCGTGCGCACCGCCGGCATCCGCGAGGAAACGAGGAAACCGAGGAACGACGACAAGCCCCCGAACAGGACCATCAGCTCGAACGCGATCACCGTGTAAGCGGGAATGCCGACGATGGGCTTGTTCCCTACCGGCAGGATCCAGTCGAGTGCGGTCAGCGAAGTGAACAGATAACCGGTTGCGGCGCCGGTGAGGCCGCCAATCAACGCAAAGGTGCGCACGATGCTCGGCTTTTCGCCGAGAATTTCTTCCGCGTGGTACACCGGGTGCGGCGCACGGGTGTCGATGTGTCTCGGATCCACCCCGCTCTTCACGAGTTCCTCGAGCTTGTGCAGGAAGTCGTGCTCGCTCTCGAAGACGAATCGCTCGCTCAATGTACTTCCTCCTTCTTCTCCGTAATCGCCACCACGGGCAGGAACTTCGCAAACAGGAGGAACATCATGAAGAAGAACCCGAACGTGCCAATGGTGATGCTGATTTCGATGATCGACGGCTTGTAGGGCCCCCACGCGTAGGGGTCGAACTCCTTGGACAGCGACGTGACGATGATCACGAAGCGCTCCAGCCACATGCCGATATTGACGAAGATCGACGTGATGAACAGGTACGCAAGGCTGCGCCGCAACTTCTTGATGAACAGCGGCAGGGGCACGATCATGTTGCAGAAGACCATCCCCCAGTACTGGAACTTGTAGAAACCGGTCGCGCGATCGCGGAAGATACCGAACTCGTACACGTTGCCGCTGTAATAAGCGAGGATGAACTCGATGATGTAGGCGTAGCCCACGATCATCGACATGAACAGCATGGTCTTGGCCAGCTTCTCGAAGTGTTCGATGGGCATCACGCGCTCGAGCTTCTGTATCTTGCGCATCGGGATGCAGAGCGTGAGCACCATGCCGCAGCCGGAGAAGATGGCACCGGCCACGAAGTAGGGCGCGAAGATCGTCGTGTGCCAGCCCGGCACGATACCCATTGCGAAGTCCCACGAAACCACCGAGTGCACCGACAGCACCAGCGGGGCCGCGAAGCCGGCCAGCAGCGCGTAGACCATGTTGTAGTTCCGCCACTGCTGGCGGGTACCCAGCCATCCCAGCGACAGCGCGCTGTAGACGTGGCGGCGCACGCCGCGCGTGTAGCGCTTGACGATGGCGAAGTCCGGGATCAGGCCGACGTAGAAGAACACGACGCTGATGGTCAGATAGGTCGAAACGGCGAACACGTCCCACTCGAGCGGCGACTTGAAGTTGGTCCACAGGAGCCGCTGGTTGGGATACGGCAACAGCCAGAAGAAGTACCACATGCGGCCGAGGTGGATCAGCGGGTACATGCCGGCGCACATCACCGCGATGACCGTCATGGCTTCCGCGGCGCGGTTGAAGCTGGACCGGAACTTGGAACGGAACAGGAACAACACCGCCGAAATCAGCGTGCCCGAGTGCGCGATACCAACCCAGAACACGAAGTTGACGATGTAGACGCCCCAGCCCGTCGGATTGGTGATACCCGCAACGCCCATTCCCTTGTAGATCTGCCAGCCCCACGCGCCGAGGAGGCAGACGCCGAACACCGTGGCGAAGAAGCCGACCAGCATCCAGTAGGAAAGCCCGGGGCGCTGCATGCCCTGGATGACGTCCCGCTCGATCTGCAGACGCGCTTCCGAGGCGGAATGCGCCGAACCCGCCGGCACGTCCGCGGTCTTATGCGTCATGACCGTTTCCCTTCTTCAGATAGAAGACACCCGGGCTCGTGCCCAGTTCCTCCAGGATGCGTGTCGAGCGCTCCGAGTGGGCCCACTTGTGGACCTCCGAGTTCTCGTCGAGCAGGTTGCCAAACACGATGGCGTTGCCCGGACACGACTGCGCGCACGCGGTCGTCAGGTCGCCCTCGCGAATATCGCGTTTCTCGTCCTTGGCGACGTCGCGCGCCTTGCGGATGCGCTGCACGCACATGGTGCACTTCTCCATGATGCCCTTGCCGCGCAGGGACACATCCGGGTTGACCATCAGGTTCAGCGGATGCGGCCGGTCGTTGTGCGCGAACCAGTTGAAGCGCCGCTGCTTGTACGGACAGTTGTTGGAGCAGTAACGCGTGCCGACACAGCGGTTGTATACCTGCGCGTTGAGCCCCTCGTTGTTGTGGTACGTGGCGTAGACCGGGCACACCGGCTCGCACGTGGCATAGTCGCAATGCTGGCACATCGTCGGCACGAAGTCGGCCTGCGAGCCATCCTCGCTGTAATACTGCTCGAGACGGATCCACGACATTTCGCGACCCTTGAGGTGCTCTTCGCGCCCGGTCATCGGAACATTGTTTTCGACGTGGCACGCGGCGACGCACGCGGAACAGCCGACGCACTTCTCCATGTCGATCGCCATCGCCCAGCGGTACTTGGGGTAGTCCGGCGCGGGGTAGAATGACGTGTCCTTCGGATCCGGGTGGCCGGTCACTTCGCCGCTGTGTGCGCCGCCGTGTACGGCCATCATCTCCGCGTGCGGGCTGAAGTGTTCGGGGTGGTGGCCCGGCACGATGCCGCGCCCCTCCTCGCCCAGCGAACCGGAGAGGATCGGGAGCCTCACGCGGCGCCCGGTCGGCGTCACGCTGACGCCGGCGAGGTAGGCTCCGCTCTCGCCGCTCACCCGGGACCAGCCCGTGGGCGGTGCGGCGGCACCACGCTGGACGACGAAGACGTCGCGCGCGAGACCCGGCTGGCGGCGAACCGGCAGGCGCGTCGTCCACGCGGCCGCGCGGATCTCCACCTCGTCCTGGTCCGCCACGCCGAGCGCAGTGGCGGTCTCCATGCCCACGGACACCCAGGCGTCCCACGACACCGAGGTCAGCGGATCGGGAATCTCGCGCAGGAGTTCGAGCCCTTCGCTGCGTCCGTCGTACCAGCGCACCGAGGGCGCGAGCACCAGCACGCCGCCCTCGAGTCCGCCGGTGGTGTCGAACGTGAAGCGGTGATCGGGGTCACGCAGGGTGATCGCGGCCGCGGCCGGCTTGCGGGACACGAAGCCCGTCTTCACCATTTCCTCGGCGCCGGTTCCGTACTCGCGCGCCCAGCGATCGGCCACGTACTGCTGATAGGTCACATCCTGCGCCGCGCCGGCTTCCGCCATGATGCGCAGCAGGATGTCGCCCGCCGACAGCGTGTCGAACAGCGGTGTCAGCGCCGGCTGCACGACATTGAGCACGCCCGCGGCGGGCTCGTTGTCGCCCCACGATTCCAGCGTGTGGGACAACGGCAACACGATGTCGCACAGATCGAGCGTCGGATTGGGCATGTCGCCCACGCCCACCAGCAGCGCCGCGCGCGACAGCGCGTTCTTCAATCGGTCATCGGCGACCAGTCCCACCGGGTCGACGTTGAACAGAATCAGCGTCCCCACCTGGCCGGCCTCCAGACGCTGCACCAGCCGGTCGAAGTCGGCCATCGAGCCGGTGCGCGAGTAGTCGGCGCCGGCCGCGAAGTCGAGCGTGCGGCCGTTCATGCCGCAGGCACTCTGAAGCAACGCCGCGAGGTGAGCCACGTCGAGTCCGCCGTCGTGCGCCACCGAAACCCCGCCGGCGAGCAGCAGCGGGTTCGACGCGTTGACGAGCGCCTCCGACATGTGTTCGATCTGTTCGCGCGCGATGCCGGTGACCTCGGCGGCCCTGTCCGCGGTAACGGCCGGCACGCGATTGACGTGCGCGGCGGTGCGCGAGTCGAGCGAGCGCTGCCCGGCCACCGCGTGCAGCAGGAACGCGAGCAGGTGAGCCTCGGTCCCGGGACGCACCACAACGCGCTGCGATGCCTTGAAGCCCGTCATCGAGGCGTGGGGTTCGACGTGGTACCACTCGAACTTCCCGCCCCGGTCGCGCCGCCGCGCGAGCGCGCGCGCGAAGGCCACCGGGTTGCCACAGGTTTCCAGCACATCGGCGCCCACCGTGATCACGACGTCGGCCGCATCCGGCATCGCAACCGGAACCACGGGCTGGCCGAACAACTCGCGGTTGGCCTCGCGAACGGCGGCGTACGAGAATACTTCGAACTCGGGCAGGCGGCGAACGCCGGTGCGCGAGGAGAAGTCCTCCATCAGCGCGGCCAGCGAGCCCGACGTGCGGCCGGATAGAAGCGCGTGGTCGCCGCCGGACTTGATCGCGCTCGCAACGCGCGGGAGCGCGTTGTCCCAGGTGGTGGGCGCCAGCTTGCCGCTCGCATCCTTCATCTGCGGTCCGCGAATACGTTCCACATTATAGAGCCGGTTGAGCGACGCCTGCCCGCGGATGCACAGCGCGCCGTCGTTGACCGGGTGGCCGGCCAGGCCTTCCAGCTTGACCGGGCGCGCGTCGCGCACGCGCGCGGTGACGCCGCAATTGGCCGGGCACTCCGTGCACGACGTGGCCAGGAAGGTGGCCTCGCCCGGGATGGTGCCGTCATCGGGCGGAACCAGATACGGGATGAGCTTCTCCGACTTGCGATTGAGATCGCAGCCGGCGAGCACGGAAGCGCCCGAGGCAACTCCCACCCAGCGCAAGAAGTCTCGCCTGTCCATTATGTGACGGCCTCCGTTCCTTCCTCTACCTGTGGCAGATCAAACAGTCGGTCGGCGCGCCGTTGTCGGTGTGACACGACACGCACCAGCCCATCTTCAGCGAACTGACCTGACGCACCTGGGGCATCGCGGCCAGCTGACCATGACACTGCTCGCACGCAACGCCCTTCGCGACGTGCCGCTTGTGCGAGAAATAGACGTAGTTGCGAATGCGGATGCGGTGGACGCGGTTCCACGGCACCGGTTCCTTGTTGTTCCAGTACTCGGTGAGCTTCTGGATACCCGCGGTCTCGGTCTTGACGGCCACGTGGCACTCCATGCAGCGCGACACCGGCGGCACCCCGGCAAACGTGGACTTGTCCGCCGAGTCGTGGCAGAACAGGCACTGCAGATTCAGCTTGCCGACATGAATCTCGTGGCTGAATGCGATCGGCTGCTCGGGCGCCTTGCGTTGCGTGTGCCAGCGGAATCCCAGCAGAAGAACCAGGACCGCGAACAGCGCGAAGTACCCGAATACCGCCGTGCTAATGACTCGTCTGACCACTTTCCACCTCTGTCTGTGTCGACGTCTGTCCGTCCGGCGCGCCCGACTCCGCCCCGCCGGCCATCTGCCCCAGCAGATACGCCGCCACCGCGCGCGCCTGGGCGGGGCTGAGCCCGGGATTCGGCATCGGCGGATACGCAGGGTCCTTCTTGACGGGATTCAATACAAAGTTCTGGAGTTCCTCCGGGTTCGACGCGTACTTCGGAAGCACCGTCGCCAGCGGCGGACCCACCAGCTTTTCGTTCATGCGATGGCACTGCATGCAGACGTTCTTGAACGTCTCCTCGCCGAGATTCTTGCCCGAGGCGGCCGCCATGTTTTCCTCGATCATGGCCTCGCGTTCCATCTTCTCCCGCTCGGCCTGCTTTTCCACCAGCCGCGCGTGCTCGCGGTTGGCGTTGGCCATGGAGCGCACGTCGAACGTGCTGGAGAGAACGAACACAACGATAAAGAGCGTGAAGGTCGTCGCGCCGAACCGGGCCCGCTGCGAGCGCAGCGCGCCGAGAAAGGCGTACGCGATGAACATCGTCACCAGCGTAACCGCCGCGCCCAGCACGTACACCGTCGAATCAAATGTCACGTCCGCGGACGTGAATACGTAGAACAGGTTGAACACCGGCACCGCGAAACAGAATGCCAGGCCGAGGCCGGCGCCGAAACGGCGCACGAAATTCGCGTACTCGGGGTCCGAGGCCGCGTCGCTCCGCCAGCGCAGGATGAAGAAGAGCATCGCCGCGCCGGTGAGGCCAAATCCGAGGTGGACGAAGAGCAGGAACTTCCAGATGACGTTCCAGTTGAGCACCAGGATCACCACGTTCTTGAGCCGGTACCACTTCTCCGGATCCTGCAGACGGGTGATCGCGCTCATCATCACGAAGTACGATCCCATCAGCGTGCCCAGCCCGAGCAGCCCGAGCCCCATGTGGCGGGCAAAACCGGTCGCCCGGTCCTTGAAGCTGGCGCCGTAGAGACCCAGCAGGAACAGCCCCAGCGCCACGCCCGGCATGGGCAGGACGATGTACGCCATCGGGACCTTCTCGAGACCCACGAACCACTGGCCGTATATGAACGGCAGCACCAATAGCGGCATGATCCCGAGCACGAGCAGCGGCACCCTGCGTCCGAGCACGGTTGCGATCAGATCTCCGGCCAGACGCGCAAAACGCGGATTGGGAATCTCGTGATCCGAGAACGTCAGCCACAGTGCCACCGCTGTCGAGCCCACCACGAGCGCGATAAACGGCAGATGGATGGTGTACGTCACCACCGCCAGAAACTCGAGGAGCTTCATGTGCAGTGCGCTCGGTGGGATGATGTGCTGACTCAAGAAATCCATGGATCGCCTTCCGTCTTTGCTAGCCGACGAGCCCGCTGACCGACAGCGTCGAGATCACGAACAGCGCGTAAAGATTGATATGGTGAAACGCCAGCACCCTGCCGTCCGACCGGACCATGGTCGTGGCATGCCAGCCGAGCCACAACGATGCCAGCGCGAGGATCGCCTGTGCCCACACGGCGGACGAGATCCCGAACATCGGCATCGACACACAGGCCACCATGGTCGCGATCATCCACACGTAGATGATGCGCGCCAGCTGGCGACGGGAAAACAGGTTGGTGAGCGTCGGCAGTCCGGCGCGCGCGTAGTCGTCGCCGATCCGCATGAGGAGCAGCCAGAAGTGCGGCACCTGCCAGACGAAGAAGAAGAACGCCACCGCCAGGATGCGCGGGTCGGTGGCGGAGCCGCCAGCCATGACCCAGCCGATCACCGGCGGAATCGCGCCCACGACACCGCCCGGAATGGCGGCGAAGGCCGAGACGCGCTTGAGCGGCGTGTAGACCGCGTTGTACCAGAAGACGGTGCAGAGGCCGAGGGCCAGCGCGACGACGTTTCCCGCCAGACACGCGCAGCCGATTGCCAGCAGGGTGAGCGCCACCACGAGACCCGTGCGGCGCGTCATGCGTCCGGACGGAATGGGCCGCCCCGAGGTCCGCACCATCAGGGCGTCGAGGTCGACTTCCTGCACCTGGTTCAACGCCCCGGCGCCGCTGGCCAGAAAAAACACGCCCAGCACGACCGGCACCACACCGGCGACAACGCCGTGCGACGCGAGGAAGAACCCCGTCACCGCGGAGGCCATGGCCAGCACGGCGATTCGAACCTTGGAGAGTTCGAGAACCATTTCGAGAAAACGCATCATGGGCTAGTTGAGGCTCTTGATGTACGCGGTCAGCGCCTTGATCTCCGCATCGGTGACAAGCCCCTTCTGCGAAGGCATGAGCGGCTGGTATCCCTTCACGATGTCGGCGGTCGGTTCCAGCATGGAGTGCTTGATGTATTCGTCGTCCACGGTGATGTCACGCTCGGAACCGCCGGTGACCACGGTCACCTGGTGTCCGTAAATACCCTTGAAGGACGGGCCGATGAGCTTGCTGCCATCGACGCTGTGGCACGCCGCGCAGCCCTTGGCCTGGGCGAGCTGCTTGCCGAGGATCGCGAGACCCGCGTCATCCCCTTCGGCCGACTCGGCCGCCTTTTCCATCGCCACCACCTTCTCGCCTTCCGACGCCAGCCAGGCGTCGAACTCCTCCTGCGGGAGCACGTGCACCTTGCTCAGCATCGCCGAGTGGCGCGTGCCGCAGTATTCGGCGCAGAAAATGTCGTAGTCACCCACCGTCGTCGCCTGGAACCACAGAAAGAGGTTCGGTACGCCGGGAACCGCGTCCTGCTTGACCTTGAACGCGGGAATGAAATAGCTGTGGATCACGTCCTGCGAAGTCAGGTTGATCTTCACCGGCTTGTCGACGGGGACGTAGAGCTCCGGCGACTGCACGCCGTTCGCGTACTCGTGGTTCCACGACCACATGCGCCCGGTCACGTGCACCTGGATCGAGTCCGCCGGCGGCGACTTGAGCAGCCGGTAGCCTTCCCAGCCGTACCAGAAGAACCCGAAGGCGAGGATGGTCGGGATCACGGTCCAGACGATTTCGAGCATTTTGTGCCCGTGCACATCCTCGCCCACCGAGCGGCGCTTGCGATTGTACTTGAGCGCAAAGAAGATCATCACCAGCGTGATGCCGATCAACAAGAACAGCGACACGGCGGAGATCAGAATGATCGGTCCGTTAACGGCGTCGGAAGTTGTCGAAAAACGACTCAGCATTGGGCTACCTGAAAAGCGTGTCGGTGAAGGTCAGGCCGATAAAGATCACCATCGCGGCAATGACGATCATCAGCAGGCGATGAAAGATTCGATCTTCGTACTTCAAGTGCATGAACAGGAACAGGACGATGGAGGCCTTGACCATGGCAATCGCAAGCGCCACCAGCACGCTCAGGCTGCCAAAATGCATCCCCGCCGCCGTAACCGTCATCGCGGTCAGCACGAGCAACGCCAGCCAGGTCAGGATGTAGCTGCCGTATCCGACCGGTTCGTGCGCGTGCGCTTCGTGTTCGTGACTCACGTCGTGGCTCATGCCGTCCTCCGAATGGTCCAACTAGGTGATCAGGTAGAAGAGCGGGAACAGGAAAATCCAGACGATGTCGACGATGTGCCAGTACAGCCCCGAGTTTTCGAGCAGATTGAAGTCGATCACCCGGAAGCGTTCCTTCACCGGCCAGTACCTGGTGCTGATGTCGATGCGCTGGATCGAGGTGTCGATCTCCTCGCCGGTCCACAGCGTCTTGCCATCCTTGTCCACGATGGCGATGCGGCCGCCCTCCGCCTGTCCGAGGCCGTGCCCGGCGACGAACGAGACCTTGCCGTTGGGCTGGTTGGCCACGCGCAGGAACATCACCGTCAGCAGCACGACACCCACCAGCACGTGGATTCCGTGCACGCCGGCCATCGTGAAGTAGAGACCGAAGAAAAGAATTTCGCCCTTGGGATGCGCGAGCAGGAATTCAGAGCCCGGATAGATGCCGTGGTGAATCTTCGCGCCCCACTCGAAATACTTGATGACCAGAAACGCCACCCCGCACAGCACGGTCACCGCCAGCATGGTCAGCGACAGCTTGCGGTTGCCATGGTGCGTCGCGGCGATCGCGAGCGCCATCGTCAGACTGCTGGTGAGCAGAATCAGGGTGTTGATCGTTCCCAGCAGCGTGTTCAGTTCCTCCGCGGCGTGGTGGAAGTCCGTCGCGTACTCGGAGCGATACACCGAGTACAGCACGAACATCCCGCCGAACAGGATGACCTCGGTGATCAGGAACAGCCAGATGGCGAACTTCGACCCCTGGTAGTCCTTGTGATTGGGAAGCGCTATCGAATGCGACTGCGAGCTCATTTCGCCTCCGCGGGTTCGGGATCATAGGGACCGCGCGTCACGGTCGGGATCTCGTCGAAGTTCTCGAGCGGCGGCGGCGACGGCACGGTCCATTCGAGCGTGCGTCCGCCCCCCCACGGGTTCAACTCCGTGCACACCTTGCCGGTCTTGAGCGACCGCAGCAGGTTGATGAACATGATCAGAATGCCGGCAATCAGGATCCACGAGCCCACCGTCGACACCACGTGCCATTTCTGGAACTGCGGCAGGTAGTCGTAGTAGCGGCGTGGCATGCCCTCCCAGCCGAGGATGAACATCGGCATGTACAGCACGTTGAAGCCGACGAAGACGAGGAACCAGGAAATCTTGGACGGGATCTGATGGTACATGCGGCCGAACATCTTCGGGTACCAGTGGTGGAGCGCCCCGAACAGCGCGAATCCGAGCCCGCCGAAGATGACGTAGTGGAAATGCCCCACCACGAAGTACGTGTCGTGGACGTGCACATCGATGGAAAGGATACCCAGCATCATGCCGGTGAACCCGCCGATCATGAACAGGAAGATGAAAGCCAGCGCGTAGAGCATCGGCGTCTCCAGCTGGATCGATCCCTTGTAGAGGGTCGCCACCCAGTTGAAGACCTTCACGGCGCTCGGAATCGCCACCAGCATGGTCAGGAGCGAGAATACGAAGTTCGCCACCAGGCTGTTGCCGCTGACGAACATGTGGTGCGCCCACACCACCGAGCCAAAGACCGCAATCGCGATGCTGGACAGCGCCACGAAGGTGTAACCGAAGATTGTGCGCCGCGCGTGCACCGAGATGATCTCGGAGATGACGCCGAGCGCGGGCAGGATCATGATGTAGACGGCCGGGTGCGAGTAGATCCAGAACAAATGCTGGTACAGGATCGGGTCGCCGCCCTTGAGCGGATCGAAGACGCCGATGCCGAACGTGCGCTCCACCATGATCATCACGAGCGTGATGCCCACCACCGGGGTCGCGACCACCTGCAGCCAGCCGGTCGAGTAGACGGCCCACACGAAAAGCGGCATGCGGAAGAAACCCATGCCCGGCGCGCGCATGCGGTGAATGGTGGTGACGAAATTGAGTCCGGTCAGGATGGACGAGAAACCGAGCACGAAGACCGCGAACGCCGCCATCGTGACGTTGGTCCCGGTGCGGATGCTGTACGGCGCATAGAACGTCCATCCGGTGTCCGGCGGGCCACCGCCGGTCGACAGCGCGACCACCGCAATGATCGCCCCGCCGAGAAACAGCCACCACGACAGCAGATTCAGGCGCGGAAACTGCACGTCCTTGGCGCCGATCATGATGGGCAGCATGAAGTTGCCCAGCGAGGCTGACAGCCCCGGGATCACGAAGAGAAACACCATGATCACGCCGTGCAGCGTGAACAGCGAGTTGTACGTCTGCGCGTCGACAATGGTCTTCCCCGGCGCGATCAGTTCGAGACGCATCAGGAACCCGAGTGACATGCCGGCGGTAAAGAACACCAGCATCAGAATCAGATACATGAGGCCGATGCGCTTGTGATCGGTCGAGAAAATCCACCCTGCAAGACCCGAGAAACGTCCCTTGAACTGGTAGAAGTTCACGGACGAGGCTTCCGGGACCCTCGCGTGCTCAAACATGCTGGTCCACCTTCTTTACGCGCTTTTCCCGACGACGGCCGGACGCCGAGACGAACACAACGATCATCGCAACGCCGATCAGCGTGCTCAGCCCGACCACGCGGGTCGCATTCAGCACGTATTTCTTGCCGCTGGGATCGTAGCTGAAGCAGAACTGGTAGAACTTGACGATCGTGGCCCCCATCCGTCCCTCGCGGGCCTCGATGAGCGCCATCTTGATATCCAGGGGCAGATACTCCGCACCCAGCAGGTAACGGGAGATCTTTCCGTCGGGGGTGAGGACGATCAGCGACGTCGGGTGCGCGAAGTCGGAGTCCATGGCGTTGCGCTTGAACCCGAACCCGACGGCGTTGGTGAAGCGGGCGATGGTCGCCGAATCCGCGGTCAGGAACGTCCATGCGTCGCGCGGAAAGCTGGCCGGCAGCTTGCGGTAGTACTCGTCCTTGAGCCGGGTCGAACCGGCGGCGCTGTCGAACTGATCGAAGCTGATGGTCAGGATCTTGTAGTCGCGGTTGGGCACCATGTCCACGTCGCCGAGTTTGGCGAGCGTCCCGGCCACCTCATCGAGCAGCGGGCGACAAATCGACGGACAGGTGTAGTAGACCAGCGAGACGATGGTCGGGCGATCGACGAGGTCACGCAGGGCAACGGTATCGCCCGTCTCCGCGATGAACCGCAGGTCCAGCGGAACCGTGTCCCCCAGATGTTCGGTGAGCCCGACCGCCAGCGGCGCTTTCGGCTGCCGGGAGGCAACGGCGGCGCTGGACGCGATGAGGAGCGCGAACGCGAGAGATATAAGGAGTCGTATCGGGGACTGAATCAATGCCACCCTCACGAGGCAGCCGCCCGTAACAAGTTGAAGACAGTATATTTAAGAGAATCTACTCGACTTTGTGCGAGGATTCACAAAGCACCGTTGGGAGGCTACCCAATGGGGGGAGGGCTGTCAAGATCAACCTTACAAATCGCATGACAATGGCGGATTTCCCCACAGCCTAGCGGCGCGCGGCATCCAGCCGCCGGCCCAGTTCCGCCGGGTCGGTGATCGGCAATTCGCAGGCGAAATTGCGGCACAGGAACGCCGTCGCGAGGCCATTTTCCGGGTTCTGCGCGGCCACGAACGGGGCGATTTTCGCGATCGCCCCGGCCCCCTCCGCGGGCCGGAACACGGTCACCAGGTGGGGCAGAAACCGCGCGTCGATTTCGCGCCGCATCGCGGCGACGTCGGTGGCGCCCGGGCGTCCGGCAATGACGAGCTCCACGGTCGGGCCGAGCAGGAAGTCCGCGCCGACCAGCGCGTAGGTGTGGGCCATCGGTGACGCGGCAATCTGCTTCGCGTACGCGCGCCCGATTCCGCGCGCCTTTTCATCCCACGCCATGTCCCCCGTCATCCGCGCGAGCGTCGCCATCGTGGCCATCGCAACCGAGTTGCCAGATGGAACCGCGCCGTCGTAGACCTCGCGCGGCCGCACCAGCAGGGGCTCGCCATCGTGGGCGGTCATGAAGTACGACCCGGACTCCGGATCGCGGAACCGCTCGTCCATGGCACGCGCGAGCCCCAGCGCCGTCGCGAGGTAGTGCGTGTCGAACGTGGCCGCATAGAGTTCGACAAGTCCCCACGTGAGGAACGCGTAGTCGTCCAGCATCCCGCTGATGGCCGCTTCCCCGTCGCGGTAGCGATGCAACAGCGTCGCGTCGCGCATGAGCCGCTTCTGGACGAAGGCCGCGGCGGTCGCGGCGCGCTCGACGAGTTCGGGCCGGTCCAGCGCGCGGCCGCAACGCGCCAGCGCGGCCATCATCAACCCGTTCCAGTCGGTGAGCACCTTGTCGTCGAGATGGGGCCGCACGCGCGCCGAGCGCGCCGCAAGCAGCCGCGCGCGCGCCGCCTCGAGCCGGGTCCTGAGTTCGTCCTCGGACACGCCGGCGTCACGCGCCACCTCCGGCAGCGGCCGCGCGAGGTGCAGGATGTTGCTGCCGGTTTCCTCACCCGACGCCTCATCGGAAAAATTGCCGCCGTCCCGCGCGCCGAATATCCGGGCAAACTCATCGGCCTCCGCGCCCAGCACCGCGCGCAGCTCCGCCATCGTCCATACGTAGAACTTCCCCTCCTCCCCCTCGCTGTCCGCGTCCTCGGCGGAGTAGAAGCCGCCCTCGGGCGACGAGAGATCGCGCATCACGTAGGCTGCAATCTCGAGCGCGGTGTCCCGGTACGCCGGGTTGCCGGTGGCCTGGAACGCCTCGGTGTACGCAAGCATCAGCATCGCCTGGTCGTAGAGCATCTTCTCGAAGTGTGGGACCAGCCACTCCGCGTCAGTCGAATAGCGGTGGAAGCCAAAACCAACCTGGTCATAGATGCCGCCGCGTCGCATCGCGTCCAGCGTGCGTTTCACCATCGCAAGCGCGTTGGCTTCGCCGCTGCGCTTCCAGTAGCGGAGCAGGAACAGCAGGTTG
>DASUGO010000232.1:0-2559 GCA_036273975.1 Candidatus Krumholzibacteriia bacterium
TTCATCGCTCACGACGCCGCGTACCGTCTTCGACTACGACATGGAGCGTGGCGGCCGCGAGTTGCGCAAGCGCTACGCCGTGGTGGGGGACTTCGACCCCGCGAACTACATCGCCGAGCGCGTCCACGCCGTCGCGAGCGACGGCACGCGCGTGCCAATTTCGCTGGTGTACCGCCACGACACGCCGCGCGACGGCAGCGCGCCCTTGTTGCTCTATGGTTACGGAGCCTACGGGATCAGCGTGGAGCCGCATTTCGTGTCCAACCGCATCAGCCTGCTCGATCGCGGGTTCATTTTTGCCATCGCTCACGTGCGTGGTGGCGGCGACCTGGGGCGCGACTGGTACGAGCACGGCAAGAAGCTCTACAAGCGCAATACATTCACCGATTTCATCGCCTGCGCCGATCATCTGGTGGCGCGTGGCTACACGAGCGCGGGCAGCATCGTCTGCTATGGCGGCAGCGCCGGGGGAATGTTGATCGGTGCGGTGGTCAATGCGCGCCCCGAGCTGTGGCGCGCGGCGGTGGCGGCGGTGCCGTTTCTGGATGTGCTCAACACGATGCTCGACGACAGTCTTCCGCTCACCGTGATCGAATACGACGAGTGGGGAAATCCGAACGAGCGCAAGTACTACGAGTACATCGCTTCGTACTCGCCGTACGACAACATGCGCGCCCAGGACTACCCCACGATGCTGCTCCTGAGCGGCATCAACGACCGCCGCGTGCAGTACTGGGAACCGGCCAAGTGGACCGCGAAGCTGCGGACCCTCCGGACCAACGACCGGCCGCTGCTGTTGCGCACGCGCATGGTGGAGGGCCACAAGGGCGCGTCGGGGCGCTACGACTATCTGCGCGACGTCGCCATCGAGTACGCGTTCATCCTGACCTGCCACGAGTTGCACGCCAATCCCGAGAGAGCGTAAATGCAAGCCAACGCCATCCAGGATTTCTACCCGGACGACTTTTCGCACTGCTTTGGCTGCGGAAAACTGAACGCGGCCGGCCATCGTATCAAGACGCGCTGGGAGGGGGACGAGACCGTCACGCACTTTACGCCCGAGCCCGAGCACATCGCGTTGCCCGGATTTGTGTACGGGGGGCTGGTGGCGTCCCTGATCGACTGTCACGCGATGGCCACCGCGGCCGGGTACGCAGTGCGCGCCGCCGGACATGCGGTGGGGGAGATTCCGTCGCCGCGCTACGTGACCGCCGCACTCAACGTGAGCTACCTGCGGCCCACGCCGCTCGGTCCGGTAATCGAAGTGCGCGCGCGCGTGCGCGAGGCAACACCCCGCAAGACGGTGGTGGACGTGACGGTGGCGGTGGAAGGCGTGAAGACCGCGACGGGCGAAGTGGTCGCGGTGCCGATGCCGGAGACGATGCTGCGCAAGCCGGCGGAATAGCGCGTTCGCTCAGCCGTGCATCGAGTCGATGAGGCGGATATCCCAGCCCGCCTCCGGAAGCGTCGCTGACGGTGACGCCGGGTCCCCGATCTTCTTCAGCAACACACAGGGCATCCCGCGGGCACGCAACTCCAGGTCGATGGGCCGGAAGCCGGCATGCCGCAACAACTCGTCGCAGCCGGCGGGCATGCAGGTCTCCCATGCGCCGATCTCCGTAAAACGTCCGCGCTGCAGCGTGGCCGTCAACATCTCGCGCCGGATATCGTTGCCATTTGCCTCCCAGTCGGCGATGTGGAAGGGGATCATCGGCGGCCGGTAGCTTGGGTAGCGCGATACGACCATGAATCCTTCCAGCACGTCATTGCGCTCGTAGTAGACGAAACGGTAGTCGCGGATCGGGTTCTGGAAACGCCACGTGAAGAACGCCGTGTCGCGCGTGTGGCGCACGCGCCGGTCGTGGGGAAGGTCCGCCACCAGCCGCGCCATGGCCTCAGGGCGCGGCGTGGCCTCGATGACAATGCTGCCTCCGCCGGGCATCGTCTGCGGTTCGGCGTGGTCGAGCCGGTCGAAACAACGCGGGTCGCTGAACTGGAGACGGTCCGGGCGGTGACCCAGCCGCCACACCAGGCGCCGCCCGCGCACACGCCGGCGCAGTTCGCGGAACATTCTCTCGTTCCGTGTCAGCGCAGCCACGGGGCCCATTGCTCCCAGGCTCTTCCATCCCATGGCCAGAGACTGCAGCACGGTGAGGCTGCCACCGCTCGAATTGAGCAAGTACGGGAAGCCGCGCAGCGCGAGCGACGAGATGGCCGTGCGCATGATGGCGGTCATGAGCCCGGTATTGCGCCACGCCGCGGCGATCGCAAAGTCATCCGCGCAGGGAATCACGATGTTCTCGTCGCCCACGCGCCAGCGCGTGCCATAGAAGCCGCGCATTCCGATCACGGTTCCGGACGGTTCGACCGCGATGAAAATCAGGGGTTCGTCCAGATACGGATTTCGTTCGTACTTCCACTCGATATATTCCTGACACCCGCGGAAGTCGTCGTTGTAGGCAAAGCGGCGCAACGCGACCACGCGATCCTTGTATTCGGGCTGGTAGGGGATGATGGTGAATTCGGTCATGGCGGGGTCCCGCCGCGGGTGCGTTCGAC
>DASUGO010000233.1:0-3376 GCA_036273975.1 Candidatus Krumholzibacteriia bacterium
GCCTCGTCGACGGCAAGGAAGCGGTCACCTTCCTGGTCCACGTCAAGGAGGCGATCGAGGACCCGCAGAGGCTGCTGCTGCCGGGAAACGAGCTGTACGGGCTGCAGACCAACATCGACGGCGACAAGATCGGCAACATCATCCAGATGGATACGCGGCTGGGCGAACGCAATCGCATCGTGACGGGCGTGGATGTCCAGATCGACTACGTGCAGTCCGCGCCGGATACGATCGTCTACGGGGACCGGCAGATCAACAATTACGCCGTGTTTCTGCAGGACGACATCACGCTGCTGAATTCGTTGACGGCCACCCTGGGTGGCCGTTACGACTGGAACCATCTGGTAGGCGGGCGTACGCTGGACCAGTTGAGCCCCAAGGTGGCGATGGTATGGGCGCCGGCGACCGACCTCGCGGTGCGGGCGCTGTACGGCAAGGCGTTTCGCGCGCCGACCATCGCCGAACTCTACCTGCAGGAGGAACTGGGCGGCGGCGTGGCGTTCGTTCCCAATCCCGATCTCACCGCCGAGCATCTGGAGAATTCATATGAAGTCGGCGTGCGCTGGACGCCATCGCGGCTGGTGGATCTCGACGTGGCCGCGTTCCGCTACGAATACGAGGATCTGATCTACTGGGTTGAGATCTCCGCGGAACTCGGTACGTCCTACACGGTATACCAGGTGCGCAACCTGAACAGCGCGCTCATGCAGGGCGTGGAGACGTCGCTGCGGTCGCACTGGGGTGCGTTGACCACCACGGCCAACTTCACCTACCTTGACGCGCAGGACACATCGCCCGGACGTGAAGACGACCTGCTCGCCTACCGGCCCGAATACTCGGGCGGCTTCGGCGCTGACCTCACGCTGGGACGCTGGATCATCCACGGAGATGGTCGCTATCGCAGTCAGATCAAGGAAGTGTTCCTCTACCCGCGCCAGGCGCCGGACGAGTACTGGGTCTTCAACGGTGCGCTCCAGTACCAGTTGGCGCGCAACTGGATGTTGTCTGTGAAGGGTAACAATCTCCTCGACCGCCAGTACGAAGAACTCGCGCGTTACCGCATGCCGGGACGCAACTGGCTGTTTGGTGTCAGCGTCGCATTCTAGCCAAAGGTGGAAACGATGGACCGCACCGCTATCCATTATCTCCCGATCGGCACGACGATCATCTCCGCGGTGTTCTGCGCCATACTGTTCAGTCGCTATCGCGCCCGGCGTGGTTTGCACCTGTTCTGGTGGGCGCTGGGAATGTTCACGTACGGTCTCGGCACGGCTCTCGAGTCCGCAATTACGCTGTTCGGCAACACGATTGTCCTGACGAAGGCCTGGTACATAGCCGGCGCACTGCTGGGAGGCTATCCGCTCGCGCAGGGTTCGGTTTATCTTCACCTGAAGCGTCGCAAGGCCAATCTGCTCACCGCGATCACCGTTCCACTTCTGCTGGTCATTGCCACCTTGGTGGCAATTTCGCCGGCAATTCTGAGCAACCTGGAACCGCATCGACCATCCGGTGCTGTTCTCGGGTGGCAGTGGGTCCGACTCACGACGCCATTTGTGAACATGTATTCGGTGATCTTCTTGATCGGCGGCGCCATCTACAGTGCATACCGATTTTCCCGCATGCACGACGCTGATTCCGGAAACCGCGCGCTCGGTAACACGCTGATCGCGGCCGGAGCGATTCTCCCGGGGATTGGCGGCTCGATGGCAAAGGCCGGTGTGGTGGAGGCGTTATACGTCGGGGAGTTCGTCGGCGTTCTGTTCATTTTGGCCGGTTATCGTGCCTGTCTCCGGCCCGTTCGTGTTCCTGATGTCGCCGTTGAACCGGGTTCATCCTCGTTGAGGAACGCATGACCGGGACAATCGCACAACTTCTACTTATCCTGGGCATTGCCGTGCCCGCTCTTGCGGGTCCGCCGTCCAGCGCGCCCACCTGAAGCGGGTGACCCGGCGAAGGCGCACCGCTCCGGGGGAGCGGCATCCAGACCACGTGGACATTCTCCGGCCGCTACGTCGACACGGACCTGGAACGGCCGCGCTGGCGCTTTACCGCCAACTATCGCCTCCACCGGCGGGCGCAGATCGGGGTCGAGTACAACCCGGTCGTCAATGAGGTCGGTCCGCTTGCCAGCGTCTTTCTCATGACGGAGTCCGGCTACAAACCGGGCGTGTTTCTCGGGACCAGTTCCGACCGCATCGGCTCGCCGGAAGGAAAACAATCCTACTTCCTGACCGCCACGAAAATCCTTCCCCGGCTGCCGGTATCGGCGTACGCGAGTATCAACTGGTCGGACTGGGACGAAGCGTTCAACGTGCCCTTCGGGGCGGAGTGGTTTGTGTGGCGTGGAGTCTCGGCGCGGTACATGTACGACGGGCAACGCTCGCATGCGATGCTCAACGTGTTTGGAGACCGCGTGGGCGTGAGTCTGCTTCTGGTATGGATGGACACATTCGGCATTGCCGTTGCGGGAGGTTTCTAGATGATTAGAAGCGGGTTGATCTTGTGTGTCGCACTGCTGGCTGCGGCTCCGGCCGCTGATGCCGGCGCCGCGGAACGTGCGCTGTGCGCTGTGTGTGCGCTCAATGGCGAGACGGAACCCGAGGAGGTTGCCGCGACGCGTGAGTACGCGGGCGAAACCGTCAACTTCTGCTCGAAGAAGTGCGCAGAGGCGTTCGACATCGATCCGGCCGCCTACATATTCGAGCCGGGACCGGCTCCGGCGATTGCAGCGACGTCGCTGGGGGGCGACGTCCTGCCGTTCATTCCGCGACCGGGGAGGATCGTGCTGGTGGACTTCTGGGCCACGTGGTGCAAGCCATGCGTGAAGTCGATGCCGGAGGTCGATGCGCTCTACCGCGAACTCCGCGAACGCGGTCTCGATGTAATTGGCGTCGCCGCCGAAACGGGCAAGGATCGCGAAAAGAACGTACGCAAGTTCCTGGGCAAGCAGAGCGTCTCCTACCCGATTGCGGTGGATCGGGAAGAGTCACCGGCGTGGGAGGCGTTTGGCGTCAAGGTGCTGCCGACCATGTTTCTCATAGATGGCAACGGGGTCATCGTGCGCCGCTGGGCGGGCGCCATCGACATGAACGACGTGCGCCAGGCGGTCGAAGGGGCCTTGCGGCCGGGAGCCAGCGGTGAGTGACGAGAATCCGAATTTCCGGAAAGCGCGCGTCTATGACGACGTGGCCGATACCTATGAACGCGTCAATGTGCCGCGCATGTTCGCGGTCCCCGGGCGCGTGCTGGCGCTCGCGGTGGCGCCGCCGGCCGGCGCGCGGGTGCTGGACGTCGGCGCCGGAACCGGCGCGGTGGCGCGCGCGCTGCGCGAGTTCGTGGGCCCCGATGCGCTGGTGGTCGTGGCGGACGCGTCCGC
>DASUGO010000234.1:0-14342 GCA_036273975.1 Candidatus Krumholzibacteriia bacterium
GCAGTTTGCGCCGTTTAGCCTGTATGTTGTCCACAAGCTGTCCACGGCCTCGACGGGCTCGGAGTTCATGATCACCGACCCGAACCTGACCGGCTGGTCGTACAGTGGTTCGTCGGTGCTCAACGGCTTCCTGTCCATCGGTAGCGCCACGACGGGTCTCGCGCTGGCGTACGGCGGCTGTCTGGCCGGCCCGGCGATCTCCTGCGTGGCGATCAACATGTTCGGCTTCTCGGCCACGGGTGCCGTCTGCGGCCGGATCGATGTTGTTCCGTCCCCGACCGCGGGTGGAATCATCAAGATCGTCGACTGCGAATTCATCGAGTTCCCGGCGACGGGTGGCACGGCGTACGTGAACCCGAACGGCACGTGCAGCGATTGCAACGAGCCGCAGCCGAACGCGACGGAAGAGAGCACGTGGGGCAAGGTCAAGTCCCTGTACCGCTAGTTCTCGTTCGTAGCTGACAGGATGTAACGATGTGCGCCCGGGCCCCAAACGGCCCGGGCGTACGTCATTCAGGGGGGCGCCGCGCCGGGTGGTGAGGTGGCAGAAATTCGTCCGGTTTCGCACAATGAGGCGGGGGCGAGCATTGCATCTCTTCAAGTTGCGAGTCCTGGCAACAGGTTACGCGCGCCCGTTGGCGGCACGGGGGTTGCATGGATTGTGGAAAACCCTTGACAGTCCGTCGGGCCCGGGGGGATATTGCCCCCGTTGGCGGTTGCCAGCTCGACGTGCCATTAATGCGGTTTTGGGGGTAACGAGCCGCGCCGGGTGTCCCGGCCAGCCCTGAGCCGGGCCGGCGCAAGAAGCTCTGTACCACGGTTTTCTTGAGTGCTTGTCAGCTAAGCCTTGTCAGGACAAGAAGGAGCGGTAGTTATGAAAAAATTTGTGCTAACAGTTGCGATTCTGGCCGTCAGCGCGGCCCCCGCATTTGCGCAGATCGGCGCGCCGGCCGTGTATGCCGACGCGGCGGGTAATGACTGTAATATCACGCCGGGTGCCCAGTTCACCACGTTCTCGGCGTACATCGTTCACAAGAGTGTCACCGGTGCCACGGGCTCGTCGTTCAAGCTCACGACCCCGTCCGGTAACGGCTTCATTTATCAGGCGTCGGTGCCGGCCGCGGGTCTGTTGACCATTGGCGCCATCGAGACGGGCATATCAGTCGCGTACGGTGGCTGCATCACGGGTGACCTGCTGGTCTTCACGATCAACTACTTCGCGACGGCCGCCCCGGGTGCGGTGCCGCCGTGTCAGTACGTGGTTCTGGAAGCGGATCCGAGTGCGCTTCAGGGCACGCCGCTGGTCGTGGACTGCGACTATCTGGAGTATTCGGTCGTGCCGGGCAAGGGCATCATTGCCTCCGACGCGTCGTGCACATGCAACATCCCGGTCCAGGAGAGCACCTGGGGCAAGGTGAAGTCGCTGTACCGATAGTCGGGACCGGTATCTGATTCGATCGGGCGGCCTCCGCGGAAACGCGGGGGCCGCTTTGCTTGACACGCCGCCAGGGGACCGGTATCCTCAGTCATCGACGCATCCTGACGGCCCCATTTGACCCACCCCTACCGGGCGTTATTCGTTGTACTTCAGAATCCAGAAACTCTTGCCGCCGCGTGCCCGTGCGCGAACCGCGGTGCTGCTGGCCACGTTGTGCGCGGCCGGGTGGGCGCCTTCGCCGGGTCGTGCGGCGGCCGTGACCGCACCGGCCCGCCTTCTGCAGGCCGCGCCGGACCGGGTGGTCTTCCGCGTTGATGTGCCCGATCCGGAGTTCGGCCCGTCGGTTCTGAGCGGGTTTGAGACCGTCGTGATCGCGGGTTTCGGGGTGACCGGGAACCCGGGCGAGCCGCCGGTTCCGTCACGTACCTTCCTGGTGGCGATTCCGCCCGACGGGAACGCAACGGTGTCCGCGCGCGTGCTGGAGTCCCGCACGCTGGGGGTGCGGCGCCTGGAGCCCTATCCGACGCCGGTGGCACTGCGCGATGAAGACATGGGGCCGGTCCCCGGCGAATCGGTGGTGCTCGACGAGTCCCGTTACCGGGGGTTCGTGTCGCCGGCCACCGTGGCAGCCGATGATGCGGTTTACATCCGTCACCAGCGCACACTTCCGGTGCGGGTCAATCCGCTGTCCTATGACCCCGTGAGCGGGCAGCTCAGCGTTGCCACCCGCATCGAAGTCACGGTGGTGCTTTCGCGGCCGAAAACCCCGTCCGGCCCGTCCGGCCCGCCGCGCGCGGAGAGTCCCGCCTGGGAGGCTACCTTCGGACGTCTGTTCGTCAATCCCGGCCAGGCCTCCGCCTGGCGGCTGCCGCGGCCCGAGCAGTCGCTGGCTCCGCAGTTCGCCCCACGGGTGATTCCCGGGGCCGTCAAGCTGCACGTGCGCGAGACCGCGGTGCACCGTGTCACGGCGTCGTCAGTGATTGCCGCCGGTTTTCCGGCTGGCCAGCCGCTCGCCAACCTGCACCTGTTTCATCGCGGCTACGACGAGACCGCGTTTGCCGGCTCGTCCACCGGCATTCCCTTCACCGTGATCGAGGACGGGGCCGGCACCGCCGGGATCTTCGATGGCAACGACCTGCTGGTGTTCTATGGCCTGCGTTTGCGCGACGACGCCGCGCAGGGCGATACCTTCGAGCAGTACTCGCAGTACAACGTCTACTGGCTGGAGCCCGCTCCGGGCACGATGATGAGCGTCCGGGCTCCGGCTCCGGGGTTCGTGACCGCCGACACCACGGACGCGTCGTTCCCGGCCACGCTCCACTTCGAAACGGATGTCGTATTCCGCGACCAGCCGCCCACCAGCACGGTCGATGTCTACACCTACAACTTCGGATACGAGCCCGGACCGGTTGACGTCCCGTTTGACCTGGGCGCGCTCAAGGCGGGCAGCAGCGTGACGTTGTCGGCCGAACTCAACGGGACGTCGTACCGCAGCCCGCGGCTGATCAAGCTGTCGCTCGTCAATGCGAACGGAACCAGGGTCCTCAACGCCGCGTACCCGGTACCCGCGAAGGCGCGACGCGTCTTCAGCATCGCGCTTACCGCCGAGGACATGAGCACCGGCACCAACCGGTTCCGGCTGGAGCGGCCCAACCCCAACGACAACACGCGCACCGCGGTCGAGATCGCGCACAACTGGCTCGACATATCGTGCCAGTCGTTGTACCGGGCGCGCGGCGACGTGCTGCGCTTCAACACCGCGACCCTGGCCGGGGATACCAGCGTCACCGTGACGGGGCTGAGCGCGTCGACCGGCTTCGAGTTGTTCGACGTGACCGCGCCCGCGGCGCCGGTGCGCGTGCAGTTGCCACCCGGGAGTTTCCAGCCGGTGCCGGGCGGGTTTGCATTGTCATTCCGGGAAAACATCGCGGCGCGGCGCGAGTTCGTGCTGGTGCCGGTGTCCCGGATGACCACGATCGCGGCCGAAGACATCGTCCCCGATACACCGAGCTCGATCATCGGGAGCGGCGCGGAGAACGGCGTCGACGTGCTCGTGGTATCGCACGCGATGTTCATTTCGCAGATGCAGCGGTGGGTGTCGTACCGGCGGGCGCAGGGGTATCGCGTCCTCATGGTGGACGTCGACGACGTATACGACGAGTTCAACGGCGGCGTTCCGTCGCCGGTGGCCGTGTTCCGCTTCACGCGCCACTTCTTCGAGCGCGGCAACGCGGGCGCGCTGGTGGTCGTGGGAGACGGCAGCAAGGACCAGAAACGCATCCATGCGGATTCCGGGATCAACTTCGTGCCGGCCTTCACGCGGATCGACAACGTCTCGAGCCTGCTCGAGGACGAGGTCGTATCGGTCGACAAGCGCTACGTCAAGATGCGCGCACCCAATGGAACCGTGGACTCGTACCCGGATCTGGTCTACGGGCGCATTCCGGTGGGGAGTAGCGGTGAACTCGATCTGGTGCTGGACAAGACGTTCAAGTACGAAGCCCCCGGCGCCGCCGATTTCTGGCGCAAGCGGATGATCATCGTGTCGGATGACACCTATTCCTCCGGCAGCTCGTCGTTCGGGAATCTCTCGCAGTTCTGCAATGCGCCCGGCGAGATCGGCTTCCGCAACAGCCAGGAGCGCACCGCGCAGACCATCGAGAACGCGCTTCCGGCCGGTTACGATGTGGTGCGCTTCTTCCTCTCGGATCATACCGATGCGTTCTACACGACCAACTGCGCCAGTCAGTTTGCGGCCGTCTCGTACACGCGCCGCAACGTGACCGAGCTCTTGATGAACGAGCTCGCCCAGGGGGCGACGCTGGTGACGATTCAGGCGCACATGAACCGTTCCCTGATCACCCACGAAAGCGTGCTGGCGACCTATCCGTCCACGGTTCTGGACGGCTCCACCGGGCGCGATCATATCCGCGTCGACAACCGCGGCAAGCCCTGGATCATGTTCGGCATGGGGTGCCACTTCAGCGAGTACTCGATTCACCGCGAGCACGAATCGCTGCGGCTTTCGCTGAACAATCCCAACGGCGACGCGTTCGCGGAGCAGTTCCTGTTTCAGAACGATCGCGGCGCGGTGGGCACGTATGGGAGTTCCGGCTTCGAGTACCTGTCGCCGAACAGCGTGTTGATGGAGATGGCGGTGCGGATCTGGTTCTACGAGGCGCCGTACGACACGATGGTCAATCAGACCCAGGGCCAATGGGTGTTCGGCGACCTGATGTATCTCACCGAGGCGCAGGTGGCAGGCCAGCAGCGCGACCCGGTGGAGCGCTATCTCATCCTGGGCGACCCGCTGCTGCGCATCGACGCCGGCCCGCCGGCGTTCGACGTGACCGTCGACGGCCGTCCGGCGAAGACCGGCGATGTCGTGAGCTCGGGCGGGGAGGGGGACACCATCCAGGTGGTGGCCATCGTGACCGACGAGAACGCCATCCGCGACTTCAAGCTCGAGATCGACGGCGTCGACGCCACCGATTCTCTCACGGTTGCGCCCCTGGTCGACGCCGGCGTGCCGCGTGCCCGTCAGTACCGCGTCAGTTTCCGGCACAAGCTGCGTCCGGAGAACTATGACATTGTGCTGCGCGCTTACCAGGCCCCGGACACGCTCGCCGGCGTCTATCACGTGGCGGCGGAGTTTCAGCTGCGGGTCGAATCGAGCATCGCCGTGTCGGTCAACGGCCGCGCGATCAACAGCGGGGCCTCGGTGCCGGCCGACGGCAAGTACAGGGTTGACCTTGTCTTCCCGGTGCCGGTCGCGCAGCAGGACATTCAGATCGCGATCGACGACGACCCCGTGACGGACGCGTCCCTGTTCCATCCCACCCCGGAGGATTCGCTGGCGTGGGCGGCGACGTTCCGCCGCACGCTGACACCCGGCAAGCACGTGCTTGCCGTGGCCGCGGGTGTGATCCAGTTCGAATACAACCTGATCGTCAGCGAGGTGGCCGGGCTGCGCAACGTGATCAACTTTCCCAACCCGTTCCGCGGCGCGGGCACGAGCATTGTCTATACCAACGACGTCGAGATCACGAGCGGCACCGTCGACATCTATACGGTCAGCGGCAAGCGCGTCCGCCGGCTCGAGATTCCACCCTCGGCCCGCTTCCCGGGCCAGAACAGCGTCTTCTGGGACGGCCGCGACGGTGCGGGGGAAGCCGTGGCCAACGGCGCCTACCTGTACGTGGTCGAAATCCGCCAGCGCGTCGGCTCCACCACCACACGGGGCAAGATGACGCGGATCGAATAGCGCTGGATTTCTCTTTGTCCCGTTTTTCCCGCCTCTGGTAGACTGCGGCGGCACCGGTGGGTGCCACCTTATGACCCAATCCGACGAACTTCTGCAGCAGCTCCGGCAACTGACGACGGAGCAACGAAATACGCGTACGCGCGAGATCGACCTGGCGCCCACCGAACGCATTCTCGAGTTGATGAACGACGAGGATCGCGGGGTCGCCGATGCGGTCCGGCTGGCGCTGGGGGAAATTGCGCGCGCGGTCGACCTGGTCACGCTGTCGTTCCGCCGCGGCGGGCGTCTGTTTTACGCGGGCGCCGGAACCAGTGGCCGCCTGGGCGTGCTGGATGCGTCCGAGTGCCCGCCGACGTTCGGTGTGGATCCGGCGCTGGTGCAGGGAATCATGGCGGGCGGACCGGATGCGGTGTTTCGTTCGCGCGAGGGTGTCGAAGACCACGCGAGCGCGGGTGCGCGTGACACCGCCAGTTACGGCGTGTCGCACCTCGATACGCTGGTCGGAGTCACGGCGAGCCGGCGGACGCCGTTCGTGCTGGGTGCCCTGGCGGAGGCGCGGCGGCGTGGCGCGCACACCGTGCTGCTGCGTTGCAACGACGGCCCCGCACCCGAGGCCGACGTGGTCATCACGGTGGTTCCGGGGCCGGAGGTCATCACCGGCTCGACACGGCTCAAGGCGGGCACCGCGCAGAAGATGGTGCTCAACATGATCAGCACGGCGAGCATGGTCAGAATCGGCAAGGTCTACGAGAATCTGATGGTCGACGTGCGGCCAAACAGCGCGAAGTTGATCGAGCGCGGCAAGGGGATTGTCATGATGCTCACCGAACTTTCCTACGCCGACGCGTCCGCCGTCTACGAGGCGTCCGGGCGCAACGTGAAGGCTGCCGTCGTGATGCACCGCCGCGGCGTGGACCGCGCTGGCGCGGAACGCCTGCTCGGTGACGCCCACGGTCTGCTGGCGCGCGCGCTGGGAGAACGGGAATGAGGCGCGCGCGGATCGCGGCCAGAATAACGCTGTGCCTCGCCTGCACGCTGGTCCTCGCGTCGTGTGGCGGGAAGAAGCCGTCCGAAGGCGTGACGATCCGTTTCTGGCAGTTCTGGGACCTCGCGGTGATGCAGCCCATCGTGGATGAATTCGAGGCGCAGAACCCGGGAATTCATGTGGAGATGGAGCAGCTCACCTGGAAGAGCGGACTCGAGAAGATCCAGGCCGCGGTGGCGTCGGGAACCCAGCCGGACCTGTGTGAACTCGGTTCCACGTGGCTGCCGCGTTTCAGCTACGAGGGCGTCCTCGAGGACCTGACGCCCCTGTACACCGCGAGCCGCGACAGTTTTCTGATGTGGGACAGCGGGCTGCGCGACGGACACGCCTACGGCCTCCCCTGGGTCCAGGGCTCGCGCGCGCTGTTCGTCAACCGCGACCTCTTTCGCCGCGCGGGGCTCGACCCCGACCACGCGCCGGATACCTGGCAGGAACTGCTCGACGCGGCGCAGAAGATATCCGCCCTCGGGACCGGCATCTACGGCTTCGGGCAGAACATCGGCGAGCGCTATGTCCTCTACAAGAAGTTCATGGCGTTCGCGTGGGGAAATGGCGGGGACGTGTTCGACGAGACGGGAAACGTCGTCGTCAACAGCCCGCAGATGATCGACGCGCTCGAGTTCTATCTGAAACTCGCGCCCTTCTCATTGCAGGAGAAGCAGGAGGTCCTCGACCAGTACTTCAAGACCGGCCGCCTTGGCATGCAGATCTCCGGTGCCTGGAACATCAAGAACTATCGGCTCGAAGCGCCCGAACTCGACTACATGATTGCGCTGGTGCCGCGTCCGGCGGCGGACCGCGGTACCCACGCGAGTTTCGCGGGCGCGGAGATGCTGGTGGTGTTCAAGGCCTCCCGGCAGCGTGACGCGGCGGTACGGCTCGCGCAATTCCTGCAGGCGTACCCGCGGGCGCGGGCGCTGTCGCTGGCGGTTGGCAGCGTGTTCCCCGCCGCCACCGAGGCCCAGAACGACACGACGTTCACCTCCGATCCGCGCGTGCGCGTGTTCGTGGAACAGGCGTTCACCAGCCGGACCCCGCCGACGCACCCGGGCTGGATGGAGATGGAGGAAGTCATCGATCGTGCGGTGGAAGAGGCGCTCTACGGTCGCCGCGCGCCGCGCTGGTGTCTCGATGACGCCGCCGCCGAAATCACCCGGATCGCCGCCCGATTCCCCGACCGAACGCGGTGAGAGCAGGCAAGGAGTGAAGCGCCGTCCTCTCTCTCCGGTGTTCTGGTTTCTGCTCCCGTGGGCGGTGATCTACGGCGCGTTCTTTGTCTTTCCGTTTGTATTCTCCTTCGTACTCGGTTTTCTCCAGTACAACCCGCTGAACGTCGGCGCATCGCGCTTCGTCGGCGGTGCCAACGTGGCACGGCTCGCGCATGACACGGCGTTCCTCGGCGCGCTGCGCAACACGCTGCTGTTCGTGCTCGGGACGGTTCCGGTGACGACCGGACTCGCACTGGGGCTCGCGTGGATGCTCAAGGAGCGCGTGCCGCTCAAGGACTTCATCAAGGCGGCCATGTTTCTGCCGTCGATCCTTTCCATGGTCGTCATAGCGCTGCTGTTCAAGCTGTTCTACGCACCGGGCGGTGCGTTGAACGAGGTGCTGGCGCGCGCGGGCATTGCGGGCCACGGCTGGCTCACCGATCCGTCCACCGCGCTGCCGGCGATCATGGCGATGGACGTGTGGGCCGCCGTCGGTTACTACGCGCTGGTGCTATATGCAGCGCTAACATCAATTCCCGAGCCACTTTACGAGGCCGCCACGCTGGAGGGCGCCGGCGCGTGGGCGACCTTCCGCCACGTGACCTTTCCGCTGCTCAAGCCGGCGATCGGTTTCGTGCTGGTGATCAACACCATCCGGTCGTTCCAGGTGTTCGTCGAAGTGCTGGTGATGACGCAGGGCGGTCCCCTGGGATCGACCAACACGCTCGTGATGCTGCTGTACGACACCGCGTTTCGCCGGCTCGACTACGGCTACGCCAGCGTGATTGCCTACGCGGTGTTCATCCTGTCCGGGATATTTTCCGTGGTTGCGATGCGCCGCATGCGTTCCGAGACCGCGTCGCGCCCCGGGGGGGCGGCGGCATGATGCGCGTGCTGCGATGGGCCGGATTGATCGCGGTGCTCGCCACGATGACCTACCCGCTGGCGTGGATGATCGCCGTGTCGCTCCGCACCGCGGACGGCGTGAGCCTGCGCTACTACGCCGAGGTCTGGCAGGCGGGGCCGTTCGACCGCTACTTCATCAACAGCGTGATCGTCGCGGTGGTGGTGCTGGTGGGGAACATCGTCTTCTGCACGATGGCGGGCTACGCGTTCGCGCGTTTCTCGGTGCGCGGCGGCAAGCTGCTGTTCTTCCTCGTGCTTTCGACCATCATGCTGCCCAAACAGGTGATTCTGGTTCCGCTCTACATTCTGATGCAGCGGATGGGGATGATCGACACCTACTGGGCGCTGACGCTCCCGTTCCTGGTCGACCCCTTCAACATCTTCCTGATTCGCCAGTATCTTCTGGGAATCCCGCCGGACTGCGAGGAGGCGGCGCGGATCGACGGCGCCGGCGAGTTCTCGGTGCTGTTTCGCGTGGTTTTCCCGATGTTGAAGCCGGTACTGGCGGTCGTTGCCATCCATACGTGTCTCACGAACTGGAATTCGTTTCTGTTCCCGTTTATACTCACCAACAGCACCTCCATGCGGACGCTGCCCGTCGGCCTTGCGCTGCTGTCGCAGGGCGCCCACAGTGTCGACTGGGGCCACCTGATGGCGGGCGCGGTGATCTCCGCGCTGCCGGTGGTGGCAGCGTTCCTCGTTTTTCAACGGCGCATCATTGGCGGGCTCACCGCCGGGATGTCCAGGTAGCTGCGCCGGCGTTTTCCGGGAGATGATGCGAAACATGTGGCCAGCACTGGGCGGACGGCAAAGATTTACCGCGGTCGGACTGATGTCGGGGACGTCGATGGACGGCGTGGACGCGGCGCTGGTCGCGATGGACGCCGACCCGCTGCGTCCGGGCATCGAGCTGATCGCGTTCGTGTCCATGCCCTATCCAGGCGAGCTGCGCGATTCGCTGACCGATCTGGCCAACGGCGCGCAGGTGACCGCCGAGGATATTGCAATTCTTCAGACGAGCGTCGCGGTGGCGTTTGCGGCCGCGTTCTTCGACGTGTGCCGCAGTGCGGGCAGCGATCCGCGCGCGGTCGACTTCATCGGTTCGCACGGACAGACGGTTGCGCACGTGCCACCCGGGGGCGGGGGCTCGATTGCGGGCTCGCTGCAGCTGGGTCCGCCCGCGATGGTGGCGGCGCTCACCGGAATCACCTGCGTCGGCGACTTCCGCAGCGGAGACATCGCGCTCGGGGGACAGGGCGCGCCCCTCGCGCCATACTGCGACTACATGCTGCGCCGGCCCGAGGCAGGCGGACGTGTGATCCTGAATCTCGGCGGCATCGCGAATCTCACCTACGTCACCGCGACCGGTGGGATGGATGAGATCGTCGCGTTCGATGCCGGTCCGGGCAACATGATCATCGACGCGCTGTTTCGCGCGCTGTTTCCGGGCCAGGGCGATTTCGACGAGGACGGCGTCCGGGCGGCCGTGGGCCGGGTTTCGGACGAGGTGTGCGACCGCATGCTGCGGCACCCGTTCTTCGCCATGACGCCGCCCCGCTCGGCGGGTCACCGCGAATTCGGTCCGCATTTCGCGTGGACACTCATGAACGCTGCTGAAGCGGAGGGGCTCGCGCGCGAGGACATCCTTGCGACCGCCGTGGCGCTCTCGGTGCGGGCCGTGGTCGATTCGATCCGGCGTTTTCTGCCGGCCGATGGCGTCGACGAGCTGTTCGTCACCGGTGGTGGCGCGCGCAACCGCGCCATGACCGATGCCCTGCAGGCCGCGTTGCCGGAGATCGTGCTGCGCCCGATCGACGAACTCGGCGTTCCCGCGGAAGCCAAGGAAGCGGTCGACTTTGCGTTTCTCGCCCGCGAGGCGCTGCTGGGCCGCACCAATGTGATTCGCTCGGTGACGGGGGCCTCGCGCGCGCTCGTTCTGGGTACCATCAGCAGAGGATGATCGATGCTGCGTAATTCACGTCTCATGTTGCTCGCGGTGGTGGTTCTCGTGGCCGGGTGCGCCGGGCCGCGGCCGGGCGCACCGGGTGGAACCACGAAGGGCGGCGAGCCGACGGTACGCGTGCTGGTTCTGTCGACGCACGGGCAGGCGACCATCGCCACCACCGGCGCGTTCCGCATTCAGTCGCTGGGTGGAACACTCCTGACGAGCGCGCAGGGCGGAACCGTGACCGTGCAACGGGACGGACGGTCGCTGCAGGCGCGTCTGGACGCGAACGGACAGAGCGCTGCGTCGGAAGACGACCTCGTCGTCGTGCCGTCCGCGACCGGAATCTCGGTGGGTGGGACGTGGTACGGCGGCGTGGTACGCGTGCACGCAGGCGACGGGGGGGACATCGAGCTCATCAACGAACTCGGACTCGAGAGCTATCTCGAAGGCGTCGTGCCGCACGAGATCGGCGAGCCCGGAGCGGACGCCTACGCCGCGGTGCAGGCGCAGGCGGTGGCGGCGCGCACGTACGCGCTGTCGCGGATGCGGAAGAACAGCGCGCGCGCCTATGACGTCGAAGCCGGCGTGGCCGACCAGGTCTATAAGGGACGGGAGAAGCAGAGCCGTCTCGCAGCGGCGGCGGTGCGCGACACGCGCGGAACCGTGCTCGTATACAAGGATGAACTGTGCGATACGTACTACAGCGCCACGTGCGGTGGGCACACGTCGGACATCCGCGTCGTGTGGCCCGACCGCAGGAACGCGCCGTACCTGCACGGCGCGCTCGACCGGGGAGCCGACGGTCCGAGTTTCTGTTCGTCGGCGAAGAATTTCCGCTGGCGGTACACGTTCTCCGGCCGGGAGCTGGGCACGATGTTCCGTCAGACGCTGCCGCCCCTGCTCGGAGTCCCGGCGGCGCGCGTGGGTGAGCTCGTTGACCTGCGGATCGACGGGCGAACCGAATCCGGCCGCGTCCGGAGCCTCGACATTGTCACCACCACCGGCACCTACCGCGTCGACAGCGACAAGATCCGCCGTGCGATCATGCTCGACGTGCAGCGTGGCCGGATACTGCCCAGCACGCTGTTCGATATCGAAAAGGTCGTGTCCGACGAGCGCGTGGGGCGCGTGAGCATCGTTGGCGGCGGCAACGGCCACGGGGTGGGGATGTGCCAGAACGGCGCGCTCGGAATGGCGCGGCTGGGATACTCGTACTCGATGATCTTGAACCATTATTATCCGGGGACGTCCGTGCAGGCCGCGTACTGACGCCCCGAAAGCCTGGAAGTTGATGGAAAAAGAAAACGACATACTGACGCCTGAGATTCGATTCCACCTGATCCGCAAGATGGAACGGCAGAAGGTCATCGCACTGGCCGGACCGCGCCTGCTGCCGCACGAGCGCAAGTACCTCGAGTTCCACAGCGTGGCGGGTGTGATTCTGTTTGCGCGCAACGTCGAGAGTCTTTCGCAGGTGACCGAGCTCATCGGGACCGTCGCCGAGGAACTGCAGCGCGACGACGTCACGCCGCTGGTCATGGCGGACCACGAGGGCGACTTCGTGGCCGAGCTGCGCCAGGTGATCGGCGTGCCGCCGGCTCCGCTCGCCATCGCCGCGTCCGGCGACCCGGATCTCGCCGCGGAGGTCGCGTACGCGACGGGCATCGCGATGAAGAAGATGGGCGTCAACACGGTGCTGGCGCCGGTGGCGGACTGTTACTTCGAGCGCGGCAGCGCGATCACCGGGCTGCGCACGTTTGGTGCCGACCCGGAGCGGGTCGCGGTGTACGTCGAGCAGAGCATCGCCGGGTATCGCGAATCGGGAGTGCTGTGCTGCGCCAAACACTTTCCCGGGCACGGTTCGACTGCCGAGGACTCGCACGTCACGCTGCCGGAGATTCGCAAGACGGCGGCGGAAATGGCGGCTTCCGATCTGGTGCCGTTCCGCGCCGCGATTGCGGCCGGCGTCGATATGGTGATGATGTCACACGTCGCGTATCCATCGGGCCGCGAGGAACTGGTGCCGGCGAGTTTCGATTCACGTCTGATCCGGACGCTGCTGCGTGGCGAACTGGGTTACAACGGGGTCATCATCACCGACGCGCTGGAGATGGCCGGCGCGCGCTGGTACGCGTCCGAGCGTTCCGGGATGGTCTCGGGCGGCAACGAGCGTTCGCTGCTGGCGGGATCGGACCTCCTGCTGCACACGAAACCCATCCCCGAGCACGTGCAGGTGGAGCAGGGTTCGGATCCGGTGATGTCGATCAACGTGATGGAGACCATCGTGCGCACGCTCGAGAAGATCGTCGACCGTGAGCGCGTCGATGAGAAACTCGCCGAGGCCGCCGCCGAAAGCGAACCGTTGCGGAACATCCTCGCGATTCTGGATGCGTCCGCCAGCCGGGTGACCGCGCTGCGCGAACGCGCGATTGCGCCGCGCGCCACCGCGCGCTCGGGTGGCGGCGGCAAGGTGATCGAACTCAATGCGTACCCCTCGGTGCCGTCGGTGTATCGCACCGCGGCCGAGCGCGGCCTGGTGGCGTGGCACGACTGGCAGTTGTTCGAGCCGCTCGCCGCGGGTTCGGATTGCATGGTGGTGCCGGTGGAGTGGTCGCCGGGCGAGTCGCTCAAGCGGCAGGATGTCTCCGGTTTTCTCGACGTGGTGTGCCGGCATTTCCCGCGCTGGCGCCGCGCGCCGCTCGTAACCGGTTTCGAAATGGACCACGAGGGCAGCATGCGTCCGGTGCTGCAGCACGAGCGCGCCACCGTGATCGACGCGACACGCTACTCGGGCGAGTCTTCCGGGCTCCCAGCGCCGGAGGCTGACGACGTCGTGTTCGTCGTGTCGTCGCGGGGGACACCGTCCGAGGAGTTCCTGCTCGGGCTCTCGTCGCTCGCGTCGCTGTACGAGCCGGTCGCGGTGGTGCTGACCGGGTGGGTGGTCGACGACTGGGTTCCGGAACGGACCCCGGTGCTGGTGTCGCTGGGGGCCTCCACGCAGGTCGCTGCCGCGGTCGCCCAGGTGCTGGCCGGCGCGGCCACCGCCGAGGGGACGCTGGACGGGCTCCTTCCCCGCTGACGCGCCCGCGACCGCCTGCCGGGAAACGGGTTAACGCGTTGCAGAAACGGGCGGTAGGGGATTGACAGCCCGCGGTCACGGGTGCTACCGTGATGACCCGCGCGGGCGTCCCATCGGGCGCTCGTTCGTGTCTTGAACGGGGTCGTAGTTCAGTTTGGTTAGAACGCCTGCCTGTCACGCAGGAGGTCGCCGGTTCGAGTCCGGTCGGCCCCGCCATATTTCGCAACAGGGCTCGTCGCGGTGCGGCGGGCCCTCTGCGTTGGGGGGCCGCCTGGCGTGATATAATCGAAGGCAACTCCCGGAGTCACGACATCATGCGAACGCACCTCTTCTGCGCAATGCTGCTGCTCGCGTCCGCACCCGCGTACGCGACCAATGCCGTCCTTGTTGGCCAGCTCGACGTGTCGCCGCAGGAGCAGTACACCGATGTGTGGGGATGGCAGGATCCGCAGAC
>DASUGO010000235.1:0-15875 GCA_036273975.1 Candidatus Krumholzibacteriia bacterium
ACCATCCTTGCCGCCGCCCGGTGAAGGGCCTGCGCAAAGGAGACCTGCTCCCGCTCTCCGCACCATCCCACGATGAATCCGTCCATCCGCCACGATCCGTCTTCGACTGCCTCCCGCGGCGCACCCAGCACGCTCGCCACGTCGCCGTCGACGGGCAGCGGCAACAGTGCAACCGCGATGTCGGCCGACAGCGCCCACACCGCGCAGTCGCGCGGCGAAACCGGTTCGCGCGGTTGCAGCACCGCTTCGCGCGGCCAGCGCGGCACGATGTTGGTCCACGACGGTCCGCCGGTGCGCTCGAGCAACGCGACCGCGGCGGGACGGTGCGCCGCATTCCGGCGCATCGCTTCACGCGCCGCCATGCGCACGCCCCGCAACAGCGCGGCCGACGCCCCGCACCCGGGGACGAACATGCTGACGGCGGTTCCCTCGCCCAGGCGGCTGTCGACCGCCATCCACCCATCGTGGGCATCGATGAGCGCGCGCGTAATCGACAGTCCGAGGTGCGCGCCCTGGCCGGTACCGGCCGCGTGGTGGCGTTCAAACAGGTGTTCCATGGTTTCCGGTGTCATGCCGAGGCCGCTGTCCTCCACTTCGATGCGGACCAGACGCGGGTGGCCGACCACGTCCCACGGCACGAGCCGCAGGTCGTCTTCCATCGCTTCCATGCCGGCGCGCGACACGCGAACCGAAACCGATTCCGTGCGCGGGGTGAAACGGACCGAATTGGAGAGGAGATTCCACAGCGCCTGTTCGGCGCGATCCGCGTCGACGTACGCGCGCAGATCGGCGTCCACCGGTTCCTGATGGATGCGCCCCGCGGCGGCGGGGTGGAGTACGCGGAAGTCGTCGACCACGCGGCCAATGAATTCGCGCACGGAAACCGGCGCGCGCTGCAGTTCCAGTGCTCCGGTTCGCGCGCGCGACAGATCGAGCAGGCCGTCGACGAGTCGCGCCAGCCGGCGCGTGCTGCGTTCGAATGCGCGGCGCGCGGGCGGCGCGGCATCCGCGGCAGCCGCGTCCACCGGCGGTGGCGCGAGCGTGTCGAGTGCGTTGAGCATCGCGGTGATCGGGTTGCGTATCTCGTGCGCGACCGTCGCCACCGCGCTGTCCGACCAGAACTCACGCGCGAGCGTATCGGCCGCGCGCACCCGCATCATCCAGCACCGCCCGGGTCCGGGCAGCGGTTCCACGTCGATCACCTGACCGGGATCGCCCGCATACGGCGCGGCCTCCAGGCGGACGCGCTCCGCGCGCCGCACGAGGTCCATGATCGCAGCGCCGTCAAGAGCAGGCCGCCGTGAGTCTGGCCGCGGTTCCCGGCCGAGCTCCAGCATGCGCAGCGCCGCCGGGTTGGCGAGCAACACCTCGCCGGTCGCATCCACCACCAGGACCGGGTCCCGGATGGCGTCGATCACGCGCATATACAGATCGTGTTCGTCCATGTTGGTTCGGGCGGTCGCGACTCCGGCTGGAAACGGACCGGCCCTGCCGGGACGATGCGCAAACGCCATGCCACCGGACCAGACGGCCCGTCATATTGTTGTTTTGTATATGGTTATGGAATTGCGGGCGGGGACGGCCGACCGCGCGGGTGGCTGGGAACCGGCCGCCCTATTCGCCGGCGGCACGCCGTTCGCGTCGGCGCCGGCGCTCGCTGGGGGTCTGGCGCCGGTCGCTGTTGGCGGCGACACGGAACGAGAGCGCGAGGATCGTCTTCCACGACGGCGAGGACTTCACCGTGATCTCCCCCGCGTGGCGCTGGAGGATGTCACCGGCGGCCGACATCGCGGCGTGCGGATCGTCCTCGCCCCGGCCGGGGCCGAACGGCATGAACAGCCGGGACAACAACGTGCCGTCCACGTTACCCGCGGTATCTGCAATCAGGATGACGGCACGCCCTTCCGACGCGGTGCACTCGATCAGCACGCGGTCATCTTTGATCAGGTGACGCGCGAGCACGTCGAGGATGTTCCCCAGCGCCAGCAGCACGCTGCTCCGGTCCATCAACAGCGTCGGCCCGCGTGCGGGGATTCGTACGGTAGCATCGACACCGCTCGCAGACACCACCGGCGTCCAGCGCGCGGCAACTTCCCGCACGAGCGCGAAGAGATCCACCAGTTGCAGCGACGACTTCATCGTCGACGCCTCGGCCTCGAAGGCGTGCAGCGCTTTCTCCATCGCATCGAGCGCTTCCTGCGACTGCGCCAACAACACCTCGGGCGCCTGTCCGCCGCCTATCATCGCGCGCAGCGCGCGAATCCGTCCGGCCAGCTCCGCGTACTGCTCATGGGCGCGCGCATCCAGCCGCGCCGTCGCACGTTCGCGCACCAGGTTCGACTGCACCTCGTCCAGCATGCCCTCCGTGCGCCGGTGCTGCTCGGACTTGTAGAGCGAATCGAGGCGCTCGGCGAGCATGCCCGCGCACAGCTCGAGAAAGAGACGGTCCCGCGCCGAGAACTCGGCCTGGTCTTCGTCGGCGCTGCGGGTCTCGGAATAGACCGCAATGCCGCCCAGCGCCTCGCCCCCCGCCACCAGCGGCAGCGCGAGGAAGTGCTGCACGGCCTGCGCGGCGGTCTCGTTGAGCATCGGGTGCGCGGAGTCACCCCGTACCGGCTTGCCGGTACCGGATACCTTCTCGAGGATGTCGTCGAATGCATTGGTCAACGCGATATCAGTGTCGCGGTCGCCGGTGTCGAGTTCATCGACCGACTTCACGTGCGTGGTCTTGTTGCGCACCAGATCCTTCATCAGGATGCCATTGCCACCGATCGCGCGCGATACCATCGACAGCACCGCGGACAGCGAGTCGGCGAAACGCCGTGTGTCCTCCGCCGCCGCGAGAATGTCCTGCAGCTTGCGCAGCACGCGGAACTTGCGCGAGTTGTCGCCGGTCTCCTGCAGGCGTTCGATGGCGGTGGCCGCCTGCTGGGCCATGCTGTACACCAGCGAGATGTCCTCGACGCCGATCCGTTCCGGAAGGTCGCCGTGGTCGGCCGCCAGCACCGCCGCTACCTTGCCGCGCACGCGGATCGGAATCGCCACGTAGGCCTGGGTGCCGAAGAAGTCGAAGAAGGGGTCGCTTCCGAACTCGCTCATGCGCCGGTCGGCGAGGAGCGGCACGCCGGTACCCGCCGCCCGGGCCACGCCGCAGCGCTGCCAGTCGAGCGGAACCGAAAACGTGCGCGTCTTGAGCGTCAGGTCGCTGGTCTCGATGCGCTGCGTGCTCTCCACCACGCGCCGCGCGAGCGACTCAAACGAAGACACCGGCTCCGCGTCCTCCGCCAGCGTCTGCTCGGCCCCGAGGTGGCCGCGGATCATCCGGCCGCGTTCATCCACCAGGAGCAGGAACGCGCGCCGCACGCCGATGGTCCGCCACGCCGTGCAGAACGCGAGCAGCATCTGGTGGATCCGGCCGACGTTGTCGGCGTCGGGAATCACCTGGATCATGCGCAACAGCGATGAGAGCTCGGCGACGGTAAGCTGTGTTTTTTCCATTGGTTCCGCGTTCGGCCTGCAAGGGGTAAAACCCTCTCCGGGCACGCAAGCTTCGTGCCACGGAAATCGCAGCGGAACGGTGCGGGGCGGGGCTAGCGGGCGTAACCCGCGGGGTGGGCGGATCGCCACGCGTGCGCGGAGCGGATGATTTCGTCGATGGAACTCGCACGCCGCGTCCAGCCCAGCACCTCGGCGGCGCGGCCGGAAGCCGCCACCAGCGCCGGCGGGTCACCCGCGCGGCGGGGGCCGATCGCGCGCGCCACCGCGCGCCCGGTGATCCGCTCGCAGGCGTCGATGATCTCGAGCACGGTGAAGCCGGACTCGCTGCCGAGGTTCAGCGCGCCGCTGAAGCCGCCGTCCATCGCCGCGAGCGCGCGCACGTGCGCGTCGGCAAGATCCGAGACGTGGATGTAGTCGCGCAGGCAGGTTCCGTCGCGGGTGGGATAGTCGTCACCGAACACGGTTACCGACGCGCGCGCACCGAGCGCGGTATCCAGCACGATCGGAATCAGGTGCGACTCGGGCCGGTGGTCCTCGCCGCGCGTTGCGGTGGACCCGGCCGCGTTGAAGTAGCGCAGCGCGACGTAGCGCAGCCCTGCGGACGCGTGCGCGGCCTCCAGCACCTTTTCCACCGCCAGCTTCGACCAGCCGTACGGATTCTCGGGCGCGCACAGCGCGCGCTCGTCGATCGGCAAGGTCGCCGGCGCGCCGTACACCGCCGCGGTGGACGAAAACACAAAGCGCCCCACGCCCACCGCCTGCATCGCGCGCAGCAACGCCACTGTCCCGCCCACATTGTTGTCGAAGTAGTCGAGCGGATGGCGGACCGAGTCCGCCACGACACTCAGCGCGGCGAAATGGAGCACGCCCTCCACCGACGCGTCGATCGCGCGCGCGAGGACGCGCGCGTCGCGAATGTCACCCTCGACCAGCGCACACCCCTCCGGCACCGCGTCGCGGTGCCCGGTCGAGAAATTGTCGACCACGGTCACATCGTGACCGGCGGCGAGCAGGTGCTCGCACACCACCGAACCCACGTAACCCGCGCCGCCCGTTACGCACAGCTTCACGACGCCCTCCGCTTCGGCCCGCGCAGAAATTGGCTGAGGTACTTCCCCGTGTGCGACGCCGCGGAGCGGGCCACTTCCGCCGGCGTTCCCGCCACAACCACCTCGCCCCCTTCGTCGCCTCCCTCCGGTCCCAGATCGACAACCCAGTCCGATTGCGCGATGACCTGCAGATTGTGTTCGACGACGATCACCGTGTTGCCTTTGGCCTGCAACTCGCGCAGCACGTCGATCAACGTCTCCACGTCGTCCACGTGCAGGCCGGTGGTGGGTTCGTCCAGAATATAGACGAAACCGCCCTCGGCGTTGTCGGAAAGTTCGCGTGCAATCTTGATGCGCTGCGACTCCCCGCCCGACAGCGTCGTGGACGGCTGCCCGAGGCGCAGGTACCCGAGGCCGACCTTCTGCAGCACCCGCAACCGAGCGACGACACCCGGATGCTCCGAGAAATGCACGATCGCGTCGTCCACCGTCAACTCGAGAACGTCGGCAAGGTTGCGGCCCTGGTGGGTGATCTCGAGCGTCTCGCGGTTGAAACGCCTGCCGTCGCATTCGCTGCAGCGGACGAACATGTCGGCCATGAAGTGCATCTCGACACGCTCCCAGCCCATCCCCTGGCAACGCGCGCAGCGTCCGCCGGCCACGTTGAAGCTGAAACGCCCCGACTTGTAGCCGCGCTTCACCGCCTTGCGCTGCGCGGCGAACACCTCGCGAATTTCGGCGAATGCCTTCACGTACGTCACCGGATTCGAGCGCGGCGTCTTGCCAATCGGCGCCTGGTCCACCATCAGGACCCCGCGCACCCCGCGCGCGCCATCCAGACCGCGCCAGCTGCGCGATGCCGCGTCCCCGCGACCCCGCAGTGCGTCGTGGAGCACCTCGCACACCAGCGTCGACTTGCCGGAACCCGACACACCGGTCACACTGGTGAACGCCCCCAGGGGAAACGCGACATCCACGTTCTTCAGATTGTGCTCACGCACGCCACGCAGCGTCACGAACACGTCCGGCCGCGACGCCCCCGCGCGCGCCGCGCGCACCGGCGGGCCCGAGCGCGCGTACTCGAGCGTGCGCGAACCGCCCTCTTCCGGGTTCGGGGGACCTTCGTAGACGATGCGCCCCCCCGCCTCGCCGGCCCCCGGGCCCATGTCGATCACGTGATCCGCCGAGCGGATGATATCGAGGTCGTGTTCCACCACGACCACGGTATTCCCGCGCGACCTCAGGTCGGCGAGCACGTTCACGAGCCGGTCGGTGTCGCGCGGGTGCAGGCCGATGCTCGGCTCATCGAGCACGTAGAGGACGTCGAGCAGACTCGACCCCAGCGAGTTCGCCAGCGAGATGCGCTGCGACTCCCCGCCCGAAAGTGTGCGTGCCAGGCGGTCCAGCGTGATGTAGTGCAGCCCGACCGCGAGCAGGAAGCCGAGGCGCGATTCGAGCTCGATCAGCACGTCCTTGACGACGGTGCGCTCGCGGGCATTCAGATCGAGACCACGGACGAACGCCAGCGCGTCGGCCGGCGTCATCGAGGCGACGTCGCGGATGGTTCGTTCCGCCAGGCGCACGCAGTAGGCTTCCGGCCGCAGCCGGCCACCGCCACACGCGCGGCACTCGCGGTGCGCGAGGTAGCGGCGCGTAAAGAAACGCGCGTACTTCTTGTACGTCTTCTCGCGCATGTTCTCGAGAAACGGCAGCACCCCGGTGAACTCGCCGCTACCCTCCATCACCAGACGGCGCGCCGCGGCCGGGAGTTCGTTCCACGGCGTATCCATCGGGATCTTCTTCTTGCGACAGAAACGCACGAGGTTGTCATAGAAGTATTCGAACTTCTCGCTGCTCCACGGCTCGATGGCGTGCTTGCGCAGCGAACGCGACGGGTCGGGCACGATCAGTCCGTCGTCGAACTCCATGCGGTTGCCGAAGCCACGGCATTGCGGGCACGCACCAAACGGCGTGTTGAACGAGAACAGGATCGGCCGCGGTTCCTCGAACTCGCGCTTGCAGATCGTGCACAAGAGGTGGCTGGTGAACTCCAGTATCGTGCCATCCGCAACATCGTCAAAGCGCACGTGGCCGTCGGTCATCCGGTACGCCGTCTCCACCGCCTCCAGCAGACGCGCGCGCTTGCCGGCGTCAACCTCGACGCGGTCCAGCACGAGGTCGAGTGTGGTCACGCGGCCCAGCGCGCGCGGCGGCGTCTCGAAGCGTGTCACCTCGCCCTTGATCAGAAAGCGCGCGAAGCCCTCGCGGATGAGTTCCTCCATGTGTTTCGCCGCGCCGCCTTTTTCCACCCGGCGCACGGCGATCACGTTGAACGTACGGCCCGCGTGCTCATTCAACAGCGCCTGCACGACCTCGTCGGGTGTGTGGCGGCGCACCTCGACGTTGTCGGTGGGACACATCGTGCGCCCCACACGCGCAAACAGCAGCCGCAGGTAGTCGTAGATCTCGGTCGCGGTGCCCACCGTGGAGCGGGAGCTGCGCGTGGTGTTGCGCTGCTCGATGGCGATCGCCGGGCTGAGACCGGTCACGTCGTCCACATCGGGGCGGCCGATGCGCTCGAGGAACTGCTTGGCGTAGGTCGACAGCGATTCGATATAGCGCCGCTGGCCCTCGGCGTAGAGCGTGTCGAACGCGAGCGAAGACTTGCCGGAACCCGACACCCCGGTGATGACCGTCAGGCTGCCGCGCGGGATCTCGACGTCGATGTTCTTGAGATTGTGCTGGCGCGCGCCGCGCACCACGATACTGTCCATACTGCCTCGTTCCAGTGCCCGCGGACCCCGCGGGCGGGGGGGAAACCATGGATTGTAGGCCGCGCACGCGGCGCGGGCAAGGGACAACTTTGCCTTGAGCGTCACGCCGCCGCTACCTATCATCGCACGATGATCAACCACGACGCGCAGTCCATCGAGAACCTGTTCGCGCTGATCGAGCGCCTGCGGGGCGAAAACGGGTGCCCCTGGGACCGGGCCCAGCGGCTGGACGACATCCTCTCCGACCTCATCGAAGAGGCGTACGAGCTGGAATGGGCGGGCACCCACCACGGCCCGGATGAGCTCCTCGACGAAATGGGGGACGTGCTCTTCCTGCTCTGCTTCGCCCTCAAGGTGCGCCGCGAGACCGACCCCGAATTCACGCTGGCGCGTGTCGCAAGCCACGCGCACGACAAGATCCGGGGCCGCCACCCGCACGTGTTCGGCGACGCATCCGCGTCGACTCCCGAGGAAAGCATCGTGCACTGGGAGAAGAGCAAGGCAGACGAACGCGCGCGCCGCGGCGAGCGCGCGCTCGAGGGCGTCGCCGGCAACCTGCCCCCGCTGCGGCACGCGGTCAAAATACTCGAACGCGCGGGTTCGACGGGCTTCGACTGGGACGCCACCCCGCCGGTCATCGATAAGCTGCGCGAGGAAATCGCGGAACTCGAGGAGGCGCTGGCGGGCGGCGAGCGCGACCGGATCAAGGACGAGATGGGCGACGTGCTGTTCGCCGCCGCCAACGTCGCACGCTTCCTCAAGATCGACGCCGACGAAGCGCTGCAGCAGTCCACCTCCAAGTTCATCCGCCGCTTCGAGCTGATGGAAGGCATGATTCAGGCCGACGGCCGCCGCTTCGAAGGCATGACGCTCGACGAGATGGACGTCTACTGGGAACGCGCCAAACGGATCTAGCGAGGCGTGTGCGGCGGGGTTTCTCCGCTCAAGCACTTCGCGCGCGATGGTTGAAAGCGCGCCTCGTGAAATCGCGTCGAACCCCCGCCCCACGCGCCCGCTGCCTGCTCAACGCAGGAAGGGGCCCGTCGTGTGACGGACCCCTTCCCTTTACGATTCTTCCGCACAGAAAGAACTACTGCAGACGGCGGAACTCGATGCGCCGGTTCTGCGCGCGCCCGTCCGGCGTCGCGTTGGACGCGATCGGTTCTTCCTCACCCACGCCGACCGCGGTCAGCCGGGCCGGATCGATACCGCCCTTGATGATGTACTGGCGAACCGACTCCGCGCGCTTCTGCGAGAGCTCGAGATTGAAGTTCGCCGGCCCCTGACTGTCGGTGTGGCCGCGAATCTCCAGGCGCGCTTCCGGATATGCGTTCATCGACGCGATGATCTGATCGATTACCGTGTAGGAATCCGGCGTGAGCGCCGCACTGCCGCTCTCGAAGCTGATCCCGCGCAGCACGAACTGCTTGCCGATCTCCTTGGCATCGGGGCAGCCGTCTTCGTCGTCGATACCATTGAACGTCTCCGGCTGCGTCGGGCACTTGTCGACCGCGTCGGGGATGCCGTCGAGGTCGTTGTCGAGATCCGGGCAACCGTCGTCATCCTGGTAGCCGTCGAAGTCCTCCGCCTGCAGCGGGCAGCGGTCCAGTTCGTCGGGCACACCATCGTTGTCGCTGTCCTTCACGAGGTCCGGACAGCCGTCGTCGTCCATGTCGCCGTCGAAGTCCTCGGCTTCGTCGGGGCACTTGTCACGGACGTCGGGAATGCCATCCTGGTCGTTGTCGAGGTCCGGACAGCCGTCGCCATCCTGGAAACCGTCGAAGTCTTCGGCCAGATCCGGGCAGAGGTCGTCGGCGTCGTGCACACCGTCGGCGTCGTTGTCGATGTCCGGGCAGCCGTCCGCGTCCTGGAAGCCGTCGAAATCCTCCGGCTGGTCCGGGCACCCGTCATTCGGATCGGCGATGCGATCATGATCGGTGTCGCGCGGCACGACTTCGGCCACGTAGTTGAACGCGAGCCACAGTCCCCAGTCCGGCGCATTGATGGCCGATGGATTGTCCCCGGCATTCAGATTGATGTCGGCGCCAAGTTCCAGCGAGGAACCCTTGCCGCCCTTGAACTCGACACCCGGCGACAGCGTATAGGTGTTGGCGTTGACGCGGGCATCCTCCGGGATCTCGACGTTGAGCAGGTTCTGCCAGTCGAACTCCACGAAGAACGTCACCTGCGGCGCCGGAAACTCGACGGCCGCGTTGAACAGGAAGTTGTCGTTATAACTGTCGTTCTCACCGTCCGGCGTCGCCGGATATCCGGGCGGATTGAAGCCCGAGGAATCCGGGAACTGCGGATCAAAGATGCCGTAGCCCTGCTCCTCATTCTTGTTGAAGCGATAACCGGCGTTCACGTGCACGCGCGTCGGCACGAACGAATCCATGTCGGTCAGATCGAGCGTGGCAAGGCCCATCACGGTGATATCGTTGGAATCGGTCGTAAAATGCCGTTCCTTGTTGCCGGTGGAGAAGGAAACGTCTCCGTAACCGCCCAGCTTGAAGCGGTCGCTCAAAGGGATCGACAGCTTGGCGGCGACATCGGTATCGCCCAGACCGCCGCGCGTACGCGTGTCGAGGTCGTGACCGCCCTTGTCCTGCGTGGTGCGCACCCAGCTGCGCACGTCGAGGTTGCCGGCGATTTCGAAGTAGTCGCTCAGCGCATAGGTCACCGACAGGCGCGGGATGAAGGTGTGATAGTCGACGATCGCATCGCCCAGCGATGAATCGGCCAGCGGGAAATACCCGCCCGCGACGAGCCGCTGATCGTCGTGCTTACCGTACTGACCGGAAAGCTGGAAACTCAGCGTTCCTTTGCGGAACGTGTCTGCCGAGCGGGTTCGCAACAGGCCCCGGGTTCCATTGTAGGCCGCGCTGGCCTCCGCCAACCGCGGGAACGATATGGAACACGCGGCGGCGATGAGAAGCACCGCGGCACAAAGCGCGCGCAAGCGACCGTACATGATACTACCGTCTCCTTCCCTGGCTTTTCGTCCGGGTAAACCGGGGAATTGGAGCAAGAATGGCTCCAACGCCCGCCCGCAGCGTCTAGTTCTGCGGGGACTCCCCGGCGTCGCCGGCACCCGCGTCGCCAGCGCCCTCGCCGGCCGCATCCGGCGGCTGGCGCCCGGCCTCGTCCACATAGTTCATCTGCAGCTCGAATACGACCTTGTCGAGAAACTCCGACTCCCTCGACGAGCGCCGGCCCTCGGTCTTGTTCTGCAACATGCGAATGATATCAATCGTTGTGCGCGCCTGGTCCAGGTCGCGCTCGATCGCTCCACTGACCGGATTGGCGACCTTGCCCATCTGCTGCATCGCGGCAAACTGGAACGTTGCCACCAGCTGAATGAACAGAATTTCGTCGCGGGACGTATCGCTCATGCCCGTCTCACCCCCTGGACCGCGTAAATGCGGATGCGGCGCGAGCATAGGAGCGGGTGGGAAAACGTGTCAAAAGAAAAACCGGGGTTCAGACCGCCTCGCGGCGCGACGCGATCCACAACAGGACGGCGACGGCGTCGCGCGATCCATTGAAATAGGCGTGCGGACGCGACGCAGCGTAATGGACGGCCTCCCCGGCCTCCAGCTCGATGTCGTCGTCCCCCACCACCACGCGCACCCGTCCCGACACCACCAGGAGCGCCTCCGCCCCGGCGTGCGCGTGCCTCTCGGTGCGGTGGCTGCGCCCGGGCGCCAGCGTCATCTGGTTGACCTGCAGGCGCCCGCCAGGGAGTCCGGCGGTCAGCCGTTCGACCGTCGCGCTGCCGTGGTCCAGCGTCTCGCGCACCCGATTCTCGCGTGTGACGATGGAGATCTCGCCAATCTCATCCTCTTCGAGAAAGAAGCCGGTGCGGTGCCCGAGTGCGAGTGCGATGCGCGCCAGCGCGCCGACGGTGGGTGACGCCGCGCCGCGTTCGATTTCGGAAATGTGCGTGGCGGACACGCCCGAGGCCGCCTCGACCGCCTTCAATGTCATCCCGCGGTCGTGGCGCGCGAGTTTGATGCGCCGTCCGATGTCGTGCGGACCCATCGTTCCTCCTAGAGACACGCGGCCGGCGCGGCGATCCACAACAGGCGCGCCGACTGCTCCGCGCGGTTACGGATCGTACGGCACTCGTCCACGGTACAGTGCAGCGCGTCGCCCTCGCGCAGCGTGTGGACCGCCGCGGTCAACGTGACCTGCACGCTACCGGCGGTCACCAGCAGGAATTGTTCGCCGCAAACGGCGAGACGCGGCGCCTCGCTGCCCGGCGGCAACTCGATCTCGAGCACCGAGATCTCGCCCGGTGTGATCGCCGTGCACCGCAGCTCGATCGACACCCCCGACTCCTCGATGCGCCGGCGCGGCCCGCGCGTTACCGCGAGCGCGCAACCCGGGTCGTCTTCGACCAGCCGCGACGCGGTCTCACCGAGCGCGCCGGCGATGCGCAGCAGCGCACCCACCGTCGGCGAGGTCAGGCCCCGCTCGATCTCGGAAAGATGGGTGGGCGAGAGGCTCGCCCGCGTACCCACCTCCTTGAGGGTGAGGTCGTGCGCCAGCCGCAGCGCCTTGATTCTCTCTCCCAGTCCAGGCATGTTCCTCCGCGCGTACCGGCGCTTCTCCCGGCCGCGCGAAACAGCGGCCGCCGCCGGGGGATTTGCGGTATAGTCCGGGCCAGTGTCCCCGCCGCCTTCGCGCGCTGTCAAGGTCGAAGGCGGCCAACAAGGAAACCCCGACGTGAAACTGCTTGTCATCCGATTCAGTTCGCTGGGCGACTGCGTCCTGTTGTGCCCGTTCTTCGCGCACGCCCGGCGCGCGGGCGCCGAGGAGATCGTGGTGCTCACCAAGCGCGCCTACGCCGATCTCTTCGCATCCGCGACGGGTGTGGACCGCGTGATCGCGCTGGATGGCGAGTACGCGGGAACGCGGGGACTGTTGCGGGCCGGGTCGGAATTCCGCGACTCCGGGCACGTCATCATCGACGCACACGCCAGTCTCCGCAGCCGCGTGGTCGCGTGGCGCGCCGGCGGCGCGGCCGCCTGCATCCGCAAGCACACGCGCGAACGCCTGGACCTGATCGTGTTCAAACGCGCCGCACCGCTGCCCAGCATGCTGCAGCGCTACGCCGCGCTGCTCGAACCCGCGGGCCTGCCCGCCGCCGTTCTCGTGCCCGGCGGTCTGACGCCCGGGCCGGAGGCAACCGCGGCGGCGCGGCGCAATCTCCCGGACCACGACACCATCGCGGTCGCCCCCGGCAGCCGCTGGATTTCAAAACGCTGGACCGGATACACGCAAATGTGCGATGCGCTCGCGCGCGCCGGCCACACGATCCTCCTGGTCGGCGATGCGCACGACCGCGCGCTGACCGCACCCATCGCGGAACGTCTGGGTGACCGTGCGCTCGACATCGCGGGCAAGATGCCGTTGATGCATACCGCGGCGCACATCGCGCGCTGCCGCCTGTTCGTCGGCAACGATTCCGGACTGATGCACCTCGCGGAGGCGGTCGGCGTTCCGGTGGTCGCCGCGTTCGGCCCCACCGTCGAGGCCTTCGGCTATTTCCCGTCGCTGCCGGCGAGCCGGGTGGTCGAGCGCCAGATCGCCTGCCGCCCGTGTTCGCGCAACGGCTCGACGCCCTGCCCGCGCGGTACCCACGAGTGCCTCACGGCCATCGCGCCCGCGGCCATGCTGGAGACCATCGACCACGCGCTGGCCGGAACCGGCCCGCGACGGGTGACACTGCGATGATGAGCGCGCCGCGCGCCGCGTACAATCTGCTCGCCCCGCTGGCGGTGGCCGGCGCGCACGCCGCGGGCGCCCTGCTCCCCAAGATGCGCGAGGCGGTCGCGGGACGGCGCGGTTACCACGACCGCTGGGCCGCGCTGGCGAACGTGCTCGCGTCGCCGCCGGTCTGGTTTCACGTCGCGAGTGTCGGTGAATTCGAACAGGCGCGCCCGGTGATCTCCGCGCTCGAACGCGTGCGGCCGGACATTCCCGTCATCATCACGTTCTCGTCGCCGTCGGGTTACCACTTTGCGCGCCGTCGCGAGCGCACCGACGCAGGATCGATCCGCTTCATCGACTACCTGCCCTTCGACCTCCCCGGCGCGATGCGCTACTGCCTCGCGAAGGCGCGGCCACGCGTGCTCGTCACGGTGAAATTCGACCTGTGGCCCAACCTGGTATGGGAAACCTCCGACGCCGGTGTGCCGGTCGTCCTGATCGACGCCACGCTGAGTCCGTCGTCGGGCCGGCTGCGCGCGCCCGCCGGCTGGATATACCGCGACGTCTACCGGCGCATCGCGCGCATCCTGGCAATCAGCCCGGACGATGCCGCGCGCTTCGCGCGCTGCGCGCCGGAGCACGAAGGCATTGCGGTCACCGGCGATACCCGCTTCGACCGTGTAATGGAACGCTGGAACCAGCGCGCCGCCACCGCCATCAACCTCGTCGACGACGGGACGCCGACACTGCTCGCCGGCAGCACGTGGCCGGCCGACGAAGTGCACCTGCTCCCGGCGCTTCGCGGGCTGCTCGACGAGCACCCCGGGCTGCGGGCCGTGCTGGTACCGCACGAACCCGCGCCGGCGCACGTCGCGTCGCTGCTGCAATGGGCGTCCGACGCCGGTGCGAGCGCGCGCCGGCTCAGCGAACCGGCCCGCGGTGAACACGTCGTCGTGGTGGACAGCGTGGGCGTGCTGGCCGAGGCCTACCGGCTCGCGCACGTTGCGTACGTCGGCGGCGCGTTTTCCACGGGCGTGCACAGCGTGATCGAACCCGCGATCGCCGGGGTTCCCATCGTTTTTGGTCCCCGCCATGACAATTCCTTCGAAGCCCGGCGCCTGGTGGAACTCGGCGGCGGGTTCCCCGCGTCCGACGCGGCCGGGATTCGCGCGGTGTTTGGGCGCCTGTTGAGCGACGAAGCCGCGCGGCGGGCCGCCGGGGACGCCGCGCGCGCCTACGTGGAATCGCAGCTGGGCGCGACCGAGAAATGCATGGCGGCGATCCTCCCCTACCTGTAGTATTCTGGTGTCGTCTCAGCGCGGCAACCGACATGATCCAACCCGCACACCCCAGCTTCATCCAGATCGAGACCACGCTCGCCTGCAACGCCGAGTGTCCGTTCTGCTCGCACGCCACGCTCACGCGGCGCCCGCGGCGCATGGAAGACTGGGTGTGGAAGAAGATCATCGACGAGACACGCGGACTGGGGATCACCTACCGGCCCTTCCTGATCAACGAGCCGCTCGCCGATCACCGGCTGGGAGAGATCATGCGTTACATCCGCCAGGATGACACCGCGCGCATCGAGCTCAACACCAACGGCGAATTGATGCGCGAGGAGAAGGCGCTTGAAATCCTCGACGCCGGTATCGACATCATCCGTTTCTCGATCGACGGCTTCAGCGAGGAGACGTTCTCGAAGTCGCGCGTCGGACTGGACTACCACCTGACCGTCGAACGCACGCGCCGCTTCATCGAACTCGCGCGCGAACGCGGTGGGGTGGGACACATGGAAGTGCGGATGATCGCGATGGACTACAACACCCACGAGCAGGAGCCGTTTGTGGAGTTCTGGACCGGCGTCGGCGCGGCCGCCGTGGTGACGGATCTGTACCTGTGGCCGTGGGAACCGGGCGTCAAGCCGGTGCAGTTGCCGTGCAAGAAGGTGCTGAACGAGATGTTCTTCTATGTCAATGGCAAGGCAACCCTGTGCTGCTGGGATTCACACGAGCGCGGCGTGGTTGGGGACGCAACCCACGAGCACGTGATGGACATCTGGAACGGCGAGCGCAACCGCCGCTACCGCGACCTGCTCGCGGAAGGCCGGCGCAGCGAAATCCTCCTGTGCTCCAACTGCGAAGCCTACAAGGATCATTACTTCGAAGGTTTCGCGTCCCCCGCGAGCGCGTCCCAGTCGTAGCTCCCGTCGCGCAGAACGCGCGGCTCCTCCCCCGACAGATCGACAATCGTGGACGCCGTCCGGCCGTCCACCGGACCGGTCACGATCAGATCCACTTCGCCGCGCAGTTCGCTCCGGATCTCGTGCGCGTCGGTCATCGGCGCTGTCCCGGTGCGGTTGACGCTGGTGGAGACGATCGGTTCTCCGAGCCGTTCGATCAGTTCGCACAGCGGCTCCAGCGCCGGAATGCGGACCGCAACCGTCGGCCCCGCCCACGCGGGACAGGCCGCCCCCGACGGCAGGATGACCGACAGCGGGGCGGGCCACGCCGCCTCCAGCAGCGCGCGGGACCCGCAACCGAAGGACGCGACGTAGCGCTCCACCATCTCCAGCGATGACGCGAGCAGGATGTAACGCCGGTCGTTGGGCGCGCGCTTGATCGCGGAGATCCGGCGCACGCCCTCCTCGGAAGAGATAACGCAGCTCAGCCCGTACAACGTGTCAGTGGGCACAACCGCGACACCGCCGTGCGCGAGCACGGCGTGCAGCACGTCGGCCGCGCCCGGATCGTCGATGGCGCCCGCTATGGAAGCATCGTGGGTCATGGGTCGCTCCGGCTGTCCTATCCGGCGCGCAGTTCTTCGCGGTACGCGTGCAACT
>DASUGO010000236.1:0-37506 GCA_036273975.1 Candidatus Krumholzibacteriia bacterium
CGGCAAATCTCCCGCACGGTCGGGGGGTATCCGAAGTCGCGCGTATGCGCCCCCAGATACTCAAGAATCTCCTTTTGACGGTTCGTCAGGGGGAGTTTCTCCATTACCATTCCCTCCTTCAGCTACAACGATCTCCAGCGCATCGCACACCTTTCTTCCGTCGCGCAATCGAACCTTGCCCATAACGATCACGTGACTCCCGTCGTTCAACGGCTCGCCTGCCTGAACGACGCGCTCCCAGGGTACGAAGACGCGCACAGACCCACTGGAGTCGAACAGTTCGAAGAAACCAACCGCTTTACCTGAACTGGTCCTGTATTCGTGGAGATTCCGGATGCGCCCGGCCAGTTCAACTGGGGTGGCGCTCGGGTGGGGATAGAACTCCATCAATGAAGCAACTACGCGAAATGCGTGCCGCGGGTTGCCATCTTTTTCTATCGGTGTGCTGAAGGATGGGGGATACGAATGTGCGGAACCCGACACTTGAATGGTCCCCAAAGCCAGGTCCATCTGGTCGGCGGTTGCGGAGGTTTCCGAGGGTGGCGAACGATGCCCGCCACCTGTTGGCCCCTGTTCCATAACCGAATCGAACGCCCCCACCCGGACAAGCGCATCGACAATATCCAAATTAATGCCCTCTGCAGCCGCGGCACAACGAAATTCCTCCACCGTCGCAAAACGTTTGTCGCCGCGCATACGAATGATTGTGTCCGCAGTCTCGCGTGTTATCCCGTGTGCATCCCACAACGGCGCGCGGATGTTCCCGGCCTCGACACGGTGGCGCCGGCCACTCCGATTGACGTCCGGTGCCAGCCACTTCCCTTCCGCCTCGAGGAGTCCCCGGTACCGGCGGCGCTTGTCGGCGGAAACCGTATGGTCGAGAAGACGCGCGAAGAATTCGGAACGCCGTGCCGACTTGAACGCCAGACAACGATCGATGATCAGGCACTCGGCCAGCACGCGTTGGCGGTCTTCGGTACGCCCCGCAACTCGAAGCAGACGCGCGAACCACGTGGTAGCGTCTTCGAACGACACCGACATTTCGACCGTTCGCGCAAAGAACTCGCGCCGTAACGTGGCGAGATTCCCGGGCGTGTGGTCGCGGAAGCGGGCCAGGTACACCGCCGCCTCGGGGCGCGGCAATCCCGTCAGCGCCGCGAGCACGTCGCGCACCTGATCGCGAAACAGCACCCACCCGTTGGTGTCCGCGAGCACCTCGCCTACGCATGCGGCGGCAGGCACCGGGAGCGGTTCGCCCCGGAACGCTTCCAACCGGCGGCTCAACCCCATCCCGCCACCGCGGTGGCGCAGGAGCGCGACAAACAGCACGAGGTCGTTGAACGACTGCACTCCAAATCCCGGGGCGAGCGCGCCAGGCCGGCCTTCGAGAAGATAGACGCCGTCCAGGTCGCCGTCGGATATGCGGGCGTATGCTTCGGGGTCGCCCGGCTGCCAGTCACCCCCGTCGCCGACCCACGCCAGAACGTGCAACGCGTCGATATCGATGCGACGGATTCCACCCACCGGGAACGAATCGCGCGTCGCCTGCAGGAAGTGGTCGCCGGTGTCGGGGCTCACGGTGTACGCGAACAACCCTCTTAATGAGCGTGGGGACACAACGACGGTGCGTTTGGTGCGCACGAAGCCGAACGGCAGCCCCTCGATGGAGGCCGCGTGCGCCACGAGATCCCGGAACGCAGCGCTTCGACGGTACAATGCGCCGAGCGAGCGGTTGTCCTCCGAAAGCTCGCGCAACGACAGGCCGGGGCGCCGGGTGGCGATCCGCACCGCTTCGTCGAAATCGTCCGCCGGGATGTCGATGCTCCTCGCGACGATTCGCAGCGCGCGCGCGGCGGTGATGTGTTCCACCGACGGCACGTACCCGATACTCGCGTCGTCGTAAGCGCCATTGAGGGTCGCGAGCGCGCGCGGCCGCTGCTCCGGCGTGATCTGCAGATCCAGCACGCGCGTGTCCACGTCGGGCGACTCGAATCCGGGATCGAAACGCGGGTCGACCGCGCGCGGATCGAACGCCGTGATCCCGAGCAGCCACGCACAGCGGGACTGCACCGAGAGTCCTGTCCCCGGGCCGATCACAACCCCCGCAGCGCGCAGGCGCCGCACAATCTCCTCGTACTGCAGAAAGCGGTCGCCCACGCCGGCACGCTCGATGCGATCGAGTTCTGCCGCGACGTCGGCCCGCAGTTCCGCCGCCGGCGCGCCATCCATCGCGTGCAACCGCTTCTCCATCGCGCCCAGCACGCGCGTGCGCAGCGTCGTGCGCTGCTCTTGCATGGTATCGAACATCTCGATGGCCGGAGAAGGTTCTGCCGAATCCTCCAGCGCATCGAAGAGATCCGGCTGTACGAGTGAGGCGAGCAGGGCGGCGTTGGCGTGGGCCTCCGGCATCGCGTCGTACGCACCTGACATGTCGGCGGCGGTTCGCATGCCGTGCCCCGGACCGGCGTCGCCGGCACGGGGATCGCCGAATACACGGTGTTCATACGACGCGTCCTCCCCGGTCGCAGCCAGTTCGGCAAGTTGCGGACGCGCGGGCCCCACGAAACGCACGTCCTGCACCAGTACCGGTGGTACGCCTGCCTCGCGCGCGTCGCGCAACAACGTCGTCTGGACCGAGGACGCCACCGCGGACAAACCGTCGCGGCACTCGACGAAGAGCCGGTCACCGTAGAGGTCGCGCAGGGGAGCCAGCGCGTGCCGCACGTCGATATCGGCGCGGTCCAGGTCCAGACCCGCGATCGCGATCACGCCGTCGGTGATGTCCTCGAGGTCTTCGATCCGGACGCCGTGCTTGCTTTCGCGTTTGATCGCGGAGGCGGTCGCCGCGGCACACACGTGCTTGAGTCCGGTTCGGTCGATGGCAAGCAGGATCAGGGACTGGACGGGGTCATCCGCTGCCGGCGGGTTGCTCCAGTCGATGTAGAGCAATGTTCCGTAGATCGGTTTGACGCCGACCTCGCGCGCGGCGCGGTGGAACTCGACGAAACCGTAGGTTCCACTCACGTCGGTGAGCGCGACCGTGTCGAAGCCGACACGGCGCGCGTGCTGGCAGATGTCCCCGGGAGTCGACAGCCCCAGGCCGAGGCTGTAGGAGGAGAGCACGCGCAGGTGCACGAATGGTCGAATATTGCGGGTGGCCACCACCCCTCCGTTCCGCTGCCGCCGCTTCGGGACAGAACACCATCCCGAAGCATGACCAATCCCTATAACCTGTTGAATATAATAGCGCTATGATTCTAGTTCGTCAAGCCAACCGTCCCCGGGGGCCGGCCGTCCCCGAACGCACAACGGGCTACGCGAACTCAATCGCGCAGCCCGTTTGCGTTTGGTGAGCCGCCCGGGACTCGAACCCGGTACCACCTGCTTAAAAGGCAGGTGCTCTGCCAGATGAGCTAGCGGCTCAATTTCGACGACAACCCGGCGTTACATCCCCGCCGCGGCCCCTCGTACCATCGGCATCTCGACCATCGCGGACCGCTCCGGACCCAGGGACACCAGGTGGATGCGGCACCCAACCAGCTGCTCGAGGCGGCGGATATAGGCGATCGCGCGCGGCGGAAGTTCCTCCAGCGCCTTGCCCTCGGTGCGCGTTTCCCAACCGTGAATCGTCTCGTACTGCGGCTTCACCGCGGCGACATCACGCGCGTCGGCCGGAAATACCTCCACGGTACGCTTGCCGACGCGGTACGACGTACAAACCTTGACCTCTGCGAACGTGTCCAGCACATCGAGTTTCGTAAGCGCGATATCCGTCACGCCGTTGATCTTGACGACCGTGCGCGCCGCCACCGCATCGAACCAGCCGCAGCGCCGCGGCCGGCCGGTGGTCGTGCCGTACTCGTGCCCGAGATCACGCAGCTTCTGCCCCACCTTCCCCTTTTCCTCGGTGGGAAACGGCCCGTTCCCCACCCGCGTGCAGTATGCCTTGAAAATCCCGACGATCCGGTCGAACGACGATGGCGGCAGACCGGTACCGATCGCCGCGCCACCCGCGCTGCAGGAACTCGACGTGACGTACGGATACGTACCGTGGTCGATGTCGAGCAGCGAACCCTGCGCGCCTTCGCACAGAACGTTCTTGCCCGCCGCCACCGCATCCCACAATACCGGCCGCGTATCCGTGATCATCGGCAGCAGGTGCTTGCGACTCTCGATCAGCTGGTCGACGACCTTTCCGGGCGACAGCGTCTTTGCGCCCCGCAGCTTCAGCAGACGGTTGTTTTCCCGCACCCGGGCCGTGACCAGTTCGCGCAACGCCGCCGGCGGACGGCACAGATCCGCCATGCGCACACCGTCGCGCCGCGCCTTGTCCGCATACGCGGGCGAGATACCCTTGCGCGTGGTTCCGATGCCGCCGTCAACACGGCGGTCCTCGGAATCGCAGTCGAGGAGAATGTGATACGGCAGCACCAGATGTGCCTGGTTGCTGATCAGAATGCGGCCGGACACGTCAACCCCTCGCCCCGCGATGTCCGCGATTTCACTCACCAGCGCCGCCGGGTCAATGACCATCCCGCCGCCCAGTACGCACGTCGCGTTCGGGTACAGAATGCCCGACGGAACCTGGTGAAACGCAAACCGGTTGTCACCCACGACGACCGTGTGTCCGGCATTCGCACCGCCCTGGAAACGGACCACGTAGTCCACGCCCCGGGCAAGGTAGTCGATGATCTTCGCCTTGCCTTCATCACCCCACTGCCCACCCACAACCAAAGTAACCGGCATGATTCCTTCCCAGCGCCGGATCGGGCGCGCGCGTCAAAAACCGCCCGGCTCGCGGGCGGCGACGGGATTCTCTCCGCGTTAAGTGTCCGGCGCGCGGGCGCGCGCCTTTCAGGATGCGAAACGGCCGCGTGTTGCGGCCGCGCCATTATAAGGACCGGCCCGGTTGAGGTCAACCGCTCGCCACAGGCCGCGCCGGTATGCGCTCCAGGGCGGTCCTAGCCGTTGACCGCGTCGCGGATTTCTCCCCGGGCGAGCGCCAGCCCGATGGATTCGGCCACGTCGGTCGCGACACGCCGCTGCGCATCGACGGTCGCCGCGCCGAGGTGCGGCGTGAAGACCGACCGCGGGTGACGGAAAATCGCGTGATCGCCCGGCGGCTCGTGCGCGAACACATCCAGCGCCACCGCCCGCACCTTGCCGGTATCGAGCGCCCTGACCAGCGCGTCTTCGTCCACGACGCCCCCCCGCGAGCAGTTGACAATCACGACCCCATCCTTCATCGCCGCGATCTCCCGCTCGCCGATCAGCCCCTGCGTGTCCATACCCAGCGGGACGTGCAGCGTAAGCCAGTCCGCTTCCGCGAGCACATCCGGCATCTTCATCAGATCGATGCCGAGTGCCAAAGCCGTCTCCGCGGTGACGAATGGATCACACGCGACCACGCGCATCTGAAACGCCTTCGCGCGCGACGCGACTTCGCGCCCCACGCGCCCCAGTCCCACCACGCCCAGAGTCTTGCCGGCCAGTTCGACGCCGCGAAATGCGTCGCGCTCCCAGCTGCCACTCACCAGCGAGGCATGGGCTCGCGGTATGCCGCGGGCGACCGCCAGCATCAACGCCAGCGTGTGCTCGGCCGTCGAGACCGTGTTGCTGCGCGGTGAATTGATGACGACGATGCCGCGCCTGGTCGCCGCGCCAAGATCGATGTTGTCCACGCCGACCCCCGCGCGACCGATGAACCTGAGGCGCGCGCCCGCATCGATGACCGCGGCCGTCACCCGCGTCGGGCTGCGAACCACGATCGCGTCGAAGTCCACAATCAAGCGCAGCAGGTCGTCGGGAGCCGGCGTACCCATCGCAACCGCTTCGATGCCCCCGAACGCCTCCAGCGCTTTCACCGCGTCGGAGGCGATGTTATCCGTCAGCAGGACACGCTTCACCGCGTACTCCCCGCGTCCGCATAGAACTCTTGCATCGCCTCGATGCCTTTGCCGAACGTCTGCGCAAGCCCCAGATCGTTCAGAGTCGCCTCGAAGGCCGCCATCACCGTGTACATGTCCGTCGACGAGTAATAGCCGAGATGTCCAATACGCACGATCTTGCCCGCCACCGCACCCTGCCCGCCGGCAATCGTGATGTCGTAACGATTCTCCAGGTGCTTGCGAATCGCCCCCGCGGAATCACCGGGCGTGAGAATGGCGGTCGTCGCATTGGATGGCACCGCTGCGAGCAACTTCATGCCCATCGCGGTAACCGCCGCGCGCGTGGCACCGGCATTGGCCGCGTGGCGCTTGATGATGTTCTCGATTCCCTCTTCGCGCATCATTTCGAGCGCCTTGTGCAACGCGATCACCAGCGTGATCGCCGGCGTGTATGGCGAGTCGCCCTTCTCCGCCGACGCGATTGCCTTGAGCAGGTCAAAATAGTAGACCGGATGGCGGCCCGCCTTCATCTTGGCCTGCGCCCGCGCCGAAATGGCCACATAGCCCAGCCCGGGCGGAATCATCACGCCCTTCTGGGAACCGCCCACGACTGCGTCCAGCCCCCACTCGTCGGTGAGCACATCGTGCGCGCCGGCGCTCGTGATGGCGTCGACCGCGATCAGCGCACCATGCGCGTGCGCAACCCGGGCCAGCGCGGCAACGTCCTGCAGCGCCCCGGTGGAGGTCTCTGAGTGGGTCGCGAACAGCACGCTCGCACCCGGGTTCTCCGTGAACGCCCGCTCGACGGCGGCCGCGTCGACAACCTGCCCGTACGCGGCGGTCACGCTCACCACGTTTACGCCATACGTGTGCGCGATCTCCCGCCAGCGTTCGCTGAACTTGCCGATCTCGGTCACGATCACCGTTTCGCCGGGCCTGGTCAGGTTGACCACGGTGGCTTCCATCGCCCCCGAACCGGAAGCCGTCAGGATGACCACCGGGTTCTGCGTGCGCAGAACGTATTGCAGGCCGGACATCGCCTCGCGGTGCACCTTGCGGAACGCTTCGGTGCGGTGATGGAGCAGCGGGCGCGCCTGGGTTTCCAGCACTTCGGCCGGAATGGCCGTCGGCCCGGGAGTAAACAGTCGTGGCGTCTTCATGAATCCCTTTCGTGGTCCTCGGACGGCGGAAGCGGTCGATTATACAGTTGGGGCGTCCGTCGTCAATTCGTTCACAGTTCCAGCGCGGTTTCGATCCAGCCCCACAGTTCCTTGCGACCGTTGCCGTTCATGCTCGAGAACGCGACCACGCCCGTCTCGGGACGCAGGTCGAAGCGGCGGATCGCCGTCGCCATCCGGCTGTCCATCGATGATTTGTTGACCTTGTCCGCCTTGGTGAACACCAGGCACAGGGGCCGGCCCGTCTCGTTGAGACGGTCGACCGACTCGAAGTCCTGCTCGGTGGGATCGTGGCGGGCGTCGATCAACTGCACCAGCGCGTTGCGCCGGTCGTGCTCGGCAAGGTAGAGCCCCACCATTTCGCGCCAGCGGCCCGACTCGGAGCGTGGCACCTTCGCGTAGCCATAGCCGGGCATATCGACCAGGAAAAAGCGGTCGTTGATGCGAAAGAAATTGGCGGCGCGCGTCTTGCCCGGTGTTTTGGAAATTCGTGCGATACCATCGCGCCCCAGGAGCGTGTTGATCAACGACGATTTCCCGACGTTCGACCTGCCGAATAGCGCCACTTCTGGACGCGGATCGGCAGGAAATCCGCCAGGAAACCCGAAGGATCCGGTAAATTCGATCGACTTGATCTTCATCGTGGGTTGGACGGCCGCTTTGGCGTGGTCGGGCGGCCGTCCCGTGATTATAATGACCGTCGGCGTTTTCGTGCCATCGAAACGTCGCATCGAATGGCGAAATCGATCTCCATCCCGCAGTTGCGCGAAATGGGCCTGACGGACGCTACCGCCACCCGGCTGCTGTCGTTCGTCGAGAACGCCCGCGGCATGCCCGCGGCGGAGGCCTGGAGCCTCGTGTCGCGGGAGGCGCTCGCGCCCACCCATCCCCACGACGTCCACCGTCTGGTGTACGACCGCACGTTCGCAGGCTGGGCGGACAGCCAGGGCCCACGCCCGGCCTGGCGCCCGAGCGCCGCCGAGTCCGCGGCCACCAATATCGCGACCGCGTGCCGGCGCCGCAGGCTCGGCGGGTATCCCGAGCTGCATCGCTGGTCGGTCCGGCATCGCGACGAGTTCTGGAAAGACACCCTCGACACGCTGGGTATCGTCTTCAGCACGCCGCCCACGCGCGTCCTCGACACGTCGAAGGACGGCGTCGAGCACGCGCGCTGGCTGACTGGCGCACGGCTCAACATTGCGGGAAGCTGTTTCCGCGCGCCGCGTGACTCCACCGCTGTCGTTTTCCAGCGCGCGGGCGACTCCGTTACGCGCCTCAGCTACGCGGAGCTCGACACGCTCTCCAACCGCTTCGCCAACGGGCTGCGCGCGATCGGCGCCCGGGCCGGCACCGCCGTCGCGATTGCGATGCCGATGACGGTGGAGGCGGTCGTCGCGTACCTCGGCATTGTGAAGGCCGGTTGCGTGGTGGTATCGATCGCCGACAGCTTTGCGCCCGAGGAGATTCGCACGCGCCTGCGCATTTCCGGCGCGGAGATTGCGGTGACCCAGGACGTCATCGTCCGCGGCGGCAAGACGCTTCCCATGGCGCAGAAGGTGTTCGACGCCGGCGCGCGCACGTGCGTCGTGGCCGCGCACGCGGGCCGGCTCGCGCTGCCGTTGCGCGACGGGGACCGCGCGTGGGGCGCGTTTCTCTCCGACGACGCCGCGCCGGAACTCCACGCCGCCGACCCGGACGACACCACCAACATCCTCTTTTCGTCCGGCACAACCGGCGATCCCAAGGCAATTCCCTGGTCGCACGCAACACCACTCAAGTGCGCGATGGACGGTTACTACCACCACGACATCCACCCGGGTGACATCGTGGCCTGGCCCACGAACCTCGGTTGGATGATGGGGCCGTGGTTGATCTACGCGAGCCTCATCAACCGGGGCACGCTGGCCCTCTTCGACGGCGCGCCCCACACGCCGGAGTTCTGCCGCTTCGTGCAGGACGCGCGCGTCAACATGCTCGGCGTCGTACCCAGCATCGTCAAGGTGTGGCGCCACGCGGGCATGACGGCCGGGCTGGACTGGTCGCGCATCCGTGCGTTCAGTTCCACCGGTGAGGCATCGAACGCGGACGACTACCTGTGGCTGATGGCGCAGGCGCGCTACAAGCCGGTCGTCGAGTACTGCGGCGGCACCGAGATCGGCGGGGGATACATCACCCAGGCGCTGACGCAGCCGGCCTCTCCGGCCACGTTCTCGACGCCGGCGCTCGGCCTGGATGTTCGCATTCTCGACGAAGACGGGCGCCCATCCCACAACGGCGAACTCTACCTCGTTCCGCCGTCGGTCGGGCTCTCGCGCACCCTGCTGAACCGTGACCATCACGAGGTCTACTTTGCCGGCGTGCCCCGCGGTCCGGTCGGCGAAACGCTCCGGCGCCATGGCGACCAGATGGAGGCGCTGCCCGGCGGCTATTTTCGCGCGCAGGGGCGCGCCGATGACACGATGAATATCGGGGGGATCAAGGTCAGCTCGGCCGAGATCGAGCGTGCGGTGCTCGGCGTCGAAGGGCTCTCGGACGTGGCCGCGATCGCGGTGGAACCCGCGGGTGGCGGCCCGAGTCTGCTGGTGCTGTACGTGGCAGGCGTGAAACTCGACCCCGAAGCCGTGAAGACCTCCGCGCAGCAGGCCATCGCGGCGCGGCTGAACCCACTCTTCCGGGTCCACGACGTGCGCGTCGTCGACTCGTTGCCGCGGACCGCATCCAACAAGGTCATGCGCCGCGTCCTCCGCGACCAGTACGCCTAGTGGGCGACGTGCGACTCGATGTACTCGAAGTACCCCGGCCGGTCGCGCTCCGTCTCCGGCTTCACCGACCGATTGCGCGCTCGCGGCAGCGGCCGCTCCAGCGCGACCCGCAGCACATCGCGCAGCGTCTCTGCGGTGTGGATCTTCAGACCGTTTCGAACCTCGCGCGGCAGTTCCTTGATCATCTGGGCCGACCCCTTGGGGATGATCACTTCCTTGATCCCCGAGCGCAGCGCGGCGACGAGCTTTTCGGTGAGCCCCCCCACCGGGAGGACTTCGCCCTTGAGCGTGAGTTCGCCGGTCATCGCAACGTCACGACGCACCGGAATTCCGAAGAATGTCGATGCCAGCGCGGTTGCAATCGAAACCCCGGCGCTCGGCCCATCCTTGGGAATGGCGCCTTCGGGCACGTGAATGTGCACGTCGATCTCGTGGAAAAAGTTCTTCTTGAGTGGAAGGACGCGCGCCATGCTGCGCGCGTATGAGACCGCGATCTGCGCGGACTCCTGCATTACCGCGCCCAGCTGCCCGGTGAGCGTGATCTTGCCCGTCCCCGGCATGAATGCCGCTTCGATGCGCAGAATGTCACCGCCGAAGCTGGTCCACGCGAGCCCGGTGGCGACACCGACCAGGCTCTTTTGCAGAATCTCCTTCTCGGTGAACAAGGGTACGCCCAGATAGCTCTCCAGCTTGCGCGACGACACCTTCACGGTTGCGCCGCGCCCCGAGCTCGCGACATTCTTGGCCACCTTGCGCAGGATCTTGGCCAGTTCGCGCTCCAGGCTGCGGACACCCGATTCACGCGTGTAGGCCTGGATCACGCGGCGAACCGCCGCGTCGCTGAGCAGCACGTCGCTGCTCTTGAGTCCGTGGCGCGTGAGCATCTTCGGCAGCAGATGCTTGCGCGCAATCCGCACCTTCTCGGTCTCGAGGTATCCCGGGAGCCGGATGATCTCCATGCGGTCCTGCAATGCAGCCGGAATCGTGTGCGTCACGTTCGACGTCGTGATGAACATGACCTCACTCAGGTCGAACTCCACCTCGAGGTAGTGGTCGCTGAAGGAATGATTCTGCTCCGGGTCGAGGACCTCGAGCAGCGCCGACGCCGGATCACCGCGGAAGTCGCTCGACATCTTGTCGATCTCATCGAGCAGGATCACCGGATTCTTGGTTCCGGCCTTGATCAGTGACTGAATGATGCGGCCCGGCATCGAGCCGATGTACGTGCGCCGGTGGCCGCGGATCTCGGCTTCGTCGCGAACGCCGCCCAGCGAGAAGCGCACGAACTTGCGTCCGGTCGCGTCGGCGATGGACTGCCCGAGCGACGTCTTCCCCACTCCAGGAGGACCGACAAAGCACAGGATCGGACCCTTCAGCGTGTTGGACAACTTCATGACCGCGAGGAACTCGAGAATACGCTCCTTGACCTTGCGCAGCCCGTAGTGGTCCTCGTCGAGCTTGCGCCGCACCGCGGCAAGGTCCAGCTTCTCCTCGGAACGGACGTTCCACGGCAACGCCAGAATCGTGTCGAGGTAGTTGCGCACGACCGTGGCCTCGGGCGACAGCGCCGGCATGCGCGCCAGACGCTCGACTTCCTTGAGCGCAACCTCACGCGCGCGCTCGGGCATCCCGGCCGCGTCGATCTTCTCGCGGATCTCGTCGATCTCGGTGGACTCATCGCCCCCGTGACCCAGTTCCTTGCGTATGGCCTTGAGCTGCTCGTTGAGGTAGAACTCCTTCTGGTTCTTCTGCACCTGGCTGCGGACCTCGCCCTCGATCTTCTTCTCGAGGCGCAGGATCTCCAGTTCCTCGGCGAGAATCGTTCCGAGCATGCGGTAGCGCTCCGGCAGGTCGACGGCTTCCAGCAGCGGCTGCTTGGACTCGATCTTCGCGATGATGTGCGACGCAATGGAGTCCGCGAGGCGGTCCGGATCCTCAATGGGAAGCACCGAGCGCAGCACTTCGTCGGGGATGCGCTTGTTCAACTGCACGTACTCGGTGAACTGCGACGAAACGCTGCGCACCATCGCTTCCATCTGATTGGAGGCGAGCGGCGCACCGCTCACGACGCCCACCTGCGCGCGCAGGTACTTGCGGCTGCGGTGGAAGCGGGTGATCTCTCCGCGCGAAACGCCCTCGACCAGAATGCGCATCGTTCCTTCGACCAGACGCATCAGTTGCAGAATCTTGACGACCGTGCCCAGCGAGTACAGATCCTTCGGCTCCGGGTCATCGACGTTCATCTGACGCTGCGTAACGACGAGCAGCAGTCGTTCACCCTTCATCGCCTCATCGAGCGCCGCGAGCGATCGCGGCCGCCCCACCAGGAGCGGCGTAATCATTCCGGGATAGATGACAACGTCCCGCAACGGCAGGACTGGCATGCTGTCGGGAATATTGACGAGTTCTTCAGGACGCTCAGAAATAGCCATAATGGACCCCTCCCGGGGCCAAGATAAGACGGACGGTCAGAATGTAAAAGCGGAATCCCGGACGAATGCCGCAAAGGCGCACGCCTTTACGCTTCCTTGACGCGACGGTCGCGCTGGATGACGATTTCCGGCTCCAGATGCTTCAGGATGGTATCTTCGGTGATGACCACCTTGCGCACGTCGGTTCGGGACGGGATATCGTACATCAGATGGAGCATGGTCTCTTCCATGACGGCGCGCAGCCCGCGGGCACCGGTCTCACGCTGGCGCGCGATACGGGCGATGGCCTGGATGGCGCCCTCGTCAAACACGAGTTCCACATCCTCCATCTGGAAGAGCTTCTTGTACTGCTTGGTGAGGGCGTTCTTGGGACGTGAGAGAATTTCGACCAGCGCCGCCTCATCCAACGGATCGAGGATACCGACGATGGGCAGACGTCCCACGAGTTCCGGAATCAGACCGAACTTGATCATGTCTTCGGGGGCGACGTGCCGCAGCATGCGGGCGCGCTCCTCCCGGGTACCGGCGGTCTGCTCGCGGCCAAACCCCAGCACCTTGCGGCCGGTACGCTGCTCGATGATCTTCTCGAGGCCCTCGAACGCGCCGCCGCAGATGAACAGAATGTTCTTGGTGTTGATCTCGATGTAGTTCTGCTGCGGAATCTTCCGCCCGCCCTGGGGCGGAACGTTGGCAACCGCGCCCTCGAGCATCTTCAGAAGCGCCTGCTGGACGCCCTCACCCGACACGTCACGGGTGATCGAGGGACTGTCCGACTTGCGGGCAATCTTGTCGATCTCGTCGATGTAGACGATGCCCTTCTCGGCGGCCGCGACCGACGAACCCGCATTCTGGTACAGCTTCAACAGGATGTTCTCGACGTCCTCACCGACATAACCCGCCTCCGTGAACGCGGTCGCGTCCACGATGGCAAACGGCACGCGGAGGAACCGCGCCAGCGTCTGCGCGAGCAGTGTCTTGCCGGTGCCGGTCGGGCCGAGCAGCAGGATGTTGCTCTTCTCGATTTCGACCTCGTTGGTGGTCCGCTCGTGCATGATGCGCTTGTAGTGGTTGTACACCGCCACCGACAGCATCACCTTCGCGTCTTCCTGGCCCACCACATAGAGGTCGAGGAATTCCTTGATCTCGCGCGGCTTCGGGAACTCGTCGGAATCGAACAGCACCTGACCGGAGATCTCGTCGTCGAGGATGTCCTTGCACAGCTTGATGCATTCGTTACAGATGTAGACCGACGGACCCGAGATCAGTTTGGTGACCTCGTCCTGTCCGCGTCCGCAGAACGAACAGCGCAGGATGTGCGGGTTGCCGATCTTCTTCTTCATGCGTCCCTGGCCTCTCCAGGCATGCCCAGTCCCGGGCGGTTGATGAAAATGTTGTCGATGACGCCGTACTCACGAGCCTCGTCAGACGACATAAAATAATCGCGATCCGTGTCTTTGGCGATCTTTTTTACCGGCTGGCCCGTGTGGTCGGCCAGGATCAGGTTGAGACGGTCGCGCAGGCGAAGTATCTCCTTGGTATATATCTCGATACTGGACGCCTGCCCCTCGGAACCCCCCGACGGCTGGTGGATCATCACGCGCGAATTCGGAAGCCCCGAGCGCTTGCCCTTGGTGCCCGCGGCCAGCAGAACCGCGGCCATGCTGGCCGCCTGGCCCATGCAGATGGTCGCGACATCGGGCTTGATATACTGCATGGTGTCGTAGATCGCAAGTCCGGACGACACGTGCCCGCCCGGGCTGTTGATGTACAGATAGATGTCCCGGGTGGCGTCTTCCGCCTCGAGGAACAGGAGCTGTGCGACGATGAGGTTGGACACCGTATCGTCGATCGGCGTGCCCAGGAACACGATTCGATCCTTGAGCAAGCGCGAATAAATGTCATACGAGCGCTCGTAGCGGCCCGTCTGCTCGATTACGAAAGGCACCGGTATGTTCAGTCGTTCCGACATCAAAAGACCTTTCTTCCAGTGGATTCCGACGTTGCTAATATAATGTACGCAGGGCGCCTTGCCCAAGCCAATCCTAGCCCGCCTTGACGGCCGTCCGCTCGCGCAGAAATGCCATCGACTTCTCGTCCAGCATGTCACTTTCCAGGCTCGCCCGCCGCCGGCCCTGTTCCATCAGGGCGCGGATCTCGGCCTCGGGTTTGCCCACTCGCACGGCGATGGCACGGATGCGCTCGTCGATCTCCGAGCGCGTGACGGTCAGGTTCTCCTGGCGCCGGATGGCATCCAGAACGAAGTAACGCTGGATCGTCCGGATGGCGGTCTCCCGGTACGCCTCGCGAATCTCCTGGTCGCGGGCCTCGTTGTCCGCACCCCGGTCGCGCTGGCGCCGATCCTCCTCGATCACTGACGCCAGATAGTTCTGCACCATCACCTCGGGGACCTCGAACGGGTTCGCGGTGAGTACGGCGTCGATTATCTTGTCGTCGATATCGCGCTGGTAGCGCGCTTCCTCTTCCGCGTTCAGCTGCTCGCGGATGCGGAGCCGGAGCTCCAGCACGGACGCGACCCCCGGGTCGATGCGTTTGGCAAAGTTGTCATCCACCTCCGGCATCAGCTTTTCCTTGATCTCCGTCACATGTACCTGAAAACTGCGCGTCGTCCCGGCCAGTTCGCTGTCGCCAAAATCCGCCGGATAGACAACCGCAATGGTCTTCTCGTCCCCCGCCTTCGCGCCGGTCAGCGCGGTCCGGAATTCCTCCAGCAGGTTTTCGCTCGAAATCAGCACCGGGTAGTCCTTGACCCGGTGCTGCTCCTCGGCCTCGCCCTCCGCCGACAGCGGCACATAATCGAGCACGGCGTAGTCATCGGGCGTCGCGGGACGGTCTACCCGGCTGTACGCCGCCATGCGCTCGCGCAGGTGCGTGACCATTTCGTCCACGTCACCGTCCGCGATCTCCCGCCGGGTGGCTTCGACGGACAGACGGTCATAACCTTTCAGTTCGATGTCCGGCCGCACCTCGATATGCGCCTCGAACGAGAGTCCGCCCTCCGGAAGCTCCACCTTGTCGAACCGGGGGTCCCCCAGCGGGAAGAGGCGCTCCTGGTGGAGGGCCTGCTCGAAGACCGCTGGAAGCACATTTCGGACCGCATCGTTGTGGATGACGTCCCCGTAATTCTTCTGGATGTATCCGACCGGCACTTTTCCCTTCCGGAACCCCGGTACGCGGAGTTCCCGCCGGTACTCGCCCGTCACGCGTGAGCGTTCTTTTTCCATTTCTTCGGCCGGGACCTGGATGGAAAGTACCCGCCTGGTCGGGCTGGGGCTGGTCACCGTCACCGAGAAGATCCGATCCGGGCCATGGTCGTGGTCGTGGTCATGCCCTTCGTGATCATGGTCGTGATCATGCCCCTCGTGGGAGTGATCGTGATCATGTTCCCCGGTGTGGATGTGGCCCCCGGCTTCATCGTGTTCGTGATCGTGTTCGTGCACGTGCGTCATCCTTTTTCGTCCTGGTGCGAGAGGGGGGAGTCGAACCCCCACGAGTTGCCTCACTGGATCCTAAGTCCAGCGCGTCTGCCAGTTCCGCCACTCTCGCGGAAACCCCAACAGCCGGTCATCGCCGGTTCCGAAGAACCGGCGCCTACTTCAGATGCTTCAAAACGATATCGGTGTACCCGCTGGTATGCATGCCGCTGCTCGTCGAGAGCGATCGGATCTCGCCCGACGTCAGCGCGGCGGTGATCGCCTTGTCGAGACGAACCGACGCCGACTCCTGCCCCAGGAAGTCGAGCATCATCTGCAACGCGCTGATCGCCGCCAGCGGGCAGATCAATCCCTTGCCCGCGTGCTTGGGTGCCGATCCGTGAATTGGCTCGAACATGCTCACCTTGCCGGGATGGATGTTGCCGGAGGCCGCGATACCCAGTCCCCCGGAGATGGCCGCGCCGAGGTCGGTGATGATATCGCCCATCATGTTGCCCGTGACGGCCACGTCGAACCACTCGGGATTCTTGACCATCCACATGCACGCCGCATCGATGTACGCGTGATCGCGCTCGACGTCCGGGTACTCGGTGCCGACCTCTTCGAAGGTGCGCGTCCAGATTTCCATCGCGCCGATCGCGTTCACCTTGTCGATCAGCGTGAGCTTCTTGCGGCGGTTGCGCTTGCGCGTGAGATCGAACGCATAGCGGACCGCGCGTTCAACCCCCTTGCGCGTCATGATCATCTGCTGGATCGCCACTTCGTCCGGCGTGCCCTTCTTGAAGTGACCGCCCATGCCGATGTACAGGTCCTCGGTGTTCTCGCGCACGAACACCATGTCGATGTGTTCGGGCTTCTTGTCCTTGAGCGGGCACAGATACTCCGCGTACAGCTTGATCGGACGGAGGTTGATGTACATGTCGAGCGTCCAGCGGCAGCCGCCGATGATCGACCGCTCGAGAATTCCGGTTTCGACCCGCGGGTCGCCAATCGCGCCCAGCAGAATCGCGTCCATGTCCTTGAATTCTTCCAACGCACCCGCGGGCATCAGCTCGCCGGTCTTGAGATAATGCTCCGCCCCGAAGGGGTAGTTCACGGCCTTGTACTTGAACCCTTCGATCTCGCTCAGGCGCTTGAGCACGCGCAGCGCTTCGTCCGTTACCTCGGGTCCGACCCCGTCGCCCGGGATCACCGCAATTGTTGCCATGTCGTCCTTCCTTATGAAATGTGTGTCATCGTTTGATCAGAATCGCAATGCCCTGTCCGCCGCCGATGCAGGCACTGGCAATCCCGTAGGTCTTGCCGCGGCGCGCGAGCTCCAGTGCGAGGGTCAGCATGAGACGGGTTCCGGTGGCGCCGAGCGGATGCCCCAGCGCGATTGCCCCGCCGTTCACGTTGACCTTCGCGCGATCGAGCCCGAGGTCCTTCTCCACCGCCAGGTACTGGGCGGCAAATGCCTCGTTGATCTCAAACAGATCGATGTCATCCAGCCGCAGGCGGGTCTTCTCCAGCAGCCCGCGGATCGCGGGCGCCGGACCTATACCCATCTCGGAAGGATCCACCCCAACCACATGCCATCCAATGACTTCCGCAATCGGGTCAAGCCCGTCGCGGGCGGCCGCGTCGGCGGCGCCGATGACCAGGCACGCGGCGCCGTCCACCATGCCGCTGGCATTTCCGGCGGTGACGGTTCCGTCCTCGCCGAAGGCCGGGCGCAGTTTCGCGAGGCCATCCATGGCCGCATTGACGAAGAAATGATCATCGCGCTCCACGGTGGCCAGAACTTTCGACCCGCGCTTGATTTCCACCGGCACCACCTCGTCGACGAACGCGCCGCCGTTGGCGGCCTTTTCACCGAGGTGGGTGCTGCGCAGCGCGTACTCATCCTGCGCCTCGCGTGATACGCCGAGGCGTTTGGCCAGCCGCTCGGCGGTCTGGGCCATCAACAACCCGCAGTACGAATCCATCAGCGCGACCAGCAGCGAATCTTCCAGCTGGCCCTGCCCGAGTTTGAACCCGGCGCGTGCCCCGCGAATCACATGCGGGGCCTGGCTCATGTTCTCCATGCCGCCCGCGAGCACGTAGTCGGCGCCCTCACCGATAATGTGCGCGCCGGATACGACGGACTGAATTCCCGAGCCACAGAGACGGTTCACGGTCAGGGCCGGGACCTTCTGCGGAATTCCCGCCTTGAGGCCGACGTGCCGCGCGCCGTAAATGGCATCCCCGCTGGTCTGCAGCGCATTCCCCATCACGACGTGCTCGATGCGGTCCGCGGCGACGCCACTCTTTTCCAGCGCGCCCTTGGCCGCAATTGCGCCCAGGTCGATGGCCGAAACATCCTTCAGCGCGCCGCCGGGAACGCCGTCGCCACGCTTGCCACCCACCCATTCCGCCATCGGGGTGCGGGCACCGCCCAGAATCACCACTCGTCTGGTCATCGTCATCACCCTTCCGTTATCCTTCGTAGGCCGCGATACCGGACAGCGCGTCGCCCACGATGAGCGTGTGAATCTCGTACGTGCCTTCGTACGTGTCGACCGTCTCGAGATTACACATGTGCCGCATCGACTGATACTCGCCGGAAATCCCGTTGGCGCCCAGAATGGTCCGGGCGATGCGGGCAATCTCGAGCGACTTGCGCACGTTGTTGCGCTTCGCCATCGACACGTGCGGGAACTTCAACTGGCCCGCGTCCTTGAGACGCCCCAGCTGCACCATCATCAACTGCATCAACGTCAGCTCGGTGGCCATGTCGGTGAGCTTCTTCTGCGTAAGCTGGAAGCCCGCGATCGGGCGCGAGAACATCACGCGATCCTTGCTGTACTCGAGCGATTCGTGGAAGCACGCCATCGCGGCGCCGATTACACCCCAGGCGATTCCGTAGCGCGCCTGGTTGAGACACATCAACGCCGTCTTGAGGCCGTCCGCGCCGGGCAGCCGGTTCGACGCCGGGATGCGCACCTCGTCGAGCACCAGTTCACCGGTGTCGCTCGCGCGCATCGACAGCTTGTACTTGACCGGGAGCGCCTGGAATCCCTTGCGCTCGCGCTCGACGATGAAGCCCGTCACCTCTCCGTCCAGCTTGGCCCAGACGATCGCCATCCCGGAACCGACGGCGTTGGTGATCCACATCTTGGATCCATTGAGGACGTATTCATTCCCGTCCTTGACCGCCGTCGTCAGCATTCCGCCGGGATTGCTGCCGAAGTCGGCCTCGGTGAGGCCAAAGCACCCGACCACCTCGCCGCGCGCGAGCACCGGCAGCCATTTGGACTTCTGCTCCTCGTCCCCGAACGCGTGCAGCGGATACATCACCAGCGCCGACTGAACCGAAGCGAAACTGCGCAGGCCGGAATCACAGCGCTCGAGTTCCTGCATCATGAGGCCGTACGCGACGTTGTTCAGCCCCGCGCACCCGTAGCCTTCGATCGTGGAGCCAAACACGCCGAGTTCGCCGAGGGGCTTGATCAGCTCGGTCGGGAACGTGCCGTTTTCGTAGTGCTCCATGAACTTGGGCAACGCTTCTTCTTCAATGAACGACCGGATGGTCCCGCGCACCATCTTCTCGTCGTCGGACAGAAGCGAGTCCACCGCAACGAAATCGAATCCATCGAACCGTTTCATGATTTGTTTCCTTTGTTGTTGCTATCTCAGCGGCCTCTGAATTCGGCCTTGCGCTTGTCCAGAAAAGCCCGGAGCCCCTCGCGCATGTCTTCGGTGGCGCACAGCAGCCCGAACAATGACGCCTCCATATGGCACCCGTGTTCGAATCCGACGTCGAGCCCGTGGTCAATGGCCTGCATGGCCGCGCGCACCGCGAGCGGACCGTTGCGCAGGATGCGCAGCGCAACCTTGCGCGCCGCGGCGGGCAGATCCGCCAGGGGCACCACCTGGCTCACGAGCCCGAGGCGCAGCGCCTCCGCGGCATCGACGGCCCGGCCGGTGAGCACCAGGTCCATGGCGGTGCCCCGCCCGACGATACGCGGCAGCCGCTGGGTCCCGGCGTACCCGGGAATGACACCCAGCGTGACTTCCGGCAGACCGATCTTGGCGTTCTCCGCGGCGATCCGGATGGTGCAGGCCATCGCGAGCTCGCAACCGCCGCCGAGCGCGTAGCCGTTGATCGCCGCGATCGACGGCTTGCCCATGGTCTCGAGGCGTCGAAAGACACGCTGCCCGTATTCGGAGGTCTGCACGCCGGAATTCGGATCCAGCCCCGCCAGTTCCGAGATGTCGGCGCCGGACACAAACGCCTTTTCCCCCGCGCCGGTGATGATGACGGCGTGCACGCTCTCGTCCGCGCCGGCCGCGAGGAACGCCTTGTCGAGTTCGCGAACGGTCTGCGCGGACAGCGCGTTCAGCAGCGGCGCGCGATTGATGGTGATTGTCGCGATGCCCTCCGCCGTTTCATACAGAATATGTTCGTAGCTCACCGATTCCACCTACTTTGCCTGATAGGAATAGAAACCCTGGCCGGACTTCCGGCCCCAGTGGCCCGCCTGCACCATGCGGCGCAACAGAACCGGGGCGGCGTATTTCGGTTCCCGGAACTCGGCGTACATCACGTCGGCGGCGTGGAGCGTGGTATCGAGTCCCACGTAGTCGAGCAGCGTGATCGGCCCCATCGGGTAGCCGCAGCCGTGCACCATCGCCTTGTCGACGTCCTCGGGCGTTGCCACGCCGTCCTGAACCATGCGCACCGCGTCCAGCAGATACGGAATCAACAGCTTGTTCACCACGAAGGCCGGCGTGTCGGGACACGTAATGGGTTCCTTGCCGACCGCGAGCGCAAACTCACGGCTCGCGGCCATCACGGCGTCGGTGGTGGAGTAACCCTTGATGATCTCGACCAGCTTCATCACCGGCACCGGATTGAAGAAGTGCATCCCGACCACGCGCTCGGGGTTCTTGCACACCGCGGCAATCTCGGTGATCGAAATCGACGACGTGTTGGTGGCCAGGATGGCGTCCGCGCGCGCGACGTCGGACAGGTCCTTGAACAGCTTCTTCTTGAGTTCGGTGTTTTCCGTGACCGCTTCGACGATCAGGTCACAGTCCTTGAGCGCGGACAGGCTGGTCGCCGACGACAGGTTTTTCTTCGCGGTGGCGAACTGCTCCTCGGTGATCTTGCCGCGCTTCTTGCCCTTCTCCATCGAGGCATCGATCTTGGCCATGCCCTTCTTGAGAATCTCGTCGTTGATCTCGACGATCGTGGTCGTGTAACCGGCCAGCGCGCTGATCTCCGCGATACCCGAGCCCATCAGACCGCACCCGACGATTCCAATCTTTTTCATGATGTCTCCTTTCCTGCCGTTCCGTGCCACCGCGGTGGCGTGTATCGGGAGGGCACGGCGCCCGGCCCCGTATTTTCATTATTTACAATTACTTATAACCATAACCGGCGTGCGGACTTTCGGCCGGGCGAGAACGCAGTCAGTCGCGCTCGATCAGCATCGCCATGCCCATACCACCGCTCACGCACAGCGTCGCGAGTCCAAGTGTCGATGAGCGCCGGCGCATCTCGTGCAACAGTGTCACCACGATGCGCGCGCCGGTGCATCCGATGGGATGCCCGAGACTGATCGCGCCACCGTTGGGATTCACACGCGCGCGGTCGAACTTCAGTTCGCGTTCACAGGCGATCACCTGCGCGGCAAAGGCCTCGTTCAACTCGATGACATCGATGTCGTCGAGGGAAAGATCGTTGCGTTCCAGCAGCTGCCGAACCGCGGGTACCGGACCGATTCCCATCCGCCTGGGCTCGACGCCGGTCGCGACGAAGTCGCGCACCCAGCCGAGCGGCCGCCGTCCCGACGCGCGCACCACCTGCTCCGATACGAGCAGCAGCGCGGCGGCACCATCGGTGATCCCGGACGAATTGCCGGCCGTCACCGATCCGTCCCGGTTGAACACCGGTGGCAGCTTGCTCAACCCCTCCGGCGTCACACCCGCACGCGGGTGTTCGTCGCGGTCGACGAGGATCGTCTCTCCGCGCGCCTCAATCGACACCGCGGCAATCTCGTCGGCAAACATGCCTGCCGCCATCGCGCGCTCGACGCGCTGCTGGCTCATCGCCGCCCATGCGTCCTGCTCCGCGCGCGAGATGGTGAACTCGGCGGCCAGAACCTCCGCGGTCTCGCCCATCACCATGTCACAGATGGGACAGACGAACCCGTCGCGGTACATGCCGTCCACCATCTGGCCGTGACCGAGGCGGTAGCCCTCGCGCGCGCGATCGAGCATGAACGGCACCATCGACATGTTTTCCATGCCGCCGACGAGTACCGTCGACGCGCGGCCGAGCCGAATGGCGTCCGCGCCGAGCGCGATCGATTTTACCCCGGAGCCGCACGCCGCGTTGATCGTGGTGGCCGGCACGGACTCGGGAACCCCGGCGCGGATCGACATCTGGCGCGCGGGATTGGGACCACACCCCGCCTGGCGGGCGTGGCCGAACAACACCTCATCGACATCGCTCGGAGACACACCTGACGACAGAAGTACCTGGCGCGAAACATCCGCGCCGAGCCTCACCGCCGGGTAATTTCGAAATGCACCGAGGAATTTGCCGATGGGGGTCCGTTTGGCCTCAAGAATGGCGACTCGCGAGGACAAGGTTCCCTCATGAATCCGTCGCGGCTGGCAGGAACCGTCCGCGGGACTGAATGATTAACGGCTGAAAACTCAACAAGTTGCTCCGGTCGAAGCCTATCCGACGGGGCCCGGCAGGTCAAGAAAAACCGAGGGGAGCCCGGGGGCTGGTTCGCTCTTTGCATTCCCGTACCCGGATCCCCTGTATCCCATGAAATTCAAGCAGGTTGTAGAATTGCTCCCCGGGTCCGGGCGCCCCTTTGGCGGACGCCTGCGTCGGATCGTGCGCGCCCTGGTGGCCCTCCGGGTCGCGCTGCTCGTCGTCGCCTATCCCAGCGCGCTCTCCGCGGGTCCTCTCCCGGCGTCCGGCGCGCCGATCAGCACCGCGACCGCCGACGCCGTCGAACGCGACCTCGCGGGGGTCTTCCGCGCGCAGGACGTATCTGGCACCTACACGCTTGCCGGGCCGATGAAAGACTTCGCGCGCTACCCGGTATTCGCCAACATGTCGTGGGACGCGCACCGCAGCACCGGTAACACGGCCGCGCTGAGTCAGGCCGCGTACTCGATCGCGCGCTACTACGGCTATCTGTTCGCGACCAGCGACAGCAACGGCAACCACCTCATCGAGACCCCGGCGCCGTGGGGAGACGATGCGACACGCGTCGAGGATCCGGGGTTCAATTCGCTGCTTGCCCTGGATGCATTGCGCCTCGCGCGCATCAACCTGTCGCTGCGACGCACGATGCCGGCCCTGTTCTGGTACGACGGCGCCCGGTCGATCGAGCGCGCGGTCGTGATGCGCACATTCGATCCGGAGGCCGGATACTTCTTCCCCATCGACGTCGTCACCGGGCGTTTCGCGCGTCACCTGAGTGCGGTCTCCGCGCTGCCGGCGTCGTTCGACGGGTTGGTGGGCGGCAACCACCTCGACATGGTCGTCGCGCGCCACCTCGCGCCGTGGGCGCTCGACCTCCGTATTCCCGGCGGCACGAAGGACACGGCTCCGTTCGCCGTCGAGCGCATGGCCGCGGCGAGCGTTCTCGCCGGCGCCGGGCGCTCCGACGCGCTCGCGCACATGCGCGCGCAACCGACGTCAACCGGCGGCGGCGCACTGGCGGCCTGGGCCAGCCAGCGCGCGCTCGGTGACGAACCCCTCGCCGACCGGTATCTCGCGCTCGACCTGCTCTACACGATCGCACGCGCCTCGGGCAAACTCGCCGACGGCGACGTGGTCCGGCTCGAATCCGGAATCGCCGTCGTGAAGGACCTGTGCGAATCCACCGGGCCGTCACCGTCGCTCGAAGACGGCGCGCGCGCGGTGCGCGACATCTACACCGCGGTCTCGATCCTGCGTGAGCGCCTCAAGTCGACGACGTTCTGGAGTCCGGCCGACCGGACCGCGTACCCCGGCGTCGACCCCGGCATCGCCGCGCACCGCCTCACCGATGACGCGCTGTTCACCGTCCGCCGCGCCGAGAACCGGCTGTTCGAAATGCGCTACGGACGCGTGGTCACCGCCTCGCTCGCGTCACCGACCGCCGTCGAGGGCGAGGACGTGCTGCTCAAATGGGAAGTCGCCCCCGGGACGAGCGGCATCGACATCGCGGCGATCGACGCGGGGGTTGCGGGCGAGTCACTGTCGCCGCTGGCGCTGCCCAAGGGCACGGCGCTGTCGCCGGGCGCGGCTCCGCTCCACTTCTCTTCGCGCTACCGGGTCCAGTCGGGTGCGGGCTCGCTGCACGCGGTCACGTTCATGCTGTCGCTCACCGACGCGGGACGGGCACGCGCGCGCTACTACGCCGAGCGGACCGTCTTCGTGCAGCCACCGGTTTCCGTTGTCGCGCGCTTCCCCCAGGGCCGCGCCGCCGATGGGCGCAGCGTGCCGATCGAGGTGTCGCTGACGCGCCACAGCCGCAAACTGGCGATCGCGAAGTACTTCTGGTTCAGCCCGAGCGGCCTGCGTCTGGTGGAGGGCAACCAGGGCGAAATTCAGTTCTCGGCCACCGACTCCATCCGGACGACATTGCACGTGGAGATTCCATCCCCGTGCCGGCCCGGTGTATTCCCGTTCACGCTCAAGTTCATGTCCGGTGACCGCGACGCGGGAACGATCGCGGCCACACTGTTCAAACCCTACCAGTGGGCCGCGCTGGGACCGTTTCCCGCCTCGGGCGGTCTCGACGGCAAACTGCCGCCGGAGATCAGCGTCGGCCTGTTGCAGACCTACGCGGGCGCGGAAGGAATGCTGGCGTGGCGGCCCGTGCCCGCCGCGGCGTGCGGCCCGCGCGGCGAGATCCGCATGCGCGACGCGGTGCCGGGCGACGGGATCAGCTATCTCTACACGGTGGTGGGCTGCTCGTACGAGACCGAGATCGAAGCCCATCTCTCCGCCGATTGCCGCGCAGCGCTGTTCGTCAACGGCCGGCGCATGGCCGTCGTGAAGGCACCGGGCGACTCCGCCACAACCGTGATTCACCTCGACGCGGACCGGAATCACATTCTGATCAAGGCCGTCGGTGGAACGTCGTCACAGGTGACGTTCGCGCTCGGCAACAAGGACAATCTGGCCGCGGACGAGTTCAACAATGATCTTTCCGAACTCGCGGAGGGCTACAGCGAGCTGGTGGCGCGCGCGAACACCGCGGACGGAGCGCAACCGGAGACGCACCGGCTGGTCACGTTCCGGCTGCAGGACGCGGGCGCGGAATCGGTGGCGGTCGTGGGAAGCTTCAATGGCTGGTCTCCGCAGAACCATCGCCTGCAGAAACGCGACAAGAATGTCTGGGAGATTACGCTGTCGCTGGCGCCCGGTCGCTACGCGTACCGCTTCCTGATCGACCAGAAGAAGCAGGTGCTCGACCCGTCCACGCCGCTAACCGAGCCGGACGGCTTCGGGGGCAGGAACTCCGTCGTGATCGTCAGCCGCTAGCTCACAGCGCGAAGCGGTGACGGAACAGGAAGAACGCCGCCCCCAGCAGACACAGTCCCGCCCACAGATAGTCCAGCGTCGGCCGCTCGCGCAGATACAGCAGGGAGAACGGAACGAAGACCGTCAGGGTTACGATCTCCTGCAGGACCTTCAACTGGCCCACGCTCATCACCTGGTGCCCGATGCGGTTGGCGGGAACCTGCAGCATGTATTCGAAAAACGCGATTCCCCAGCTCACGAGCGCCGCGATCAACCACGGGCGGCCGGAGAGATTCTTCAGGTGACCGTACCAGGCGAATGTCATGAAGACGTTGCTGCAGAACAGCAACGCGATGGTGATCAGCGATGGCTTCATGGACTTACTTCAGCAGCGTCATCTTGCGCGTGAGCGAGTGCCGGTCGACCGTGAGCCGGTAGACGTAGATACCCGACGCCACCGGACGGCCCGCGTCGTCGGTTCCATCCCACACCAGCGTCTGTGAACCGGCGTCGAACGAACCGCGCGCGAGACGCCGCACCAGCGCGCCGCGCACGTCGTAGACATTCAACTCCACCGGTCCGCGCGCGGGCAGATAGAAACGGATCGAGGTCCGCGGGTTGAACGGGTTGGGGTGATTCTGCTCCAGCACCAGTTGGCGTGCGGGTACGGTGGCCGAAGTGCGGTTGAGTTCGCGCACCTCACCCTCGGTCGAGATCGATTCCAGGAGATAGTAATAGACCTTGCCCGCCTCGACGCCACGGTCGACGTACTCATAGCGGTCGATCGCGTCGGGCTGCAGATCGGCGGCGATGACGCGCCAGCCGAAATCGGGATCTTCGGAGCGCGAAAGCCGCACCACTTCGCCCGGATCGCGACCTTCCAGCTCATAGCGCAGGCGCACGCCGTCGCCGACCACGTCGGCGTACGCCGCCCGCAACCGCGTCGCGACGATATAATTGATCGTGATCGCATTGGCCAGCGTGAACGTCTGTCCGTCGGGATTGGTCACGACGAGATCCCACAGACCGGCCGTCTTCGAGTAGACGTTGAGCGTGCCGCGCAGCAATGCCCCGTCCACCCACTGGAGCGACGACGCGACGATGTCCTGCGCGTCCGCGGTGCTCGCCGGGGACTGGGTACCGCCACCGCTCAGCACGAACCGGAACGTCGCGCCGGCCTGGAAACGGCTGCCGGCTATCTCGACCGGCGCAGCCACCCTGTCGTTGTCGATGACCGGCGGCGTCACCGCGGTCGCCACGGGCCCGCGGTCACCGGCGCGCAGCGTCGCGGACATGGTCGCCGCCGACGGGCCGATCGACGTGATTTCGATCTGCGTCGCACGCTGGGTGTTGTCGGAGCTGCTGGGGGAGGTCAGGCTGCCAAACGTTGTGTTGCCGGTCGTCCCCGGGAAAGGGTCACCCCCGTTGCCGAAGTTGGTCCCGTTCATGTTCAGCAGTCCGTCGGCTTCTTCCAGCGCGAGACCGCGCACGCCGTTGGCCGTGCCGTCGTTCTGCATGAACGGCGCGTTCAGCACTTCTTCGTCCACGTGCCACACCAGCAGCCCGGTGCCATGCAGGTTCGCGTCCTTTCCGATCGCCTGGCGGTTCTCGACCAGCCAGTATTCGCTGGACGGGTTTTCGGCCGGATCCTGGAACCAGCCGTCGGCGTAGGTCTCGAAGTCCGACGTGTACGACACGCCGCCGCCCTGCACGGAAACGTTGTCGATGATCAACGCGCCGCAATCCGACGGCGAGTTGCCGTCGGCGTCGTCGAACGAGAGATCGGTGATCACGCGGAACTTGAGCGTGTAGTCGCCACCCGCGCCCGCGAGCGGGGCGAGGTACGCCGTCAACGGGATGTTGGCGACGCCGCTGCTGGTGCCGTTGTACGACGCCAGCTGCGTCTCGGTGCCATTGACCTCGATCAGCGCGTAGCCAAAGTCGTATCCGGGTTCGGTGTCGTACTGGTACTGGTACTGCAGACTCACCGTGCCGGTACCGCTGTAATGGAATTTGCGCTCCACGGTTTCATACCAGTTGGGCCCGTATCCCCCGCCGGTGCCGGGCGAGATGTAGTGCCGCGCCGACGCCTCGGACTGTGACAACCCACAGTAGAGCGAATACGAACCCGCGATTACGCACGCGTTCGAGCGGCGAAAACGCTCGTCGGTGAACGGCAGGCGGTACACGACGGGGTTCTGTTCGACATTGGGAATGTTGACCGGCGTCGGCTGCCAGCCGATGTCAACCGGCGTCACCCACCCCAGCTCGACGCGCGTCCACGCCTCCGGGTGCGCCGGGGTCGCCGGCGTATTCCAGCTGCCGGAACCCATGATGCCCCAGTGCCCGATGCCGTTGGTGGTGCCGTCGCGGTCGTAGAGATCCGGCAGCCCGAGGCCGTGCCCGAACTCGTGGCAGAACACGCCGATCTCGATGGGCGTGTGCGTTGGCAACGAACTTCCGCAGGCGATCGCCGGTGCCACGGTGTAGTCGTCCACCCGGATGAACCCGCCGCCGGCGCGCGCGTCGTTGGTGGTGTAGGGCTGCCCGCCCGACACCGGCCACGCGCTGTAACGCCAGGTGTGGGAAATGATGTGATCGGTGATCCCGCACTCACCGCCGCGATAGCTGTGCAGCACGCACAGCAGATCGACGAAGCCGTCGTCGTCGCCGGAGTTGGGCACGCCGTCGGGGCCGTCGTTGTCGTACTGGCCGAAGTCGACGGTCGCGTCGTTCTTCTGCACCAGGTCCTTGACCATGTCGCCGACGTGTGACAGCGTATCGCTCCCCTGCGACGTACCGGCGTAGAAGGCGTTGGTGCTCGCGAGCTTCTTCCAGCCGAACACGTCGCCGTCGACCGTGAACTGGCCGTACGAGACCTCACTGTAGTACTGGCCGATGGTCCCGGTGGGGTTGTTGTCGAAGAGCGTGTTCTGGAGCTGGGTCTGGGTGACCGGCCCCTGCAACTGGTCGGAGAAGTAGCCCGGCAGGACCGGAACCCGCAGCGTTCCGGCGACCGCGAACTGCCCGAACGAAGCCGGCTGCAGTGCGGTTTCGTTATGGACGCGCCACTCGCGCTGCGCTTCCCGCAGCCTCTGCGCCTTGATCACCCACGCGCGCAGCGGCGTGTACGCGGTGGGATCCTTGCTGCGGGTGGCCTGAAACGACTCGGGCAGGGGGCCGCCGTCGCGCGGCGGCGTGACCGCGTGCGCAACCGGGACCGCGAACAGCAACACGCCGCACACCGCGGCGCGACGAATCACACGGCAAACCATAATGCGAACCTCTCGATGCCAGTGCCGCGTGGGGCGAAGCAGCTGGTGCGATGCGAACTATTTCCGCGTCAACGTGGCGGAGCCGCCGGCGGCGCGCATCTCCACGAAGTCGCAGGATGTAAAGCCGATGAAGTTGATTCCGGTGGCGGGCAACCCGTCGAGCACCTGAATCTCTCCGCCCTTGAAGTCCGGCGTCGTCGTGCAGATGTACGTCACGAGGCGGAAACGGCTGGGCGGCTGGCATTCGTATGCCTGCATATAGTTGACCGTCGGCGTCCCGGTCGAGACGCTGCGGTGCTCGAATTCGTCGGTGCCGAGGATCTGGATGCCCTCCGGCAGCGACAACCGGTACTGGGTGCCGTTGGTCGAATACGGTTCCGCGGTCTCGGCGAACACATAGAACTTGAACTGCGCGTTGGGGGCGACCGCCATTTCGGTCTGGGTGCCCGCCTCGTCGAAGTACGGGTTCAGGTAGAGCCCGTCGACCGGGAATTCCTCGCCGGGTGCGGCAACGACCGCGTCACCCGGTTTGGCGGTGACGTCGGCCGGCGGGAGCTGGCTCGACACCGACGGGGCCGACTCGCTGCCGGTCTGCCCGTCCGCGCTGTCACCGGACTGACCCTTTCCGCACCCCGCGACCCCGAGTAATAAGACTGCCAGAAAAAAGAAAAGCGGTCGGCGCAACTTATCCTCCCGTTTGCATGGTTCGGTGCCCGTCTATGTGGGTCGATGGCACCCCGCTCGAACACCGGCGCGCCGGAGCGCGCTCGCAGGGGGCCGCGTAACTCCACTATAATATCAGCAATTACACGGTTCGGGCAACCGAAAACATTGACGGCGTGGCGCGGGTACCCCTAGAATCGCGGCTACTAATTCATTGCCACGGCGTGGGTTACTCGGAGTCTGCACGGCGCAGACCGGCGCACCCCGCGACGCCGTCGAGCGCAACCCACGGCCGGCCCTCAATGCCCCAAAACAAAGACGATAAGCTGGAGAAACTCAAGCAGATGCGCGCCTCGGCCCACGCCGGTGGCGGCGAAGCCCGCGTCGCGAAAATCCACGCGTCCGGGCGCCTGAGCGCGCGCGAGCGCATCAACCTGCTGTTCGACCCGGCCACGTTTCAGGAGCTGGGTGTCTTTGTCGCGCACCGTTGCACGGACTTCGGCATGGCCGATCGCACCGTTCCCGGCGACGGCGTGGTGTGCGGCTACGGATCGGTCGCGGGCCGGCTGACGTACGCGTTCGCCCAGGACTTCACCGTGTTCGGCGGAACGCTGAGTGAATCCAACGCGGCCAAGATCTGCCGCTTGATGGACCTCGCGGTCGAGAACGGCGCTCCGGTAGTCGGGCTGAACGACAGCGGCGGCGCGCGCATCCAGGAAGGCGTCGCAAGCCTCGGCGGTTACGCGGAGATATTCCTGCGCAACACGCTCGCGTCGGGCGTCGTTCCGCAGATTTCCGCGGTGATGGGGCCGTGCGCCGGAGGTGCGGTGTATTCCCCCGCCATCACCGACTTCATCGTGATGGTGGACCACACCAGCCACATGTTCGTCACCGGTCCCAACGTGATCAAGATGGTGACCAACGAGGAAGTTTCGTTTGAGGATCTTGGTGGTGCGCAGACGCACAACGCGCGCAGCGGTGTCGCGCATCTGATGGCCCGCAACGACCAGGACTGCATTCTCACCATCCGCAAGCTGCTGTCGTTCATCCCACAGAACAACCTTACCGAGGCACCGCGTCGCGTCACTTCGGATCCGGCCGACCGCCGCGACAGCGCGCTCAACGGCATCGTCCCCGCTGACCCAAAGCTCCCGTACGACATCGTCGACGTGATCCACGGCGTCGTCGACGACGGCGAGTTCTTCGAGATCCAGCCGCTGTACGCCACCAACATCGTCGTGGGCTTTGCGCATCTCAACGGTCGCAGCGTCGGAATCGTAGCCAACCAACCCAAATCGCTGGCCGGTGTGCTGGACATCAAGTCGTCGCTCAAGGCCGCGCGCTTCGTGCGCTTCTGCGACGCGTTCAACATTCCGCTGATCACGTTCGAAGACGTCCCCGGCTTCCTCCCCGGCACCGAGCAGGAATGGGGCGGAATCATCAAGCACGGCGCCAAACTGCTCTACGCGTACTGCGAGGCCACGGTGCCCAAGATCACGGTGGTCACGCGCAAGGCCTACGGCGGCGCGTACGACGTCATGAGCTCCAAGCACATCCGCGCCGACTACAACGTGGCGTGGCCGACCGCCGAGCTCGCGGTCATGGGCGCCGACGGCGCGGTCAACATCCTCAACAAGAAGGAAATCGAAGCGGCAAAAGACCCGGAGGCGGAACGCGCGCGCCTCGTGGCGGAGTACAACGAGAAGTTCGCGAACCCGTACATCGCGGCATCTCTGGGCTACCTCGACGACGTCATCGAACCGGCCGACACGCGGCCCAAGATCATCGCGGCGCTGGAGAGCCTGGTCAACAAGCGTCAGAGCCTTCCAGCCAAGAAGCACGGCAACATTCCGCTGTAGCGGGAGACCGGCATGTTCAAGAAGATCCTGATTGCCAACCGGGGCGAGATCGCCGTCCGCATTGCGCGCGCGTGCAAGGAAATGGGTGTGACACCGGTTGCCATCTATTCCGACGTCGACCGCGCCGCGCTGCACGTCTCGCACGCCTACGAGGCGTACCGCGTGGGCGGCGCCGAGAGCCGCGACAGCTACCTCAACATTCCCGCCATCATCGCGGCCGCGCGCGAGAGCGGCGCGGAAGCCATCCACCCCGGGTTTGGATTCCTGGCCGAAAACGCCGCGTTCGCGACCGCATGCAAGGAGAATGGCATTGTGTTCATCGGTCCGACGCCGCACGCGATCCATGCGATGGGCAACAAGCTCCTCGCGCGCGCGGCAATGCGCCAGGCCGGCGTCCCCACCGTACCCGGGAGCGACGGCCCGGTGCGCGACGCGAAGGAAGCGGCGCGCGTGGCGCGCGCAATCGGTTACCCGGTGCTCCTGAAGGCTGCGGCGGGCGGCGGTGGCAAGGGCATGCGCATTGTTTCCAGCGAAAAGGAATTCGCCAACGCGCTCGCGATGACGGTCGGCGAGGCGAAGAGCGCGTTCGGCGACGACTCGGTCTACATCGAGAAGTTCATCGAGCGCCCCAAGCACATCGAGATCCAGGTGATGGCCGACAGCCACGGCAACATCATCACCTATGGCGAGCGCGAGTGCTCGATGCAGCGGCGCTACCAGAAGGTCATCGAGGAGGCCCCTTCCCCGGTGGTGACGCCGGAGATGCGCCCCGCGCTGTCCGACGCGGCGCGGACGGCCGCCGCCGCGGTGGACTACCGCGGGGCGGGCACGGTGGAGTTCATCGTCGACACCACACGCAACTTCTTCTTCCTCGAGATGAACACGCGGCTGCAGGTGGAGCACCCGGTCACCGAGATGATCTACGGCGTCGACCTGGTGAAACAACAGATCGACATCGCGGCCGGCGGGCGCCTTGCGCTCAAGCAGTCCGACGTGGCCATCAACGGCCACGCCATCGAGATGCGCCTCTACGCCGAGGATCCGTCACACAACTTCATGCCATCCATCGGCGTCATCAAACGGCTCGTGCTGCCGCAGGGGCCCGGCGTGCGCAACGACACCGGTGTCTACGAGGGCTACGACATCCCCATCTATTATGATCCGATGATCGGCAAGATGATCGTCTGGGCCGAGACGCGCGACGAGGCCATCCGGCGCGCGCACCGCGCGCTGCGCGAGTACCGCTGCGAGCCGGTACGCACCAACGTGGACTTCCTGCTGTGGGCGCTGGCGGAACCGGCGTTCCTCGACGGCAGCTACGACACCAAGCACATCGAGACGCACTTCAACCCGTCGCTCCTGCACCGCCGCGACGAGGAAATCGAGCTGGCGTGCATCGCGGCGTGTATCGCCGCGCACAACTACCGCTCCACGGTCCGCTACGCGATGAGCGAGGACGGCGGGGGCGAATGGCGGCGCGCCGCCCGCGCCGAAGCCACCCGGCGGTGGTCCTGAGGTGAAGTTCATCGTGCGGGTGGATGGAACCGAGCGCGTGCTGCACGTCACGCGCGCGGGCGATGGTTACCGCGTCGAGATCGACGGCCGCGTGCTGCTGGTGGACAGCCACACGCTCGGCAACCCCGACACCTATTCCCTCTTGATCGACCACCGCTCGTTCCTGATCGAGAGCGCGCCGGTACGCCCGGAGCGGGGCGAGTACTTTGCGCGCGTGATGGGCCGCCACTACGACGTCGAGGTGCTCGACGAGCTGCTGCTCGCGGTGCGCGACGCCGAAAGGGCCACCGAGCAGGCGGGTGGACACACGGTGAAGGCGCCGATGCCCGGCCTGGTGGTCGAGGTCAAGGTGGCCCCGGGCGACCGGGTCGCCGCGGGAGACGCGGTGGTCGTCATGGAAGCAATGAAGATGCGCAACGAACTCTCCAGCGAGGTCGCCGGTAGCGTCACCGCTGTCAACGTCGTGGTGGGCGCCAAGGTTGAGTCGCAGACGCCCCTGGTGACGATAGAAAGGGAATAATGACGTCGCGTTCCCGGCAGCAATGGCTCGAGGACACGTGGGGGCCGTTCACCGGGCGGCGCCCCGAGCGCAAGCCGCGCTTCCACACGTCGTCCGGCATCGAAATCGAACCGGTCTACGCACCGGACACCCCGCTCGATGAGCCCGAGTCCGCGCGTACCGGTTTCCCGGGCGAATTTCCGTTCACGCGCGGCATCTACCCGACGATGTACCGCGGTCGCCCATGGACGATCCGGCAGTACGCCGGCTTCGGCAACGCGCGGGCCACCAACCAGCGCTTTCACTCACTCCTGAACGCCGGGCAGACCGGACTGTCGGTCGCGTTCGACCTCCCCACCCAGATGGGCCTCGACTCCGACCACCCGCTCGCGGCCGGCGAGGTGGGGCGCGTCGGGGTGGCCATCGACACGGTGGACGATCTGGCGACGCTGTTCGACGGCATCGCGCTGAATGAGGTGAGCACGTCGATGACCATCAACGCGACCGCGTCCATCCTGCTCGCGATGTACGCCGTGGTCGCGGAGGAGCGCGGCGCCAAACGCGCGACGCTCGCCGGCACGGTGCAGAACGACATCCTCAAGGAGTACATCGCGCGCGGCACCTATGTCTTCCCGCCCGCACCGTCGATGCGCATCATCACCGACATGTTCGCCTGGTGCGCACGCGAGATGCCCAACTGGAACCCGATCAGTATCAGCGGCTACCACATCCGCGAAGCCGGCTCGACGGCCGCGCAGGAAATCGCGTTCACCCTCGCCGACGGCGCTGCCTACGTCCGCGCCGGCATCGGCGCGGGGCTCGCGGTGGACGAGTTTGCGCCACGGCTGTCGTTTTTCTTCAACGTGCACAACAATTTCTTCGAAGAGGTGGCGAAGTTCCGCGCCGCGCGCCGCATGTGGGCGCGGATGATGCGCGACGGCTTCGGCGCCCGCAGCGAAGACAGCCTGCGTCTGCGCTTCCACTCGCAAACCGCCGGCAGCACGCTCACCGCGCAACAGCCCGACAACAACGTCGTCCGCACCGCGCTGCAGGCGCTGGCGGCGGTGCTGGGCGGCACGCAGTCGCTGCACACCAACAGCCTCGACGAGGCGCTGGGGCTTCCCTCGGAACACGCGTCGCACCTCGCGCTGCGCACCCAGCACGTGATCCTCGAGGAATCCGGCGTGGCCGACGCCGTCGACCCGCTCGGCGGCAGCCACCTGGTGGAGTCGCTCACCGACTCTCTCGAGACGCGCGCGGCGGCCATCATGGATGAGATCGAGAAACGCGGCGGGATGATCGCCGCGATCGAGCAGGGCTACCCGCAGCGGGAGATCGAGCGCGCGAGCTACGCGTATCAAAAATCGCTGGAGCGCGGTGACGCGCGCGTGGTGGGAGTCAACGCCTACACCGAGGACAACGGGGCGGAGACGGCGGTGTTCCGGGTCGATCCGGCGCTCGAAGAGGAGCAGGTGGCGCTGTTGCAAAAGCGCCGCGCGGCCCGCGATACTGTGCGCGTCGATGCAACCCTCGCGGCGCTCGACGCGGCCGCCCGTGCCGATACCAACCTGATGCCACTGATTGTGGACGCGGTGGCGGCGCGCGCCTCGGTGGGCGAAATCTGCGCCACACTTGCCAGGACGTTCGGCAGACACCGGGAAGGCGGCAAACCGCGATGATCCACGGAATCGACCACGTCGCGATCGCCGTCGAGGACCTCGACGCGGCCATCGCGCTGTTTGAGAATGTGCTCGGCATGAAGGTGACGCACCGCGAGGACATCGCGGGCTACGGCGTGCGCGTGGCCACCGTCGCCACCGGCGGCACCGACGTCGAACTCGTGCAGGGCACCACCCCCGACTCCCCCATCAGCAAGTTCGTCGCCGCGCGCGGGCCCGGGATGCACCACATCGCGTTCGCGGTGGATGACATTGAGAAGGCGCTGGCCGGAATGAAAGAACGCGGCGTCGATCTCATCGATCAAACGCCGCGTCCGGGAAAACAGGGTTCGCGCGTCGCCTTCATCCACCCGAAGGCGACCGGCCGCGTGCTGTGCGAACTGGTCCAGAACCGCCGGTAGCCGCTCAGGCCGCCGCGTAGTCGTAGAAGCCGCGGCCGTTCTTGCGGCCCAGGCGCCCCGCCGCGACCATCTTCTTCAACAACGGACACGGCCGGTACTTGGAATCACCCAGGTCGCGGTGCAGCACCTCCATGATGGACAGACACACATCGAGACCGATCAGGTCGGCCAGCGTCAGCGGGCCCATCGGGTGCGCCATGCCCAGCTTCATCACCTCGTCGATGGCTTCCTTCGTCGCCACGCCCTCCATCAGGCAGTAGACCGCCTCGTTGATCATCGGCATCAGGATGCGGTTCGAGACGAACCCGGGGTAGTCGTTCACTTCCACCGGGGTCTTGCCCATCTCGCGGCACAGTCCCAGCGTGGCTGCGGTCGTGGCATCGTCGGTCTCGAGTCCGCGGATCACCTCGACCAGCTTCATCACCGGCACGGGATTCATGAAATGCATGCCGATGAAACGCCGCGGCGCGGGAATCGACGCGGCCAGCTCGGTAATGGAAATGGACGACGTGTTGCTGGCAAGGATCGCGTCCTCACCGACGTGCGCGGCCACTTCCTTCCACACGTGCTTCTTCAACTCGGCATTCTCGTTGATCGCCTCCACCACCAGCTGGCTGCCGCCGACCCCGTCGAGGCCGGTGTCGGGTCGCACGCGCCCGAGGATCTCCCGCTTGCGCTCCGCGGTGATGGTTTCCTTCTTCACCATGCGCGCGAGGCTGGCATCGATGGTGGCGAGCCCGCGTTTGACGAACTCTTCCTTGATGTCGATGAGTTTCACCGCGTGGCCCGCCTGGGCGAACACCTGCGCGATGCCGGCGCCCATCGTGCCCGCGCCGATTACCGAGACCCGCTCGATCTTCATCGCATCCCCCTTACGGCGCCGTGACGCTCATCGCCACCGCATTGCCGCCACCCAGACACAGCGACACCAGACCGCGCTTCGCCCGGCGCTTGCGCATCGCGTGGATCAGCGTCACCAGCACGCGCGCGCCCGACGCGCCGATCGGATGCCCCAGCGCCACGGCGCCGCCGTTCACGTTGAGACGCTCGGTGGGAATCTTGAGTTCGCGCACCAGTGCCACACCCTGCGCCGCGAAGGCCTCGTTGAGTTCGATCACGTCATAGTCGGTGATGCGCGTCTTCGTCTTTTCGAGCAGCTTTTTGATCGCGTCGAGCGGGGCCATCATCACCCACTCCGGCGCCATGCCCCCGGTCGTGTACGAATCGATCACCGCGAGAATCTCGAGTCCGAGTTCCTTTGCCCGCGACTCGCTCATCACCAGCAGCACCGCCGCACCGTCGTTGATGGTGCTCGCATTGCCGGCGGTCACGGTCCCATCCTTCTGGAATACCGGCCGCAGCTTGGCCAGCTTCTCCTGCGTCGTGTCGCCGCGCGGCCCCTCGTCGACCGAGATCACGATGGGATCCTTCTTGCCCTGCGGCACGCTCACCGGGACGATCTCGTCCTTGAAGTCGCCGCGTTCCATGGCGGCCGCGGCCTTGCGGTGGCTCTCGACCGCGAACTCGTCCTGCGCCTCGCGCGAGACCTTGTACTTCTGCACCACGAGTTCCGCGGTGTTGCCCATGTGGAAATCGTTGTAACAGTCCCACAGGCCGTCGTTGACCATCGCGTCGATCAGGCGGCCGTGCCCCAGGCGCTGGCCGGCGCGCGCGTCGGGCAGCAGGTAGGGGGCGAGACTCATGTTCTCCATGCCGCCGGCGATGATCGCGTTCGCGTCGCCCAGACGAATGGCCTGGGCGGCGAGCATCACCGACTTCAGCCCCGATCCACACACCTTGTTGATCGTCACCGCGCCCACCGTCGGCGCCACGCCGCCGTGGATCAGCGCCTGGCGCGCCGGGGCCTGGCCGATACCGGCCTGCAGCACGTTGCCCAGGATCACTTCATCGACGGTTTCGGGGTCGAGCTTCGCGCGGGAAACCGTTTCCTTGATGAGTCCCGCGGCCAGCTTCGGGGCCGGGATGGTGGACAATCCGCCCATGAAGCGCCCGATCGGGGTCCGCAATGCGGAGACAATCACTGCTCGTTCCATTGGAATCTTCCTTCCGGCGGCCCGGACTGTTGGGTTGCTAGAAATCGCCCATCACGCTGCGCGCGATGATGATGCGCTGGATCTCGCTGGTGCCCTCGCCGATGGTGCCCAGCTTCGCGTCGCGATACATGCGCTCCACCTGGTACTCGCGGCAGTAGCCGTAGCCGCCGTGGAGCTGGATGGCCTGGTCGGTGACGCGCATCGACACCTCGGATGCGTAAAGTTTCGCCATCGACGCGTAGCGCGCAAATTCCTCGCCCGCATCCTTGCGGCGCGCCGCATCGTGCACCAGCAGTCGCGCGGCGTGGATCTCGGTGGCCATGTCGGCCACCTTCATCTGGTTG
>DASUGO010000237.1:0-6505 GCA_036273975.1 Candidatus Krumholzibacteriia bacterium
TGCTCAAGGACGTCAAGGATCCGCGCCTCGGGCTGGTTACGGTGACCGGCGTGGACACCGCGGCGGATCTCTCCGCCGCCCGGGTGCACTTCAGCGTGATGGGCGATGAGGCACAGCGCGCGATCACCCTCAAGATACTGCGCGGCGCCGCCGGATACATGCGGCACAGTATTGCGCGCGAACTCGACATGAAGGTTGCGCCCGAATTGCGCTGGGTGTACGACGACTCCCTCGACCGCGCGTTCCGGATCGCCGAGGTGCTGCGCGGAACCGACGCGGCGCCCGCGGACGTCGCGCCCGCGGCGGAACCCGTGGACACGACGGACGCGACCGCGGCGGACGAGGACACTCCCGAATAACCCCACCGGCGGGCCGCATGACCAACCGTTTCGATAACCTCGTGTTCGTGATCGACAAGGCCGTCGGCCCGACGTCGTTCGATGTCGTGGCTGCGATGCGCCGCGTCTCCGGCCTGCGCAAGGTCGGGCACGCCGGCACGCTCGACCCGCTCGCGCGGGGCGTGCTGCTGCTCTGTACTGGCAACGGCACGCGCGCGGTCGAGCACTTCATGGACCTGGAGAAGGAATACGAGTTCGACGTGCGCCTCGGCGTGGAGACCAGCACGCTCGACGCCGAGGGCGAGGTCGTGCGCGAAGCCCCGGTTCCCGATATTCCCGCCGACGCGCTGCACGCGGCCGCCGCCTCGTTCGTGGGCGAATATTCGATGACGCCACCGGTGTACTCCGCGATCAAGCGCAAGGGACGTCGGCACTACGAACTCGCGCGCGCCGGCGAAGCCGCCGAGATCGAGCCGCGCATGGTCAACATCTACGGCTTCGAAGTGCTGGCCGTGGACCTGCCGGTGGTGCGCTGCGTGGTACGGTGCTCGCGTGGCACCTACGTGCGCTCGCTCGCGAAGGACTTCGGCGCGAAACTGGGACTGCCGGCGTCTTTGACGTCGCTCACGCGCACGCGCATCGGCGCCTTCCGGCTGGCCGACGCGTACGCGTCGGAGAAACTGGTACCCGGTGGCGGCGAGGATCTTGCCGGTGTCGACCTGGGCACCGCGCTGGATTTTCTGCCCGCGGTCGTGATCAACGCGCAGGCGCGGCGCGGGCTGCAGTTCGGCATTCCGCCGCTGCGCATGGAAGTCGTCAAGACGGTGGGCTCGGCGCGGCACGGCGCGATGCGGCTCCTCGACGAACGCGGGGAACTGCTGGCCGTGGGCACGCGCAACGGCGACAACCCGCGCGACCCGTTGCGCGTATGCGATTCCTTCCGGCTTTACGTCGACGCGGCGGTGGGCGGAGACGTTGGGGCGGTTCCGCGCCCGTACCAACGATGAAGATTGCCCGCGGACTCGACGAGCTCAAGGCGTTTGCGCCCGCGCGCAGCGCGGTGACGCTGGGCGTGTTCGACGGCGTCCACCGCGGCCACCTGCACATCCTCGAGGAATTGATCGCGCGCCGTGACGTGGGCCACGTCGACAGCGCGTGGGTCATCACGTTCGATCCGCATCCGCTGCTGGTGACGCGTTCGCGCGAGGCGCCGGCGCTGCTCACCACCATCGACGAACGTCTGGAACTGCTGGCGCGTGTCCCGGTCGACGGCGTGTTCGTGCTGCCGTTCGACGAGGCCACCGCGCGCGTCGAGTACCGGGATTTCATCCAGCGCTACTTCATCGACGCCATGGACATGCGGGAACTCGTCCTCGGCTACGACTGCCACTTCGGTCACCGCCGCGAGGGGAGCCCGGAGCGGGTCAGCGAAGAGGGGGCACGGCGCGGTTTCAACGTGATGATCGTTCCGCCGGTGCACGTGGATGCCGAGGTGGTTTCCAGTACGACCATCCGCCGGCGCCTCGACAGCGCCGACCTCGCAGGCGCCAACCACCTGCTCGGTCACCCCTATCTGGTCAAGGGAACGGTCGTGCACGGTCAGGGGCGCGGCCGCGATCTCGGTTTTCCCACCGCCAACGTGCGCGTGGCGGATCCCCACAAGTTGTGGCCCCCCGCGGGCGTCTACGCGGTGCGGGTCGGTTGGCGGGGCTGGCTGCACGACGGCATGATGAATGTGGGCCGCTCCCCGACCATCAAGCGGGGGGACCAGGACGAGATCGAGGTGCACATCTTCGATTTCGACAACCATATCTACGGCGACGAGATCTCGGTGCACTGCGAAGCGTTTCTTCGCCCCGAGCAGAAATTCCCCACGGTGACGGCCCTGATCGAACAATTGATGGCCGACCGCCAGGCCGCCCGGGAGCGGCTGGCGGACGGCTAAAGCCGTCCCCATCAGCATGTTCCCGGCGCCGGGGCGCCGGAGATCGCGTGTGGTTATTGCCCTTTACAGCCCCCGGGGGCTGTGCTAGCGTTCGCAGGTCTGACGGCTGGCTTTGTGCCTGCTGTCGCCATCGTGTCGCGTACCGATGTACGAGGAGGTGATCAGACGATGGCAATGACGCCCGATCAGAAGCGGGATATTATCGAGAAGTACAAGCTCCACGACAAGGACTCCGGATCGGCCGAAGTTCAGATTGCTCTGCTGACTGAGCGAATCCGGATGCTCACCGATCATTTCCAGGTGCACAAGAAAGACCACGCGTCCCGGCGAGGCCTGTTGAAGCTCGTGGGTCGCCGGAGAAAGCTCCTGGACTATCTCAAGAACCAGAAGATCGACAGCTACCGGGAAATGCTCAAGCAGCTCAACCTGCGCAAGTAACTCCATTGTGGACTGCTTGGGTGGAGTTGGTCGCGTCGTGTGACGCGCTCGTTTGCGTTTGTCTTCGTAAAGACACTTAAGGCAGGTTTGTTTCCAAGATGACGAATCATCAAACAGTTTCGAGAACGATCAACGGCCAGACCTTCTCCATCGAGACGGGCCGGATGGCCAAGCAGGCCGACGGTGCCGTGGTCGTCCGCATGGGCGACACGATGGCGCTGGTGGCCGTGGTGGCGGCACAGAAGAAGACGGATCGCGACTTCTTCCCGCTCACCGTTGAGTACCGCGAGAAGTTCTACGCGTCCGGGCGCATTCCGGGCGGGTTCTTCAAGCGCGAGGGCCGTCCCGGCGAGCGCGAGACGCTCACCGCGCGCCTCATCGACCGTCCCATCCGTCCGCTGTTCGACAAGCACTTCATGTGCGAGACCCAGGTCATCGTGCAGCCGATCAGCTACGACGGTCAGAACGCTCCCGACGTGCTGGGCCTGGTGGGCGCGTCGGCGGCGCTGGCGCTGTCCGACATCCCGTTCAACGACTACATGTCGGGCGTGCGTGTGGGCCGCATCGAGGGTCAGTTCGTCGTGAACCCGACCAGCGAACAGATGGAGTCCAGTGACCTGGACGTCATCGTGGCCGGCACGGACGATGCCGTGATGATGGTCGAGGGCGGCTGCAAGGAAGTCAGCGAAGAGGACATGCTGGCGGCGGTTCGCTTTGCGCACGAAGAGATCAAGCGCTTCAACACCATGCAGCGCGACCTGGTCGCGAAGGCCGGCGCCAGGACCAAGCGCGTGGTCGAGGTGCCCGAGCGTCTGGCGGAACTCGACGGCAAGATCGAGAAGCTGTTCACCGACCAGATCAAGCAGGCGCTGGTGATTGCCAAGAAGCTCGACCGGCAGGACGCGCTCAAGGCGATCCACAAGGAAGCCGCGGCGATGTTCCAGGTCGATTACCCCGAGAAGGACGCGTACATCGCGCTCGTGCTCGAGGAAATCGAGAAGAAGCTCATGCGCCACATGATTCTGGATGACGGCCGCCGCCTCGACGGACGTGGCACCACCGACATCCGGCCCATCACGTGCGAGATCGGCGTTCTGCCGCGCGCGCACGGTTCGGCGCTGTTCACGCGCGGCGAGACGCAGAGTCTCGTCAGCACCACGCTCGGCACCCGCGACGACGAGCAGATGCTCGATACCATCGAGGGCGAGAGCTGGAAGCGCTACATGCTCCACTACAACTTCCCGTCGTTCTCGGTGGGCGAAGTGGGCCGCTTTGGCGGTCCCGGCCGCCGCGAGATCGGCCACGGTGCGCTCGCCGAGCGGGCCATCCGGCCGATGATCCCGGAGAAGGCCGACTTCCCGTACACGATCCGTATCGTGTCCGAGATCCTCGAGTCCAACGGATCGAGTTCGATGGCGTCGGTGTGCGGTGGCAGTCTGGCGCTGATGGACGCGGGCGTTCCAATTCCGAAGCCGGTCGCCGGCATCGCGATGGGCCTCGTCATCGAGGGCGACCGCGTCGCGGTTCTCAGCGACATCCTCGGCGCCGAGGATCACCTGGGCGACATGGACTTCAAGGTGACGGGTACCGCGGACGGAATTACCGCGTTCCAGCTCGACACCAAGATCGCCGGCATTTCCGACGCGGTCATGATGAAGGCGCTCAGCCAGGCGAAGGCCGGCCGCCTGCACATCCTGGACGTCATGAATCAGGCCATCGCGAAACCGGCCACGGATATTTCGCCCTTCGCTCCCAAGATCATCACGATCACCATTCCGCCCGACAAGATCCGCGAGATCATCGGACCGGGAGGCAAGGTTGTGAAGCGCATCCAGGAAGAGTCGGGTGCCAAGATCGAGATCGAAGACGACGGCACCGTGCGGATCATCGCCGTGAATACGGAGAGCTCGGACATCGCGCTGGCCCGTATCAAGGAGATCACCGCCGAGCCGGAAATCGGCGCGACCTACGAAGGTGAAGTCCGGAGCATTCTTCCGTTCGGCGCCTTCGTTCAGATCATGCCGGGCCGCGACGGCCTGCTGCACATCTCGGAGATCGCCTACCGCCGCCTCGAGCGCGTGGAGGACGAGCTGCAGCTGGGCGACATCGTCAAGGTCAAGGTGCTCGAGGTCAACAACGACGGCAAGATTCGCTTGAGCCGCAAGGCCCTGCTCGAAAAGCCCGAGGGCTACGTCGAGGAGGAGCGCCACGAGCGTCCGCGCCGCGAGGGTGGTGGCGACCGGGGTGGTCGCAGTGGTGGCGGTGGCCGGGGTCGCGAGCGTTCGCGTCGTTAGTCACAACTTGTCCCAACGGGGATGAAACGATCAGCGGCCCGCCCGTGGGAGCATTTCTCGCGGGCGGGCGCAGTTGTTTAAAGCGATGAAACAAGCACGCAAAGCCAACAAGATCGTATTGCCCGGCGGGCTCACGATCCTGCACGAAAAGAATCCGGTATCGAAGGCCTTCTGCGTGGGCGTGTGGACGCGCACGGGCGCCCGCGACGAGAAACCGGGCGAAGCCGGGCTGTGCCACTTCCTCGAGCACATGCTGTTCAAGGGCACGGCGCGCCGCTCCGCCAAGGACCTCTCGCAGGAGATCGAGAAGATCGGCGGGTCGCTGGATGCGTTCACCACCAAGGAGACCATGGCGGTCTATGCGCAGGTGCTCGTCAACCACCGCGACGTCGCCTTCGACCTCATTTCCGACATGCTGACCAATTCGCGCTTCGCGGAGGATCACGTCGCGCTGGAGCGCCAGGTGGTCATCGAGGAGATCGGCGATGTCGACGACGCGCCCGACGACCTCATTCATGAACTGCTCGCCGCGGAGATCTTCCCGGCCCACCCACTGGGACGGCCCATCCTCGGCTCGCGCGCCACGGTGGCGTCGTTCCGCCGCGCCGACCTCAGGCGCTACGCACGGCGCCTGTTTCGCGCCTCCAACCTGGTGGTGGCCGTCTACGGCAACATCGATGAGGGCGATCTGATCGACGTGGTGAAGGAGCGCTTCCAGTTCCCGGAAGGCCGTCTCGCGCGCGACACCACGCGTCTGCGCCGGCCGACGGTGGTGCGCAAGCACGTGCGGCGCAAGCTGCACCAGCAGCACATCGTGATGGGGCGGCGCACCTTCTCGTTTCTCGATGAGCGCCGCTATCCGATGATGGTGTTGAACGCGATGATGGGGGGTGGGATGAGCTCGCGGTTGTTCCAGCGCATCCGCGAGGATATGGGGCTGGCGTACAACGTATACACCTACCTCGACCACTCACGCGACACGGGGATGTTCGCGGCCTACCTGGCGGTAAGTCCGGCCAACGCGAGCAAGGCGATGCGCGCGGTGGGGCTCGAATTCGCCGACGCGCGCAACGGGGGGCTGACTCCCGCCGAACTCGACGACACCAAGGAGCATATCAAGGGACGGATTCTGCTGGGGCTGGAGACGTCGACGTCGCGCATGATGCGCCTGGCGCGTAACGAGATCAGCTACGGACACCAGGTGCCCGAACGCGAACTCATCGATCGCATCGACTCGGTGACGCTGGACGACGTGCGCGGTCTCGCACGCGAGCTGTTCGACGTGGACAACTTCAGCGTGGTCTCGCTGGGCACGTCGGCGTCGATGCCGCGCTTCTAGCGCCGCGCACCGCTACGCGAACTTGAAGCCGCTCGCGCGGACCTTGTTGAACAGGTGCTCGATGCGGGCTTCGTCGATCACCATCGAGATGCGCATGAAGTCGGGGCAGTGCTTGCCAAACGCGCTGCCCGGCGCCACGATCACACCCGTC
>DASUGO010000238.1:0-2605 GCA_036273975.1 Candidatus Krumholzibacteriia bacterium
CGCGGCTGCGCGCCGTCGAGCAATGGCTCGCGTACGAGTTGCTGCCCGAGGGTCACGCGCGCTCCAACAATGTCAACGACTCGATGATTTCCGAAACGCCGTACGCGCGCAGCAGCGCCTATTTCGACTGGGCGATGCACAACTGGAACAGCGGTCTGTCGTCCTGGTTGTGGGAGCACGCGGTGGGCGCGTACGGTCTCGACCTGGGCGAATATTCCGACAAGGCCGCCACGGTGCTGTGGAACCGGCCGGTCGCGCCCGTGCCGCCGGGCGACGTTCTGCCGCTGCACCGCGTCTGGCCCGGGCGCGGCATGTACCAGGTGCGGAGCGGCTGGCAGTCGGGCGCGTCTTCCGACGACGTGGTGTTCAGCCTCTATTCCGGCAAGTACGAGGGTGGCCACGCGCAGGAAGACCAGAACCAGTTCACACTCTACGGTTATGGTGAACGCTTCGCGATCGACCACGGCGCCGGTTCGATTGCAAAGGAGAGCGAAGCGCACAACCTCGTGCTGATCGATGGCGAGGGACAGCACAACGCCGGACAGTCCATCGGCACCGACGGAGCGTTGTCCGCTTATCTGCTCGGTGACATGGCGGACTGGGTGGAGGGTGACGCGAGTCGCGCGTACACGACCTTCAGCGAGTACAACCTCCCGGACCATCCGGTCGACGGGGCGGACTGGTCGTGGGGGTACCGCGGCGCGAATCCCGTGCTGAGTGCAAAGCGGCGCGTGCTCGCGGTCCACGGCGGCGGCGTTCCCTACGTCTACATCATGGACGACATCCAGAAGGACAACCTCGCGCACCACTACCGCTGGCGCATGCATACCCTCGCGTCCAACACGGTCGATACCGCCACACAGCCGTTCTGCATCCACGGTGCCACCGGCGCGCTGGACGTGCACCTGCTGCGCCCCGGCGATGCCGCCGTGTCGGTGGGCACTTTCGACAACCGGACCGGAGAGCCCGACGCGAAGGTGCTCGAGGTCGCATGCGACGCGGTGGCGCCCGCGTTCGCGCTGTTGATGTTGCCCCGTCCGGTCGACGTACCTGCGCTGCCGGTCGCGCGCGCCGACTACCCGTGGGGTTTCGCGTGCAGCGTGGCGTGGCCGGATGGCCGCAGCGACTGCATGGTCCGCAACGATACCGGGGATCGGGTCACCCATGGTGATATCGAGACCGATGCGCTGGTCACGCTGGTCCGGCGCGACAGCGGTGGTGTGACCGGGTTCCTGGTTGCAGACGCGAGCTTCATGGCGATCGACGGCGTGCCGCAGGTCATCGTGACCGACGGCCGCATGGGTTGCGAACTCTCCGGTTCGACGCTGCACATCGACCGCTACGATGTCCAGTTTCAGGTGCGCGACCGCGGCGTCACGCAACTGCTCTATCGCGCCCAGGAGTTTGGCTTCGTCGCGGTGGACGGCTACGTGATGCGTGCCGGCGCCACCGCGGTCGGGGACACGCCGGCGCCGATGGCCGGGCTGGACGTGACCGCGTACCCGAACCCGTTCAATCCGGTGGTGACGGTGCGCGTGGACGGGGCCGCCTCGCCGCACACGCGCGTCGTGGTGTACGACATCCGCGGACGCCGCGTGCGTACATTGTGGAACGCGCCCCTTCGCGACACTTCGCGCTCGCTGCGCTGGGACGGTCGCAACGACGCGGGCGCGCCGGTCGCGAGCGGCGTCTACCTGGTCGAGGTGTCGACGCCGTCGGCGTCCCGCACCATCAAGCTGTCGCTGCTCAAGTAATCTATGATCGACATCGAAATTGTCTGGCAGGGTGAGCCGCACCGCTTTTCGCTCGCGGATGGTGAGCACACCGTGGGCCGTTCCAGCGAAAACGAGGTGCATGTCGCCGCGACGATGGTCAGCAAGAAGCACGCGATGCTGCGCGTACAGGGTTCGCAGATGTGGGTGCGCGACCTCGGCAGCACCAACGGCACCGAGATCAACGGCCGGCCGCTCGGCACGGAAGAGGTCGAGGTCCCGCCCGGGCGCATGGTGAGTTTTGCCGGGGCGCTGATGCGGCGCGCGGACTCGGGCGCCGGCGCGGGCCGCGATCAGATGAACACGACCCTGTCGATGACCGGCGGTGCCCGGGCGACATTGTCGTACAACGCGGGGCAGGGCTACTCCGGCCTCGGCGGCGACCGCATCCTGCGCCTGATTTCCGGGCTCTTCGAGCTGATGGTGATGAAAACGGGGCGCTCCGAGGTGGAGGACGCCGCGTGCAGGTTCGTCGCCGAGCACATCAGCGCTGATCGCGTGGTGCTGATCGGCGAGAAGCCGGGCGGCGACGCGCCGCTGGATATCCGCGCGCGCTGGACCCGCCGCTCCCAGGACTCCGACGCGCCACTCCACCTCAGCACCAGTATCATCCGCCAGGTGACCGAGGGGCGCGAGTCGGTGCTGGTGTCGAATCCCAACGAGAACGAAAAGTACGCCATGCAGCAGAGCATCGTCGCGCTGGACCTGCGCTCGGCGATGGCGGCCCCGCTGTTTGACAACGAGCGCGTGCGCGGGATCATCTACGTCGATACGTCGCGCTCCGGTGTGCGCTACGAACAGGCCGACCTCGAAGTGCTGACGGCCACGGCCAA
>DASUGO010000239.1:0-5293 GCA_036273975.1 Candidatus Krumholzibacteriia bacterium
TGTGCATCGCCCAGTCGAAATAGGCGCTGCTGCGCGCGTACGGCGTTTCGGAAATCATCGAGTCGTTGACATTGTTGGAGCGCGCGTGACCCTCGGGCAGCAACTCGTACGCGAGCCATTGCTCGACGGCGCGCAGCCGCGTGTCCCGCGAGTAATCGAAACCGTCAAAGCGCTTGCGCGCCTCGAAGTAAACGATCACGTTCTTGAGCGTCCACAGCGCGTAGAGGTCGCCCTCGCGGTACGAACCCGCGTCGAACTGCCACTGCAACAACCGCTCGACGATGCGATCCGCCATCGCCAGCGCGTCGGCGCTGATGTACGCCTCGGCCTCTCCCTGCAGGCAGATCGCCGCCAGCCCCAGCGCGGCCGCGAACATCGCGCTGTGGTTGGCGAGATAGGGCTGCATCTCGAACACCTTGTAGGCGGGGTTCCAGATCATCTTCTGGACGTAGCGGACCATCTCGTCGCGCACGAACGTGCGCTCGGCCTCGCTGGCATCGGCGAAGAACATGTCGTAACCGAGCGCGAGTGTGCGCAGGCGCATGCCGGAGTGAGCCTCGTCGAAGTCGGGCTCCCAGGTATTGGCGATGTAGAGCGTGACGGCCTTCCCGAGCGCCATCGCGTTCTGATCCTCCGGCGACTCGATGCGGCTCACCAGGCCGATCTCCATGATGGCGCCGTCGGCATACCACGCACCCAGCACGTCCACGATGGGTCGGTTGGCCCAGTCATCGCGGACGAGACCGCGGATGAACCGATAGGCGTCGTCGTCGTGGCCGCCATCGGTCACCTTCGCGCGCAGCGCGGGAATCTCGTCGCCGGTGAACAGCAGGCGGGGGTGATGGGCGCGGTAGAGCGCGTCGGTCAGGACCGGCTGGGCGCCAGCCGTGGACGCAAACGCCAGCAGCGCGGCCGTAACAACGAGGAGCATGGGGACATTCCGGGGCATGGTGCGGCCTGGTGCAAACGGCGTTCACTGCGCGAAGTAATTGAGCCCCGAGGATACCCGGTTCCGGGCAAAAGCTCAACGTCAAGAATGAGAGCCGGTCATCCTTATCCCCGATGGGCGCGGCGGAGAACGCGTGGCGTGCGCCTTCTGGTACGATTGCTGCTTCTTCGCTCCGGCGATTCCCCACTATCCAAGGAAGACTGACAATGGATAACTTCGAGAAGCAGGTTGCCGCGGCGCGCGAGTGGTTCGACAACCCTCGTTTCGAAGGCATCGTCCGCCTGTATTCGCCGCGCGAAGTGGCCGAACAGCAGGGGACGATCGACAACGACTACAGCGTGGCGCGCGTCGCCGCAGAGCAGTTTTACCAGCGGCTGCGCGAACTGTTCGCCGCGCACAGGTCCATCACCACCTTCGGGCCCTATTCCCCGGGACAGGCCGTCACCATCAAACGCCTGGGGATCGAGGGCATCTACCTGGGCGGCTGGGCGACGTCCGCCAAGGGATCGATCAACGAAGACCCCGGCGCGGATCTGGCCAGTTATCCGTTGAGCCAGGTGCCGGACGAAGCCGCGACGGTCGTGCGCGCGCTGCTCACGGCCGACCGCAACCAGCACTTCCTGCGCGCGCGCATGACCGAGGCGCAGCGCGCCGCGACTCCCGTCATCGACTACCGTCCGTTCATCATCGCCGACGCCGACACCGGCCACGGCGGCGACGCGCACGTTCGCAACCTGATCCGCCGCTTTGTCGAGGTGGGCGTGACCGGTTACCACATCGAAGACCAGAAGCCGGGCGCAAAGAAATGCGGACACCAGGGCGGCAAGGTGCTGGTATCGCAGGACGAACAGAACAAACGCCTCAACGCCGCGCGCTTCCAGCTGGACGTGATGCGCGTGGCCGGGATCATCGTGGCGCGCACCGACGCGGAGTCGGCCACGTTCATCGAGAGCCGCGCCGACGAGCGCGACCAGCCCTTCATCATGGGGGCCACCAACACCAACCTGCCCCGCTACAAGACCGGGTACGTCGCGATTCTGCGCCGTTTGCACGAACTCGGCGTGACCGCGATCCGCGGGCACCTGTTGTTTGCGATCTCGGAGGCGGAATACGCCGAGGCATTCGAGTGGCTCGAGCGCCACGGCGTGACGGCGATGATCGAAGCCGCGGCGGCGAAGGCCGGCGAGGACACCAACGTCGACAGGCTGCTCGACCCCATCGTGACCCACTTCCTCGAGCTGTGGCAGAGCGAAGCCGGCATGAAGACCTACGGGCGTGCAGTCGCCGACGTGATGGAGTTCCGCATGGGTGAGGGCGAGGCGTTCGAGATGACGGTGGACGAGTGGTTCGCGTTTGCCGACCGCGCGTCGGCGTACGACGCCACCGCGAAGGCCGAGTCGATGGGCATCCGCATCCTGTGGGATTGCGAGCACCCCAAGACCCCCGACGGGTACTATCAGCTCAAGTCGGGCATCGACTACGCGATCGCCAAGTCGCTGGCCTCGGCGCCGTTCGCCGACATCCTGTGGATGGAGACCAAGACGGCCAACCTCGCCGACGCGCGCCGCTATGCGGAGGCAATCCACGCGCAGTTCCCCGGCAAGATGCTCGCGTACAATCTCTCGCCGTCATTCAACTGGGACACGACCGGCATGAGCGACGACGAAATGCGGCGCTTCCCCGAGGAACTGGGCAAGCTGGGTTTCGTGTTCAATTTCATTACCTACGGCGGGCACCAGATCGACGGGCTCGCCGCGGAGGACTTTGCCACCGCGCTCCGGCAGGACGGCATGCTCGCGCTCGCGCGCCTGCAGCGCAAGTTCCGGCTGCTCGAATCGCCGTACCGCACGCCGCAGACACTGGTGGGCGGACCGCGCCTCGACGGCGCACTCATGGCGTCGTCCGGCCGCGCCGCCACCACCAAGGCGATGGGCCACGGCTCGACGCAGTTCCAGCACCTGGTGCAGACCGAAGTCCCGCGCAAGCTGCTGGCCGAGTGGCTGGAGATGTGGCAGGCCTTCTACCACCTGCCCGGGCCGCTGAATGTCGAATTGAAACCGCACACGGCCGGTTCAGAACTGCTGGAATTGCGCGTGGTCAACGACAAGCACGAGACGATGGCGAACATCATCTTCGCCAACATCCACGACCGCCGCGGCCAGAGCTTCCTCTCGGTACGCAACCAGAACACGTTCGACGAGGTGCTGCGCAAGAAGCGTCTGATGACCATCATCCACCTGTTCCTGATTCACCGCTACAAGGCGGTCACGGTGCACTACGTCAGTCCCACCGACGACGTGCGTTACCAGACCAACCGCATGAAGCACCACGGAATCTTCACCGACGTGCACAGCGAGATCGGTCAGATCATCGTGGCGACGGTGAACGCGGAACGTATCGCGGAACTGCTGGAACCGGACCGGGTGGCGCTGCAGAAACTGATCGACAAGACGGGACCACCGGTCGACTAGCGGATCATTCGGCAGGCTTGCGAAAGATCATCACGTGCTGCCACGGGAGGTCCTCCCGCGTCTCCACCCAGATAAACCCCGCGGCGCCCAGCTCGGCACGGCATTGGTCCTCCGACATCTTGTGGAGCGGCAGGATCGGAATGTCGGGATCCTCGGCCCGGTACTCGACCAGCACGACGCGCCCACCGGGACGCAGGCCGCGATAGATTCCCCGCAGCATTTCGCGCGGATGCGAGAATTCGTGGTACGCATCGACCAGCAGAGCGAGGTCGACGGCGCCCGCGGGCAACTTCGGGTCATCGATGTCGCCGAGCACCGGCACCACATTCTCAATTCCCGCCAGTGACATGCGATCGTAGATCATGTCGAGCATCTCCTGCTGGATGTCGACCGCAACCACCTTGCCCTCGGGAACCAGCGGGCACAGACGGAATGTGAAGTAACCGCTGCCCGCACCGATGTCTGGACGTACGCCGTGTCGGCGGACGCCGGCGCACCCGTGGCCGTCACCGGCAACAGGAGCAGCGCCGCCAGAATGATCCCGCGCGGAAGAGCTGGGAGAGCGGACATACCCCCACAATCTTGCAAAAAAAAGAGGGCGCGGCAAGCGCCGCGCCCTCACTAGCCCTGTCAATTTCAGGACGAAGAACCGCCTAGGGCTTCCCGCCCTGGTCGTGCGGGACCACCACGTCGACGGTGCCCTCGCTGGCATTGCCGGAGCCATCTTCGCAGCGGTAATGGACCGTATACACCCGGCTGCTGCCGTTGCCCGAGCGCTCGGCCCGCAGCTTCACGGTGGCACCGCCGGTGAGCATCCAGTCGGGCTCGGTGTTGCCGTCGCCCGTGCCGTTGATCGCCTCGTTGCTGGTCACGCCCAGAATCGTGCACGACGGCGTCGAGTCGCAGGCGTCTTCCGCGTCCGCGATGACGCGAACATTGACCCACTTGTGGTTCGGCGGCCACAGCATCGCGGGGCTCGCCGTTGCATTCTCGATAACCGGCGGCTCGCTGTCGGTGACGGTCACCTTGAACTCGCACGTGGACGAATTCCCGAAGGCATCCGTCGCGGTGCATTTCACGGTGGTCTCGCCAACCGGGAATTCCGAACCCGACGCAGGTTCGCAAACGACCTGCACCGAGTCCGAACACGAGCTGGTTGCGGTGACCGCGAACTCGACCACGGTGGCTCCGTCGCCGGAGCATTCGAGCGTCGTGTCCGCGTGGCACACGATGACCGGCGGCTCCGCTTCGGTGACCGTTACGGTGAACATGCAGGTCGAGGAGTTGCCGTACATGTCCGTCGCCGTGCACGTGACTTCCGTCTCGCCCAGCAGGAACGTGCTCCCGGAAGCGGGTTCGCACACCACCTGCGGTGCCGGATCACAGTCGTCGGTGGCCGTGACCTCGAACGCAAGCACAACACCGTTGCTGTCCGCGCACGCAATCGTGGTATCCGACAGGCACGCGATCATCGGTGCCGTCTCGTCGCGCTGGAATGCGGGCACTTCGGGAAGGAAGGTGCGCGCAAACGCGAGTTCGATGGCGCCCTTCCACGTGGCCAGCAACGCCGACAGGTCCGAGAGGTAGTCCTGGTTGGACGTCGTCCCGGGTTCGTAGTCGGCGACGCTGTCGAGGATCGCGCTTCCGAACGCGCCGTTCATCGCGCCCTGCCACTGCTGCAGCACGGGCGCGAGCATCGAGAGGTATCCCTCGACGGTCGATTCACTCATCCACACCGGGGCGCCGTCGAGCGAGAGCGTGTCGTCGAAGGCCGCGCCCAGCGAGTCGTGCCAGGCGGCAAGGACCGGAGAGAGCTGGGCCAGGTAGCCGGCCTCGCCGCAATCCACCTGGACGCGCAGCGTCGTCGGCTGGA
>DASUGO010000240.1:0-8239 GCA_036273975.1 Candidatus Krumholzibacteriia bacterium
CTGTAGCCGAGCACGGTGCCCAGCGAGGAACGCTGCTCCAGCATGCCGTCGCCGAACTCGAAGTGCTCGGCGATTTCCCAGCCCAGCGCGTCGATCAGAAATACCAGCACCACGGTTCGATTCAACCCGTTCTCCTCACGAGATGGCATCGTGCGCCACCCGGGCGCGTTCGTCCAGCGCTCCGCCGCCGAAGCCGAGCAGGCGGGTGACCGCCTCCACCTGGGCCAGGTGCGCGCGGAGGGCGGCGTCATCCACGAGCTGCGCGCGCTCGAGACCACGCACGAGCGCGTGCACACGCAGCACCGAGCGCGAGGCGCGGGAAATGCGGGGCACCGCACCGGCCACCGCCACACCGCGCGGCATTCCCCGCGACGACGCAACGCGAACGAACTCGCGCAGGTTGCGGAAGCGACGGCCCGCCGCGCAGCGGATGGCAATCAGGTCGGCGCCGGCAGCGGCACCCAGAATGCCGGGTGCAAGGCGTTGCCACGCCGCGCACAGCCGTTCCAGGGGCGGCCGCGCGATGACATCGTCGTTTGCGAGCGCCGCGTTCAGCTGGGCGCGCGCGGCCGCGGCGACGCGTGCGCGTCCTGCCACGTCCGGCGGCACGTGTTCCCCGGCTGACCCGGCGAGTGCGGTAACCGGATCGGCCACCGCCTCCGCACCCGCTCCGGACGCGATCAGATGAGCCGCCGCGATGTCGAGGTCCACCTTGTATGCGAACACCTTCCACGCCCGGCGGCCGGTGTCGGTCGACGGTGGCGCGGCCAGTGCGTCCCACGCCCGGTTCTCGAGCAGGTACAACGCTTCCTCCGCGGCTGGCGGCAACGGCGCGGGCAGACACGCGTCAATCGCGGCGGGGTCGCCGGCGAGAACCAGCCGGCGCGCGCGCAAGTCGACCGTCCCTGGACGCATCGGCTGGGCGCGCAGGTCGGCCGGTGTGTAGACCCCCGCATCCACGCTGCGCACAAAGCGCACGTTACCGCCGTCATCGGCGGGCAGCGCGGTGGCGGCGCGCATCACGCGGCGCACGGCTTCCAGCGACGCACCATCGGCGACCAGGACATACAGATCGATATCGGAATAGATTTCGTGGACGCCGGCGACCTCGGCGGCCCATACCTCGCCGCGCGCCACACTTCCACCCGCAAAGATACCAGTAATCGCGCCCGCCGGCGCGTCGCGGAGGAGCTGGGCGGCGATCGTCCCGGCACGGCGACGAAGCAATTCGACGGCGGAACTCACAACAAGGAGGCGCCGGCTGCCTACAGGCGGCGATAAAGGAATTCGGGGATATAGTAGCGCTTGCGGTTCAACGCAACACCCAGCACGCGGCCTTCGAATTGTTTGACCAGGCCGATGGACCGCTGGACGACCTCGCGTTTGGTGCGTCCGGTGAGCACCACCATGACCACACCATCGGCGTGGCGTGCGATCGGTGGCGTCTCGGGGCACAGCACAATCGGCGGCGCATCGATGATGACCGTGTCGTGCGTGCGCAGCGCTTCTTCCAACATGCGCGGGAGCGCGCGTTCCAGATTGACCTGAATCCGCGTGGGGTTCGGCTCACCCACGTGCACCACGTCGAACCCGCCGTTCGGCGCCGGCTGCGAAAGCGCGGTGAGGGTCCGCTGACCCGCGAAGAAGTGCGAGACACCCTCGGCCGCGGTGAGCCCGAGGCGCGATGCCAGCGACGGCGTGCGCGCGTTCAACTCCACCAGCAGAACCCGCTCGCCACCGTGCAGGGCCAGCAGCCGCGCGTAACTCGCGGCCAGCGTGGTCACACCCTCGCCGTGGAGCGCCGAGGTAAACAGCAGCACGCGTTTGCGCTTCCCGCCCAGCTGGGCCTCGATCGAATTGCGCAGAATACCCAGTTCGCGGAGCATGTCGCCGGGAAAAGGGTCGGCGCCGTTCAGCGAAGGCGCACCGCGCTCGATCAACTCCACGCGCTGCGCGGCAACCGTGTCCGCAGACATCACGCCCGCCGGACTCCGCTCCGGCGCGGATTCACCCGCTTCCGGCCCCCCGGTGTCCGCCTTGCGCCGGCGCTCCGCCTCGGCCCGCCGGAGGGCATCGAACATCTTGCTCATCGCAGCCCACCCCCACCGGCGATGCGCCGCGGCGACACATCACCGTCGTGGTGCATGCCGAGTTCCCGCGCTGCCTCGATGACGATCTCGGTCTCGATGGCACGGCCACGCTGCAAATAAGCGCGTAGCAGAACCCGGTCACACAGCATGTTGATCAGGCGCGGAATCCCGGTCGTGTATTCGAAGACACCGTCGAGCGCCGCCTCCGAAAACACCAGTTGTCCATTGGACAGCCCCGCCATCGCGAGGCGGTAGCGGATGTAGCGATACACTTCGTCGCGCGAGAGCAGTTTCATCTGGCACACGCCGGGAATGCGCTGCCGCAGCTGCCGCAAGTCTTCGCGCTGGAGGAGATCCCACAGCTCGGGTTGCCCCACCAGAACGATCTGGATCAGCTTCTGCTGGTTGGTCTCGAGGTTGGAGAGCATGCGCAGTTCTTCCAGCACCTCCGGAGAGAGATTCTGGGCCTCGTCGATCACGATGACCGGGTTACGGTTCTCGGCAAAACGGCCGATCAGGAACTCATTCAGCTGCGCGAGCATCGCCACCTTGGACTCGCTCTTGATGTCCACGCCGAAGTCGGTCAGCAGCATGTACATCATCTCGCGAAAGTCGACCTTGGTGTTCAACACGAACGAGACATCGAGGCACGGGTTGAACGTCTGCACGAACGCGCGCACCACGGTGGTCTTCCCCACACCCACCTCGCCGGTCAGCGCCAGGAATCCCTTCTTCAGGAAGATGCCCTGCGCGAGATACGCGAGCGCCTCCCGGTGCGCCTTGCTCTTGTAGAGATAGCGCGGGTCGGGTGTCGTCCCAAAGGGGTTTTCCCGCAGTTGATAGAAGGCTTCGTACATGTATTCTAACCGTCGTTCCCCGCCGCGCTGCGCGGGCGCGCGCTGAGATCGGAAATGGTCACGAGCACCGGCGCCTCCAGGTACTCCTCGGCCTCGGCGGCGTTCTTGATGGAGTGGTCCATGCTCTCGAGGAAGAACGCGATGCCAAAACCCACCACCAGACTCAGCAGCGGTCCGATGGCGAGACGCACATAGTCGCGCGTGCTCTTGCTGTACGGCGGACCGGCGTGGGTCAGGATGACCACTTCCCAGTCAGTGTGGCCCGCCTGTGCGATCTCGGACTCACCCTGCCGCTGCAGCATCAGCCCGTGCCGGTCCTCGAGCTTCTTGATGGTGGCGTCCATCTCCGCGAGCTGGCGTTCCTTGTCGGGCAACGTCCCGAGTTCGGCGCGCGCGGCCGCGAGTTCGTCGAGGATGGACGCGCGCCGCGCGAGAACGTCCTCGAGGCCGTTCTTTTCCACCTGGTACGCGTTCTGCACCTGCTTCTTGAGGTCCTCGTGCAGACGCGCGATCTGCTCGTCCACCGCGACGACTTCCGGGTGCTTGTCGGTATACATCTGCGTCAGCTTGTCCCGCTCCAGATTGAGGTTCTGCAGCGCGAACTTGATATTCTGCACGATGCCCGACTGCAGCACGTGCTGGGACATCGAGAACGAGAGTTCCTGCTCGAGGTCAGAGCCGCTCTTCTCCGAAAGGCGGGAGAGGTTGCCCACGCGCAACTGCTGGGAGGTCACCTCACCCGTGATCTGCGACAGACGCTGCTCGAGATTGCTGATCTTCGTCAACAGGAAGCGGCTCGTCTCGTCGGACCCGTAGAACTTGGAGGCGTCCATGAATTCCTGGCGGCGGGTGCGCGCGTCTTCGAGCTCCCTGCGGACATCCGCGATTTCGCTGGCAAAGAAGTCGGCGAGCTGCGGCGGATTCTTGCGCTCGCGGTAGAAGTCGTGGTAAGCGCGCGTGACGACTTCGCAGCCAAGCTGCGGGGTCGCCGGGTTGGTGTCGCTGTAGCGGATCACGAACGCATTCGACTCGCCGACCACCTCGGCGCGTACCAGGCCGGGGTTGAAGCTCAGACCGGCCGGCAGGTGGCGGGCAGCCACCGAGTCGGCGAACATCGCGCGGGCGCGGCTGAAGACGTCCTCCGACAGGATCACCTGTATCTCGGACGCGACCTCTTCCTCCCAGCCGAGATAGCGCACGTTGCCGGAGAGCACGCTCTGCTGCTCACCGCGCCGCACCAGCACGCGCGAACTCGACTCCCAGATGTGCGGCTGCCGCGCGTTCAGTATCACGACAAACGCGGTCGCCAGCACCAGGATCGACAGAATGAGCCACTTGCGCCGGAACAGCACGTCCAGGAAGTCGCGCAGACTGGTTTCTTGCCGTGTGTCGAACTGGTTTTCCATGGCCTATTTTGTCTGCGTCGAGCGCTGGAAGAACTCGTAGCTCGCGGACAGGTTGGCGATCTGCCACCCCTTGAACACCAGGTCCAGCGGCGTGTTGACGATGTCGTAGACCTGGTTCATGAAATCCGCCGCCGAATAGATCGGGTGCTGCGGGACGAAGATGATGTCGTAATTGCGCAGGCGGATGTCGTTCCCCATCTGCGCCCCGGCCACGACCGACGCCAGGTCGAGCTCGGTGCCGACAATCCGGTTCACGCCTTCGCGCCGGATCAGCACCACGTGATTCTTCTGCGCGCCGGAAACAAACCCGCCGGCCAGCGCAATCGACTGCAGCGCGGTCACCTCTTCGTCGATCTTGAACGCGCCCGGCAAGCGCACCTCACCGAGCACGAATATCTTCTGCGGCGCGGGGACGGTCACGATGACCGAGAGGTTCGGCTCGCGCAGGATCTCCGAGAACTTCACGGTGAGCAGCGAGTCCAGCGTCATCGGCGTGATTCCCGCAGCCATCTGGTCCCCGACGTACGGCAACGAGATCCGGCCGTCGCGGCGAACCACCAGTTCCCGCGTGGACAGATTGGTCTGAAAGAGGAACAGGATGTCGAGCTTGTCCCCGACCCCGATCACGTACTCCGGCTCCAGCACGGCGTGGGCCGGGGTCGACGTGTCGGCGACGAACGCGGGGAGTTCTTCGCGCTGGTACCAGCCTTCGGAACGATCCGCCCCGCGGGGACCCGACGCACAACCGCTCGCCACGAGCGGGAGGCATGCGATGCCCACCAGCGCGACGTGCCGGAGACCGTGGGGAACCACACCATTGAGCGGTCCCGGGGTGAGCCGAAACGCCCACATATGAAAAAACCTGAGCATGGAAGGTACTGCCATCATTAAGGTTGCGACATCAGCTCGGGAATCGCAAGGTCAAAAACCGCAAAGAGCATGCCACCCGCCGGCGTCAATACGCGCCACGACGCGCCATCACCGCCGGGATGGTCTTCAGCACGATCACCAGGTCGGTCCAGTTACTGCGCGTACGCAGGTACTCGAGATCGAGGCGCATCCACTCGTCGAAGCCGATGTGGCTACGCCCGGAAATCTGCCACAGACACGTCAAGCCTGGCCGCGCATCCAGCCGCCGCCGGTGCCAGGGCTCATAGCGGCTGACCTCGCTGGGAAGCGCGGGGCGCGGCCCGACGATACTCATGTCGCCCTTGAGCACGTTGATGATCTGCGGAATCTCATCCAGGCTCGAGCGCCGCAGGAAGCGGCCGACCGCGGTGATCCGGGGGTCGTCGCGCATTTTGAACACCGGCCCGCCCGCTTCGTTGAGCGCGGCGAGTTCCCCCACCCGCTGGTCCGCCGCGACGAACATCGAGCGGAACTTGTAAAACGTGAACGGCTTTCCGCCCTGCCCCACCCGGATCTGCCGGAACAGGATGGGCCCGGGGCTGTCCATGCGAATCATGAAGACGAGGAGCGGAACGACTGGAAACACCAGGAACAGAATGACGGTCCCGAATACCAGATCGAATGCGCGTCTGAAGAACCGATACGCGGGCGTTTCCGGAGCAACGGGGGGAGACTCGACGACGGCGCGTGAAATGCGGTCGCCGGGTGCCTGGAGGGGCGTCCCGGTCTGGGGCTGCAAAGGCGTCTGGTGCTTCATCTGGGTCGCCAGCCAACTGCTTGTCGGAGCCACCGCGAACGGCCATCGCCGGGTTACTTACCCCGGCGGGCTTCCGGCCCGGTACGGACCTCACCCACGGTAGAACAGGACACACTCGACTTCCGCTAGCAAACGACCCGAACGGCACCTCCTGTAGAACCGTTATTGTAGCAGCCCCCCCGGGTGACGTCAAGATTTGCCCCAATGCCAAATCCCTGCCCAACGGGACTCGTTATCGGGGCACCGATCTGTTATCATCGTTCGGTTGTCTTGTGCCGCCCCGCGGGCGCACGTGGAAATCGCAAGTCGGAGGACTCAGATGTACCGGATCCTTGCGGCCGTTCTGGTCGCGTCGCTCATGCTCCCGTTCCTTTTCTTTGCAGACGCCCACGCCTACCTCGACCCGGGTACGGGGAGCTATATCCTGCAGATGCTCGTCGCCGGCCTGCTCGGCGCCACCTTCGCCATCAAGATGTTCTGGACCCGCATCAAGCGTTTCTTTGCCGGTGTGTTCTCCCGATCCGGCCGGAACCAGTAACGGATGAGCCGGAAAAACGGCGCCTCCTTTCGCGACCCCAGCGGGTTCGTGTTCGAGAGCGATGGGCGCCTCTACCGACAGATCAACCGCGGCTTGGCCGCCGAATACGACGCCTTCATCGCGAGCGGCCTGTACGACCGTCTGGCGGGCGACGGCCTGCTGATTTCCCACACCGAACTCCCGCTGGGTGACGTCCAATCCCCCGACCCCGGCCCCGCGTACAAGCTCATCGCGCCCGAACGGCTGGCCTTCGTCTCCTATCCGTACGAGTGGAGCTTCTCCCAGCTCAAGGATGCGGCGCTCGCCACACTCGAAATTCAGCGGGTTGCGATCGAACACGGAATGACGTTGCGCGACGCGAGCGCCTTCAACATCCAGTTCCACCGCGGCCGTCCCGTCTTCATCGACACGCTTTCGTTCGGTCGTTACACCGAGGGAGATCCGTGGGTCGCGTACCGTCAGTTCTGCCAGCACTTCCTCGCGCCACTGGCGCTGGTGTCCCGGACCGATGTCCGTCTCGCCGCGCTGAGCCGGCTGCACATCGACGGCATCCCGCTCGATCTGGCGAGTGCCCTGCTGCCCGGCCGTTCGCGCCTCACGCCGGCGCTGTTCCTGCACATCCATCTGCACGCGCGGTCACAGCGCCGCTACGCCGGCGAAACCGCGGTACGCCGCCGGCCGGTGAGCAAACTGGCCCTCGCGGGCCTGATTGACAACCTCGCCTCGGCCGTACGGCGCATGCGATGGAAACCCGCGGGCACCGAATGGGGCGACTACTACGAGGCGACCAACTACACCGGAGCGGCGGTGACCAGCAAGCCGCGCATCGTGCACGAGTTCGTCAGCCGCGTCGCGCCCGGGACGGTCTGGGACCTCGGCGCCAACACCGGTGTCTTCAGCCGCATCGCATCCGAGGCCGGAATCCCGACGGTTGCGTTCGATGTGGATCCCGCGGCGGTCGAGAAGAATTACCTGGAGGTCAAGCGCCGCTCCGAGACCCATCTCCTGCCGCTGGTCATGGACCTCACCAACCCGAGCCCGACACTGGGCTGGGATCACGGCGAGCGCGATTCGCTGGTCGACCGCGGCCCCGCCGATCTCGTGCTGGCGCTGGCGCTGATCCACCACCTCGCGATTTCCAACAACGTCCCGCTGGACCGCGTCGCACGCTTCTTCGCGCGCGCCGGCAGGAACCTGGTGGTCGAATTCGTACCCAAGTCGGATTCGCAGGTGAAGCGTCTGCTCGCGACCCGCGAGGATGTCTTTCCCGATTACACACGGGAAGGATTCCTGCGCGCATTCGCGAACTACTTTGAACTCGTGGAAACGCGCCCGGTTGAGGACTCCGAACGAACGCTCCATCTGATGCGGCGCATCGACCGATGAAGACCCGTTTTCTGCTGCTGCCGCCGCTGTTCGCGCTGGCTCCCGTCATCACGCTGTTCGCCAACAACCTCGGTCAGGCACGCCCCACGGAGATGCTGCTGCCGATCGGTGCGTCGCTCGCGTTCACGCTTGTGCTGTGGCCACTGCTGGCACTTCTGCTGCGCGGGTTCGCGCGCGCGGCCGTCGCACTCGCGCTCTTTCTGCTGCTCTTCTTCAGCTATGGACACGTCGCCCGGCTCGTCGGTGGCGTGTCGCTGGGGGGCATGAGCCTCGCCAACCCCAAGCTGCTCCTGCCG
>DASUGO010000241.1:0-43287 GCA_036273975.1 Candidatus Krumholzibacteriia bacterium
GCCCTCGCAGACAACGTGTCGCCGTTAACCACAACCGCCCACGATGGCCGCTCCACTCCGTCTTGCGAATACACATGAATCAGCGGATCGGAATTGCTTACGACGTAAATCCAACCGTCATCGTCGATGGCCGCCGCAATCGCATCGATCGGCCACTTCGCCACCATATCGGGCACGGAGTCCCACCGAATGGACGGCTCGCTTGACTTATCGGAGCAGGCTGCGAAGACGGTCGAGCAGATAGCAAAGCCGAGAAGAATGAAGCGCACGGAGACTATGGGCCAGGAGTGGAGGCGAGCACGCACAGAAGACTTGAGAAACGTGAGTCGAAGATCAACGGGCGGACAACGGTATACCGCAATGAACAACTCAGCACATCGTGGAACAAGCTGAAACAGAGCCAGAGGTCGACAGAGGATATTTCGAGATGGAGGCATCGTTTATCCCGCAACGATGATGACCATATCAAAATGCAACCGCAGGAGGCGCCATGTCAACCCTTCACCGGATCCGGTCCGACGCCTTCCGGGCGACATCGCGGGTGGTTTTTCGGGCTCGCTGCAGCAGGCGGCGGGCAAACGCAAACTCGAGTCCGAGGATCGCCAGACCACCGATGATCGTCAGCACTCCGGGCCCGGGAAGTACCAGCATGGCGACTCCGAGCAGCACGATGGTGCTGCCAATCACCGCCACGGCAATCCGGCGCGCGGCGCGGTAGGTCAGGTCCCAGGTATGACGGACGCGTTCATCCATGTGTTCGGTGATCGTTTCGGGCGCCAGCTATTTTGTGCGATCACGCGCGCGGTGTGCGAACCGCGGGGCGCGGCGGATCGATATCACGGCGCATCGCGATCGCACTGGCCGGACATAAGGAGGCATATTCGAGTGTCGCACGAATGGCCTCCGGGGCGTCGCCACGCGCGCAACGCGCGAAACCCAGGTGCGCAAAATACTCATCCGCCGATTCGGTCAGCAGGAACAGCTCGCGTACCCCGCGCGCCTGCGCGAGCAGCATGGCTTTCTTGACGAGTTCCGTGCCCAGCCCGCGGCCCTGCCAACCGACGTCGACCGCGACGGACCGCAGCAGGGCGCTGGCACCGCGGATCTCCAGACCGGCGCACCCGATGATGCGGCCGCGCGAGCGCGACACGAGCAGGGTATCGACGAACCCATCGAGCCCTTCGGCCGAAAGGCCGGTGGTGTGCAGCAACTCGCTGACCTCGGACAGGTCGGCGGGCGTGGCGGTGACGATGCGATGCGAAATGGGCAGCGACACGCCGCTCATTATAGCACCCGGCACGCGATCCGCCGTTGGTGCTATCATGATGAGGTCATGCGTCTGCCCACCGCCGGTATGCTGCTCCTGCTCCCGCTCCTCGCGATCGGCTGCGACGACTCGCCCACCCGGCCTGCGACTTCCCCCGCACCGCTCGCCTGGACCCAGCTCGACGGGGGTATCGGCGAGCCGCGCTTCGTGGCCGGCTGGGGCGCCGGCCCGGATTCGGTCCTGGCACTGGGAACGAGTTTCCCGATGTTGCGCATGACCGGCGGGGTCTGGGCGCCGGAGCCCCTCGCGCCGGGCTTTGCCGCCCTGCGCTCCATCTGGGGACGCGCGACGGATGACGTGTTCGCGGTGGGCGAGAACGGCCTCATCATCCACTTCGACGGCACCGGCTGGGCCGCGCAACCGGCCGGAACACCCGGGCGCTGCAACGACGTCTGGGGCATCGCGTCACCCGGGGCCTACGCGGTCGCCACCGATCCGGCGTCGGGCGCGGGGCGCGTGCTGCAGTACAACGGGACGGCGTGGAGCACGATGACGGGGCGATTCGACTACGGACTCAACGCGGTGTGGGCGTTCGATGCGCGCAGCGTATTCGTGGCCGGTGTGGACGGTTATGTCGCCCGCTATGACAACCGCGGCTGGACCGCGCTGGTGCCGTTCGCAACCGGCTACGCGTGGCTCGACGCCTGGGGGGCCGCCGCCGCGGATGTCTTCTTTGTCGGTGAGGGTGGCCGCGCGGGTCACTATCAGAACGGCACGCTCGTGGTCGCGAACACACCCGTCACCGAGACGCTGCGCGCGGTGTTCGGCTTTGCGGCCGACGATGTGTGGGCCGTGGGTGACGGGGGTGTGATGGTGCATTTTGACGGCAACGCCTGGACGGCGGCGCCGCCGGTGACAACCGGCGCGCTGCGCACCGCGTTTGCCTTCGACGATGGAACCGCGATGGCGCTGGGTGACAACGGCACCGTGCTGCGCCTGGAAGGCGGCGTCTGGAACGCCGTGCACCGCGGTCGCACGATCACGTGGAATGACGTCTACTGCGCCGGACCCGGCGCCGCGATTTTCGTGGGCCGGCGGGGAACAGCGGACGGCATCATTCGTCACGTGGACGGACGCGAGTGGTCGTTTCCCGGCACGGAGGTCGTGGGCGTGTTCGGTTACGACATCGATGACGTGTACGCGGTGGGCCGGGGCGGGTCGATTCGTCACTTTGACGGAACCAATTGGACACAGGAGACCAGCGGTACGCTGACCGCGTTGTTCGCGGTGACGGGCGTGACCGCGGACACATCGCGGAGATTGTACGCGGTGGGAGACCGTCGGACCATCCGCGTGTGGGACGGTGCCCACTGGGGGCCGATGGTCCCGCCCGGCGGATCGATCTCGCCGATCTACGATGTGTGGGCGGCCGCGGCGGACGACGTGTTTGCCGTCGACGCCGACGGGCTGGTGCTTCGCTATCGCGGTCCGCTGTCGTCGTTGCAGTGGTCGGAGGAAGATCCCGGTCTGGACGGCAGTCGCTTCAACGCAATCGCGGGGCGGGGACCCACCGACGTGGTCGCCGTTTCCGAGGATGGCCGCATCTTTCAGTTCAACGGCCGGACGTGGCGGTCCATGCCCATGCCGGCGGCCGGCGTTCTTCCCGATGTCGCGCTCGATGGGGCCCGCGACGGATTCGCGCTGTCCCGGCCACACACCATGCTGACCCTGCACAATGCGCGCTGGACGTCATCGACCATCCCGTACCTGGGCGAACTCCTCACGCTGGGCGTCGCGGGAGACACGGGTTTTGCGGCCGGCACCGGCGGCAGTATCCTGGAGTTTCACCGATGACGGTGTACACCCGGGTGTGGCGCGCATCGGTGTTCGTTCTGCTGGCGGGACTCGTCGCCGGCGGGTGTTCGGACGATCCGGCCCGCCCCACCGGTGGCTCGGGCGGTCCGCCGCCCCCCACGATCACATGGGATCAACTACGTGGCGGACTCGGGGCCGGCGACATCCGCTCGATGTGGGGATCATCGCCGCAACAGGCGTTCGCACTCTCCGCACAACACATCTTCCACTTCGATGGCAAAGACTGGAAATTGGAATCGCTCCCACCGCTGCCGGGTGACCTCAATGCCGTCAGCGGAGTCAGCGCGGAACTTGCGTTTGCCGTGGGGGACGCCGGCACGATTCTGCGCTGGAACGGAAAGGCATGGATTCTCCAGACGAGCCCGACTCCCCACGACCTCCGCGACGTGTGCGCTGTATCGGCGAGCGACGCGTACGCGGTGAGCGCCGCGTCACCGGCCGCAACCGAGCTCCTGCACTACGACGGTCACCAGTGGACGGTAATCGCAACGCGCGACGGCGTCCGTGCCAACGCCGTGTTCGCACTTCCCGGGCTCGCATTCCTCGCGGGTGACGCGGGCTGGGCCGCGCACCACGATGTCACCGGTCTCCACGACGACGACACGTTCATCGCGGAAGACCTCCACGATCTCTGGGGTTCGTCGGCGGCGGATGTCTATGCGGTCGGCGACCTCGGCCGCATGCTCCACTACGACGGGAGCGCGTGGGCACCGGTTTTCACCGGCACGACCGGGGCGCTGCGCTCGATCGATGGCGCGTCACCGTCGAGCATCGACGCGGTGGGCGACCGGGGCCGGTTGCTGCACTACGACGGCAGTTCGTGGGGGACAACGCCGCCGTTGTCGGACGCCAACCTCTACGCAGTCGCGGCACTCGACGGCACACTCAGCACGGCGGGCGGCGAGTTCGGCACCATCCTGTCCGGGCACGGAACCCAGTGGGCGTCGTCGCGCGAGGGGCAACCGTTCGCGTTCGAGTCGGTCTGGTCGGCGTTCGGATACTTCATGGCGGTTGCGCCCACCCCGGCGGGCGGCGTGGCGCGGGACCGCGATGGCTACTCGTGGGAATTTCCCACCGGCCTGCATGCGATATCGGGTTTCAACCGCGATGACTTGTTTGCGGCGGGCGACGCCGGCACCATGTATCACTTTGACGGCGTCACCTGGACGCCGGTCGCGATGCCCTCCTCCGCGACACTCCGCAGCCTCACGGCGCTGGTCTCCCGCTTTGGCCAGCCGTTTCGTCTGTACGCGGTGGGCGATGACGGCACCTTGCTGGTGCTGCGCGCTGGCACGTGGATTGTCGCGCAGCCACCCGCGGGTGCGGAGGACTACCAGTTCGTCGACGTGTGGGCGGCCTCAATCGACGACGTCTTCGCGGTGGCGTGCAACGCAACGTCGCTCGTTCGGTATGACGACCCCTACGAACTCGGTGGCTGGACGCTGGAGAGCACGCCGGCCACCGCGCCGCTCCTCGCGGTCGGCGGATGGCTGGGCGACGTGTACATTGCCTCGGCGGCGGGGGAGATATTCTTCAATCCGGGTAACGGGTGGACGCCCATGCCTTCGCCGGTCATGACGCCGCTGCGTGATGTGCGCGCGCTCGCGGAGAATTCCATTTTTGCGTGCGGCGACGCCGGCACCATACTTCATTTTGATGGTGTGGCGTGGCGAAAGACCATCACCGGTTTTCCGGGTACCTTCAACGCGCTGTGGGGGGCACCCGATCGTGACGTCTTTGCGGTAGGGACCGAGGGCGCGGTATTCGTCCACCGGGACTGACACCGCGCCCTCCGGGCGAGAGGCGAACCGCCCGGCGGGCGTGGGAAGGGGTGCGCGGTTGCCGCCACACCCACCCGCCGGTGGCTCCGGTTACGATGTTGCGAGCGCGCTGAAGAAGGTGGTCGGCCCTCGTCGAACCAGCAACAAGACTGAGTCCTTCGAGTGTGCCTTCTTGATGGCGCCGATCGACTGGTTCACATCGTCGACCTTCGTGTGGTTCACCTCTTGAATCAAGTCACCGCGGCGCAGCCCCGCGTCCTCCGCCGGCGAGCCCGGCGTCACCGCGACCACCAGCGCACCGGTCTGATGCTGATAGCCGAGCTCCTGCGCCACGTCCGGCGTGAGGTTGCTCAGGTTGAGGCCGAGGCCGCGGTCGAGTTCGTCGTGCTGCGGCGGCTCCTGCTGACCCGGCTGTCCCGGGTTTTCCGGGCGTTCGGCCAGCGTCACGCGCAGCGTCTCGGGATGACCGTTGCGCAACACCTTCACGTCGACCTTCTGGTTGGGTGACAGATCCGCCACCTGCTTGCGCAGATCGTTGCTGTCCTTGACCATCTTGCCATCGAAACTGGTGATGATATCGCCGCGCTGGATGCCGGCCTTCGCGGCGGGCCCATCGACCATCACGTCGCCCACCAGCGCGCCGCCCTCGGTGTCCGTACCCATCGCCTTCGCGAGATTCTCGTCGAGATCCTGCGGCACCAGCGCCAGGTAACCGCGCGATACCTTCCCGTCGGAGATCAGCGACTCCATGACGTGGCGGGCCATATTGATGGGGATGGCGAACCCCACGCCGGCGTTCGCGCCATTCGGACTCGAGATGGCGGTATTGATGCCGATGACGTTGCCGTCGAGATCGGCCAGCGCGCCCCCGCTGTTACCCGGGTTGATCGACGCATCGGTCTGGATGAAGTCTTCGTAGGTCGCGAGTCCCACCGACGAACGTCCCTTGGCACTGATGATGCCAGCCGTCACCGAGTGCAACAACTGGAACGGATTCCCGACCGCGATCACCCATTGACCAACGCGCGCGTCGTCGGAGTCTCCGAGCTTCGCGGCGCGCAACCCCTTCGCGTCCACCTTGATCACCGCGACGTCGGTCTGCGGATCGGCCCCAACGATGGTCGCGGGTACGCGCTTGCCGTCATCCAGCACGACGGTCAGTTTTTCCGCGCCGGAAACAACATGGTTGTTGGTGAGGATATAGCCGTCTTCGCTGACGATCACACCGGAGCCCATGCTGCGCACGGTCTGGCGGCTGCCGTCTTCCGGATTTCCGAAGAACCGATGGAAGAACTCGTCGCCAAAGTACTGGCGCATCTGGTCATTGCCATTGGCCCCCGACTGTTCGGCGAAGATGGGAACCACCGACGGCCCGATGGCATCCGAAGCCGCTTCGAACAAGCCACTCAGCTGGTCGGCAAATTCGCGCGCGGTCGCTGGCGGCGCGGGCGCTGCCTGTGTGCCGGTCGCGGCCGCCACTTCGGTGACGCCTCTGCTCCCGCCCTGATTCGTCAACGCCAGTCCGGCAGCCACCACCGCCATGACGGTGGTCGCAATCAGAAACGAAATCTTGAAACTGCGCGTGTGCATGATGTCTCTCTCCTGTCCTTTCCCATTTCCCGGTCCCGTGTCCCGGCGCGTCGCCGGGGATCGTCCTGGTTCGTGGTCGTTCTCTGGCTCTTGAAACAACCGAACGTCGCTCCGGGTTCCCGCGATGTGCGCGGTCGAACTCGGCCCGGGTGCGGGTGCCGGTCCATCCGAGCCTGGGACGGAGAGTGAACGCCGGGCGCCGCGCCGGCTAGCGGAAGGTGCGGAGGCCGGTGCGGAAAGCGTCCAGGGCGGCGGTGAGCTCGGCGCTCGGCAGACACCACCCGACCCGGATGTACGCGGGGCACCCAAAGAACTCGCCGGGGACGACGGCGACCGAGTGCTGGTTGAGGAGGTGTGTCGCGAGTTGACTGGCGTCGGGCCCGGTTACGCGCACGAGTCCAACGGTCCCGGCTTCGGGCCGCGCCCATGAGAGCGCGGGCTCCGAGCCGATGAACTCATCCACCCGCGCAAGGTTACGCGCCAGCAGTTCGTTGGCTTCGTCGATCAGTGGGTCCGCCATTCCGAGGGCGTGGTACGCGATCCGCGCGCTGGGGTGCGCGGTGTTGCCGTCGAACAGATCATTCAGGCGCCGGATACGCTCGGCGATTCCGGCTTCCGCCAACACCCAGCCAAAACGCAACGCGTCGAGCCCGTAGACCTTGGTCATGCTCGCGGTTGTGACCACGTTGGGCGCCAGCCGTGCCGCCGTGCGGACTCCGCGCGCGTACAGGAATTCCAGATACACTTCGTCCACCAGCACGTGCGCGCCCACGTTGGCCGCGGCCGCGGCAACCGCGGTCAGCGTGGCGTCGGGATCGTGGGCACCGGTCGGATTGTGCAGGTTGGACAGAACGACGAGCGTTGTTCGAGGGGTGATGGCGCGGCGGACCTCGTCGGGATCCAGTTGCCAGGCGTTCGCCTCATGCCGGGGGAGTGCGACGGTACGTGCGCCAAAGTAATCGGCCAGCCGGAGCAGGGGCTCGTAGACCGGTGTTTCGATGACCACGTCGTCGCCGTTTTCCACGAATGCGGCGAAAACGAGATGGTTGGCCAGCGAGCACGCGTGGGTGGTGACGACGTCGGACGCGGCGAGTCCGTGCCGCGCCGCGATGCGCTCCATCACCGGAAGCCAGCCGTCTTCGTAGGGCTCGACGCGGATGACGTCCGCCAGCGTGAGACCGAGGCGCGCCATGTCCAGGCGCGGAACACCACTGCGGGCAAGGTTGTAGCGGGCATCCGGGCGATGCTTCGCCCACTCGAGATACCTGGACGCGTGGGACCGGCGGTCCGGCGGGATCACAGGTGCTTCTGACCCTCGAGCCATGACGCGTCGGCCAGGTCCTGCGGACGGCCCACGGCACGCTTGTTGGTGGCCAGCTCGTCGCGGCTCAGCACCGGAATACGAATCCCGTCGAGTTCGACGTCGAGCCGCCGCGGCCATGCGTGGTCAAACGCAACACCGTCGAGCGTGGTCATGATGTCGACGCGCTGCGGCGCGGCGCCTATCTGCACCACGGTGCTCCGCCGGGTGAAGTCCTCCGCGGACAGGTTCTTGACCGGTGCGCCGTACGTCGACAGTGCGCGCATCACGCGCGCCGCGTTGTCGGCCTCCGGCTTGACCCACAGGTCCATGTTTCCGGTTGCCCGCGGGAGTCCGTGGGCCGCAAGCGCGTAGGCACCGACGAGAAGGAACTCAACCTTTTCGGCGGAGAACGCGGACAATATGTCGCGATAGTCTGGATTCAGCAATGTCATACCCCATGAACGCCCACACATCGACGGTCAACGGCCACAGCATGGCCATTCGCTCCGCCGGCGTGGCGTCTTTCAAGTCATCGTCTCGCACCTCGTGCCGATCTAATTTGCGCACGCGGTAACTCTCTCTGCCTTTTGCCATGATTATACGTCCAGATTCCGGACTGCGAGCGCGTTTTCCTGAATGAATTCACGCCGCGGCTCAACCTCATCGCCCATCAAAATGGAGAACATCCGGTCGGCCTCAACCGCGTCCGGGATGTCCACTCTCAGGATGGTGCGCGCCTCGGGATCCATCGTCGTCTCCCAGAGCTGTTCGGGATTCATTTCACCGAGGCCCTTGTAGCGCTGGATATACACGCCGTCGGAACCGCCCCAGTCCTTCAGTATGCGGTCGCGGGCTTCATCCGCAAACGCATAGACTTCCTTCTTGTTCTTCTTGAGTTTGTACAATGGTGGCTGCGCGATGTACACGTAGCCGGCTTCGATCAGCGGCTTCATATGCCGATAGAACAGGGTCAACAGCAGCGTCCGAATGTGAGCCCCGTCGACGTCGGCATCCGTCATGATGATGATCTTGTGGTACCGCGCCTTGGCCAGGTCGAACTCGCCCGCGCCGGTTCCAATGGCGGTGATGATGGTGCGGATCTCTTCGTTGGAGAATATCTTGTCGGGGCGCGCCTTCTCGACGTTCAGCACCTTGCCGCGCAGCGGCAGGATGGCCTGATACTCGCGGTTGCGCGCCATCTTGGCCGAACCACCCGCGGAGTCGCCCTCCACCAGGTAAAGCTCGCTCACGTGCGGATCGCGCGACGCGCAGTCCGCCAGCTTGCCCGGCAACGACGCGGACTCGAGAGCCGTCTTGCGGCGGGCGAGGTCGCGCGCCTTGCGCGCGGCTTCGCGCGCGGTGTAGGCGGTCAGACACTTCTCGACCATCGCCTTGCCGACGGCGGGGTTCTCTTCGAGATACTCCCTGAGCCCATCGCCGACGACCGCTTCGACGATACCCTTGACCTCGCTGTTACCCAGCTTGGTCTTGGTCTGGCCCTCGAACTGCGGTTCGGGAACCTTCACGCTGACGACGGCGGTGAGTCCCTCGCGAACGTCGTCGCCGCCCAGCGTCACGCGCTCCTTCTTGAAGAGGTTGCGTGCCGCGGCGTAGTTGTTGATGGTGCGTGTCAGTGCGGCCTTGAAGCCAACCAGGTGCGTGCCACCTTCCATGGTATTGATGTTGTTCGCAAAGGAGAACACATTCTCCGAATACCCGTCGGTGTACTGCAACGCCACTTCGACCTGCACGCCGTCCTTTTCCGCCTGAACAAAAATCGGCTGCGGCATCAACAGCGACTTGGCGGTATCGATGTACTTCACGAACGACACAATGCCGCCGTCGTACTGGAATACCTGATGCTTGGGCTTGGCGAGACGTTGATCGTCGAACACGATCTTCAGGCCCTTGTTGAGGAACGCGAGTTCGCGCAGGCGCTGCGCGAGCGTTTCAAAGTGATAGTCAATCTTCTCGAAGATCTGGGCATCGGGAAGGAAGGTGACACGCGTGCCCCGCGTCTCCGTTTTGCCCATCTCCTTGAGGTCACCGGCGGGAATGCCGCGCTCGAAGCGCTGCTGGTATTGCATGCCATCGCGGTGGATCTCCACCTCGAGCCATTCGGACAGTCCGTTGACCACCGAAACACCCACGCCGTGCAAACCGCCGGACACCTTGTAGGTATCGCGGTCGAACTTGCCGCCCGCGTGCAGCGTGGTCATCACAACTTCCACCGCCGGGCGGTGCTGGGTCGGATGCATGTCGACCGGAATGCCGCGACCGTCGTCGGTGACGGTGACGGTGTTGTTCTCGTGGATGACAACTTCGATTTCCGTGCAGTGTCCGGCAAGCGCTTCGTCGACCGAGTTGTCCACCACTTCATAGATCAAATGGTGCACACCATGAATGTCGGTGCTTCCAATGTACATCGCGGGCCGCTTGCGTACGGCCTCGAGACCTTTTAGCACCTGAATCTGTTTGGCTGTGTATTCCTGCGTCATCTCGGCCTTTCGCTCCGGTTCCACGGGCGGAACCGGAGGCGCGCCTTTGCGCGTTTCCGTCCGCCGGATTTCCTCGCCACTCTTCATCGTTTCATCCCTGTCTATTCAATTTCCTTCGCCCCAAACCTGATTCGAAGCAGGTTCACGTCGGGGCACGCCGCGCGTAGCTTACGTACCAGTTCCTTTTCCATAAAGTGTAATTCCTGCATCCACGCCCCGTGGTCGACGTACACGAACAGCGTGCCGTTTTCGAAGCGTGTCGCGCGGGCACGACGGGCGAGATCCGGCCCGACCACGTCGGGCCATCGTTCCACGAGCTTGCGCTCGCTGAATCGCTTTTCCAACCCGAGGTCGCGCAGAACGGACGGGAGGACCGCCCCGATCCGGCTGAAGGAACGCCGCACCATAGCCCTTGAAATCTACCGTTTTTGCTGCCGGAAATAAACCTCAATCTTCGGCGCAAATTACGATTTTTCAGCCGGTTAGATGTGTATTCCGGAAAGTTAACATCCGGCGGTCTTCCGCCGCCGGGCCTAGGCGGAAGTGATCCGGCCCCCGGCCACCGCGAAGCGCCGGGCGCGGGGAGCGTGGACATCGTCAACGGCCACCGGGCTGGTGATGAAGACCTGGCGGGCTCCGTCGAGCATGCGCTGCAGGCGTGCCATGATGCTCGCGTCGAATTCGGAAAAGACGTCGTCCAGCAGGAGCACGCAGGGCTCGCGCAGCTCGGTTTCCAGGTGGGTCAGTTCGGCCAGCTTCAGCAGCACCGCGAGCAGCCGGCGCTGGCCCTGCGATCCGAAGCGGCGCAGGTCCTGGCCGGCGAGGGTGAATGCAATGTCGTCGCGGTGCGGCCCGACCAGGGTAATGCCCCGGCGCGATTCCTCATGAGCGACCGCGGCGAGGCGGTCGTGGAACGCATGCGTCAGCCCGACCTGCTCCGAAATCTCGTCGCCGCCGTCTTCGAGCAGCACGGACTCATAGCGCATCGCAAACGCGAACGGGCTCTCGACCTCAGCGGCGTGCGCATTCATCTCCGCCTCCATCGAGGCCACCAGCTCGCGCCGGTGCGAGATCAGGTCGACACCGCTCGATACCAGCCGCTCATTCCAGGCCCCAATTTCATCCCGCCCCGCGCGGGCTTTGAGCGCGGCGTTACGCTGTTCGAGCGCGCGGCGGTAATCGCGAGCACAGCGCAGGTAGGCGGGGTCGGTCATCGTCCCCACCATGTCGAAGAAGCGGCGGCGATGGTCCGGTTCGCCCGATACGATACGCAGATCGGCGGGGCCAAACAGGACCGCGGGAAAACGCCCGGCCAGTTCGGTGCGGCGCGGCAGGATCTGGCCGTCGATCTTGATGGTTTTGGCGCCGCGACGCTCCACCGAGAACGTAAACGTCTCCCGGTGGGCGTCCGCGAATTCCGCGTCGATCTCCGCACGGCAGAACGTCTCGTCAAAACGGATCAGCTCTGTATCGCTGCCGGCGCGAAAGGAATGCCCGTGGCGGAAGAAATAAATGGCTTCCAGCAGGTTGGTCTTGCCCTGCCCGTTCTCGCCCACGAGGAAGTTCAGCCCGGGGCCAAACCCGATCTCGCCGGAAGCAAGATTGCGCAGATTGGTGGAGCGAAAGGTTTGAACGCGCACGATCGCGGAAGCGGCCTCGCGCGCGCGGCGGACGCCCACGCGGGGCGCCGCCGCTCACGCAGCGAAGGTTAGATCAGTCGCTCAGCCGGAGTGGCATGAGCAGACACTGGTGTTTCATGTCGGCCCCGTCGGCCTCGGGTACCACGACACCGGCGTTGTCGGTGCGGTCGAGCAGAAATGTCACGTCGTCACTCTCTACCGTCCGCAGGATGTCGAGCAGGTAGCGCGCGTTGTAACCGATCTCCATCTTCGCGCCGCCGTATGCACACGTGACTTCTTCCACCGCTTCACCAACGTCGGGCGTCTTGACCGACAGTGTCAGCCGGTCGTCTTCGAGCACCAGCTTGACCTGGTGGGTGATCGCACTGGAAAGGATTGCCACGCGGCGGCAGGCGTCGGTGAGTTCCAGACGGCTCACTGTGAGCTTCTTGGTGTTCTTCTTCGGGATCACCTGGTTGTAGTCCGGGAACGGCCCCTCGAGCAGCCGCGAGTAGATCACGCTGTCACCCAGGTCGAAGGTGATGTGGTTGTCCGCGAGCGACAGGTTGACCGCATCGAGGTCCGACGCGAGCGAGCGGTAGATATTCAACGCCTTGGGCGACACGATGACGTCCTTGTCGTCGCCGGAAGCCGCGGCCTTGGGCAGTTCCACCTTGGCGAGACGGTGGCCGTCGGTCGCGATCATGCTGAGCGCGCCCTTGCGGATCTCCCACAACACGCCGCACAACGACGGGCGCGTGAGATCGGTGGAAACCGCGTAGCTCGACTTGTTGATCATCTGGTCGAGCGTCGAAGCTGCGATTGAAAACGAAACACTCGCCTTTTGATTGGGGAGTTTGGGGAATTCGTCCGCGCTTTTCCCAAGCATCTTGAAGCGGCTGCGCCGGCACTTGATGGAAATGCGATCGCCTTCGGTTTCGATGACGACCTTGTCTTCGGGAAGCGAGCGTGCGATCTCGAAAAACTTCTTCCCGGGAACGGCGACACTGCCATTGCCGGTGGTTTCGCACGTCAATGTGTTCGTGAGCGAGACATCAAGATCGTTGGCTGTCAGCGTGACCTTGCCGTCACCTTTCGTTTCCATCAGGAACGTCGACAGAATCGGAAGCGAAGTCTTGGTTGGTACAACAGCCGAAATACCCTGAAGGCTCTTCAGCAAATCCTTCTGATCGACTGTGATTTTCACACCCATTCCTCCTTGTCATCCCCACCGTTCGAACGAATTTGGGAGATCAAATATACCGGGTCATTGGCGGTGTTTCTGGAGCCACAGGACTATACCGCAAGCGGCCAAACGCCCGCAACCCGCGCGTGTCGCGGTGGACGATTTTTCGGTGCGCTGCCGTTGCCACCGGGGTGAGATTGGTAGGTTCGTGCCGACGTAAGCCGGGCCGTCACCGATCAATCCCGAGGTCTGCGATACATCGCTTTGACTTGCCCCCAGGTGGCTGGCTTGACCGCCACCGGGCCACTTCCGAATTTCTGGATGCGATCGTTTCCCGGATCGGTGACGAAGAAGTTTCCGTCGGCGTCGATTGCGACGTCCTCCGCGCGGTCGAACAGCCCATCACTGGTCCCGGATCCGCCGAATTTTTCCATGAATACGCCGGTCGGGGTGAATTTCTTGATCCAGCTGGGCTGCTGATCCACCACCCACACGTTTCCATCCGCATCGAACGCAATCCCGCGCGGCCCCTCAAACTGGGCGTCATCGCTACCCAGACCACCCCAGGCCGTCACGAACACCCCGTTGCTGGTGAACTTCTGGATCCGCCAGTTCGCGCTGTCACCCACATAGACGTTCAGGCCCGCATCGACGGCCACAGTGACCGGCTGGTTGAACTGGCCGGTGGCCGAGCCCAGAGAGCCCCACTGGCCCAGATACGCCCCGTTGCTCGTGAACTTCTGAATCCGGTGGTTGAATGCATCCGCCACATAAACGTGGAAGTTCCTGTCGACCGCGACGCCGACCGGGTAGTTGAACTGGCCGGGGCCGGTGCCCGCAGAACCCCACAACGTCACATAGGTACCATCCGCGGTAAATTTCTGAATCCGGTTGTTGTTGCGCTCCGCGACGTACACATACCCGCTGTCGTCCACGGCCACGCCGAACGGAAAGTCGAATTGCCCGGGAGCCGTCCCCAGACCACCCCACGCCCCCAGGAATACCCCTTCGTTGGTGAAACGCTCAATGCGGTGATTGTTGCGGTCGGAAACGTAGACTGTTCCGTCCTTACCAACGGCGAGGCGACGTGGAAAGTTGAACTGGCCGTCACCCGAACCTTGTTCACCCCACTTGAGCAGGAACACCGGGACGGCATTTGCGGCGAGCGGAAACAGGCAGGCAACCAGGACGATGGCAGTGAGAATCTTGCGCATGGTGATCATCTCAGAACACGGGAATGATACCACGAATCAGCGTGTTCTTTGCGATCAAAACCGGTGCTCGTTCTGGTCGTGATCGCCGATGAACCGCTGCAGTGATTTACTACTTCTTGTTAATAGATATCTAAAAGTAGAAGTAGTAGGGGGTGTGGGTATGTGGATGGCGAACGGCAGCGCGTGTGGCACGATGGGTTTGTGGGTGTTGTGTGGTGTCGGGTGTGTGTGGACACACACCCGATATTCCCCATGCTTGTCCACAGTGGAAAACTCTCCACAACTCTATCCCCATAAGATGTCCCCATTCTGGGGATAGATATTTATTCAAAAAAGAAGGCCGGGAGTTGATGTTGAATTGCCGATACGCAACCATGCTTCAACTCCCAGCCTTCTTCGCGAGCCGGAATTGCTCAAAGGCATGTCTCTCAGGTTGAGAGCTCCTTGCGCAACTGGCCGATGGTGGAGCGCAGCGACACATCACGTTCGACCAGGTCGGATATCTTCTGACACGCATGAATGACCGTGGTGTGGTCCCGGCCACCAAAACGCTGGCCGATCTGTGCCAGCGACGCCTGCGTCATCTCCCGCGCGAGATAGATGGCAACCTGGCGCGGGAACGCAATGCGCGCCGTGCGCACCTTGGAACGCATGGATTCCACCGGCACGCGGTAGTGTTGGGAAACGATCTTCTGGATCAGAGAAATGCTGGTCTTCTTGGGTGTGGTCTTGACGAAGTCCTTCAACACGTCGTGCGCCATCTCGATGGTCACGTCGTGTTTATACACACTCGCGTGCACGAGCAGCTTGACGAGGCTTCCTTCGAGTTCGCGGATGTTGCTCTTGACGCTGTCGGCGATGAGGGCGAGCACGTCATCCGGGATTGAGATATTCTCCCGTTCAACCTTCTTGCGCAGAATCGCCAGACGGGTTTCATAGTCCGGCTGCTGGATGTCGGTGATGAGTCCCCACTCGAACCGCGACACCAGGCGCTCCTCGAGCGTCGGAATCTCCTTGGGCGGGCGGTCGCTGGTAACGACAATCTGTTTGTTGGCCCCGTGCAGAGCGTTGAACGTGTGGAAGAACTCTTCCTGTGTGCTCTCCTTGCCCGCGAGGAACTGGATGTCGTCGATCAACAACAGGTCAACATTGCGATACTTGGCGCGGAACTCGTGACTCGTGCCCTGGCGAATCGCCATGATCATTTCATTCATGAACGCTTCCGCCGAGCAGTAGTGCACGCGCGCGTTGGGGTGGGTCTTGAGGAGACCGTGGCCGATCCCCTGCATCAGGTGCGTCTTTCCGAGGCCCACGCCGCCGTAGATGAAGAGCGGGTTGTAAACCTGTGCGGGGCGTTCCGCAACCGCCTGGCACGCCGCGTAGGTCATGCGGCTGTTGTTGCCGACAACGAACTCCTCGAACACATACTTCGGGTTGAGCCGTTCGCCTTCGGTCAGCGGGCGGCGGTTGCGGTGCTGCGGGGACGTAATCGACATCTCCGGCCGCCGGGAAATCTCCGGCCGCGCGTCGTTTGCGTTCTGCAGGGACACCTGGGGTTCTCCGCCGAGCACCTTGCTCAACGCGAACGTAATCTTATCCGAGTGGTGCTCGCTGACCCAGTCCACAAAAAACTTGCTGGGGCAATCGATCACGACGCGTGAGCCTTCGACGGAATTGATACGCATCGGTTTGAACCACGTCTCGAACGTCTGTTTGTTCACGAGTGTGGCCACCGACGCCAGGAACTCCGACCACATGTGGTCGTTGCCGTTCTGCCGGGAGGAAACTGACATGGAGGATACCCTTTCTCCCTCGGAGTGACTCCGACGCGAGCGGACCGCCTTGCGGTCGCGGACGCAAACCCTTCATCAACCACTGGACCATCGTTGTGTGCGGGCCACGCGCGGGGCGGGCCCGGAAATCCTTGTAAGAACGCCGGTTCCGGGTGAACCGGCGGAAGCTATAATGGTTATCCACAAATGTGGATAATGAAATAACTAATTGTGGACATTCCAGTTATGGAATCGGCGGGGGGTGTGATGACGAAGTTGTCCACAGTAGTGACCCGGGAACCTGGAAACAAGACCGATCTGAATTGGGAAATGCCGTCAGTCAGAAGAAACGTAACGGGGTGGAACTTATCAGAGCCGGGAGAGCGCCATCAACAGCGAAATCGAGTTGCTCACAGAAACAGACCAAGTGGCGGTTTTCCAGCGTCTTGGCTTTCCACAGGCTGTGGATAACTTGTGGGTTTCTTCGCCCTTGACGCCGGCTATCGATTTCGCTAGAGTCACCCCTTTCAGCGACCAATCGAAGGAAACACCCGTCCCAGCGCCCGTCCCTCCCCGGCCAGGCGCGGGGCAGGATTTTTTATCACGTTCACACAGGATCAACGATCATGAAGCGTACATTCCAGCCGAATCTTCTCAAGCGCAAGAAGGACCACGGCTTTCGCAAGCGTATGAGCACACGCGGCGGCCGCCTCGTCATCAAGCGCCGCCGGCAGAAGGGCCGCAAGCGCCTGACGGCGTAACGTCTCCGGCGACGGAGGCAGGCGCCATGGGCCCGCGAGAGTCGGCGCGATCGTCTCGACGCCGCCTGCGAACCCTTCAGCACTCGTGGCAGTTTCGTCGCTGTTACGATGCGGGTCGCAAGCTAGTCACGAATCACACGATCATATTCCTCTTCGCGCCGCCCGAAACCGATGGTGTTCGCGTGGGCGTTGTTGCGAGCAAACGCGTGGGCGGGGCGGTCAAGCGCAACCGGGCCAAGCGGTTGCTCCGCGAGGCGGCGCGGCGCAACATCACGAACTGGCCCACCGGGCACTGGGTGGTGCTCGTCGCGCGCGCAACGATCGTGACGCGCACGGCCGACGAGATAGAGACCGACATCGCGTGCGCGCTGGGTGCCGGTGATTCGCTGGAGCCGGGGACTGCCGGGGACTGAATGATCGTAGCGGAAAGTTGATCGCCCATGCGACGTACGCTGACTGCGACGCTGCAAATATCACTGCTCAGGCTGATCGCCGGGTACCGCCGGTGGATCTCCCCCGTTCTTCCCCCCGCGTGCCGGTTCCATCCGACCTGTTCCGAGTACGCCGCCGAATCCATTCAGATTCACGGCCCCGCCAGGGGTACATTGCTCACCGTGCGGCGCGTCTGCCGCTGTCATCCGCTGAGTGCGGGCGGCCTCGACCCGGTTCCACCCCGCGGCGAAACACGTCGTAGCGATCGGTGCGAACGCATCTCATCTCTCGCAGTGAAGGAAGTTCGATGAGCCAGGGATTTTCGATGGAGCGCCGCGCGCTCATCGCGTTTGTCGCCTCGATGGTTCTGTTTCTGGTCTACGACGCGGTGTTCCTCGCGCCGAAGACCCGGGAGCAACGTGCCCGCCGTCAGGCGGAGGCTCTGCAGCAGGCCCAGCAGGTTGCGAGTCAGCGCCACGCGGATTCGCTGGCGGCCGCTTCCCGGCCCGCCACGGCGACGACGCAACCCACCCTGACCGCGCCGTCCGCCGCGGACACGGTGGGACACGCGGCGGCAGAGTCGTTTGGCGCCGGCGCGGAAGCGGCGAGCGCCCGGATCACGGTGGCGTCGCCGCTCTACGAGCTGACATTCGATACCCGCGGCGCGGTGATCACCGACGCGCGGCTGTTGCGCTACGAGACCCACGACGCGCCGGTGGAACTCCTGCCGGATGGCGAGAGCTGGTCGGGAACGCGCATGCTCTCGACGCGCATCGACGGCGCGAGCCACAATCTGGACGTCGATCAGGTCGTGTTCGTCGCCACCGCTGGCGGCGGAGCGTTGCCGGATGGCGCGCGCGTCGTGGTCACCGGGGACAAGCCGGTCGACCTCGTGTTCCGGGCGGACGGTCCGGGCGGTTTCGTCGAGCGCACGTACCGCTTCTTCGGCGACCGCTATGATTTTGAAACCCAGGTTCGCGCCTCGGAAGCGCTTGTTCCGGGCGCGGAGACGATTGGCTGGAGCTTTGGACCCGGATTGCAGTCCACCGAGGCCAACGCGGCGAACGACTACAACGCATTCCGCGCGACCGCCCTCCTGGGCGAGGAGACGCACCGCCTCAAGCCGGGAGACTTTGGAAAGTCCCACGTCGAGAACTTCAGTGGCACGCTGAACCACGCCAGCCTTCAGACCAAGTACTTCATGGCGGCGATTTACCCGCCGCAGCCGGTGCGCGCCGAGGTCCAGGTCTCCGGCGTCAAGGTGGAGCACCACATCACGCAAAACCTGGCGGTGCCCGCCGCACTCGCGCGCGGCGAACTGACCAGCGCGATGCACATCTACCTCGGGCCGCTCAGCTATGACACGGTTGCGGCGCTGGGCGTGGGCCTCGAGAAGAATATCGAAATGGGAATGAAGTTCATCCGCCCGGTAAGCGGCGCGGTGTTGTGGGCGCTCAAGGCCATTCACCGCTTCATTCCGAACTACGGCTGGGTGATCGTCATCATCTCGGTGCTCACCAAGGTGGCGTTTTACCGGCTCACCCACAAGAGCTTCAAGTCGATGAAGGAAATGCAGGATCTCCAGCCGCGCCTGCAGGCGCTCAAGGACAAGTACGGCGACGACAAGCGGCGCATCAGCGAAGAGACAATGAAGCTCTACAAGGAGGCCGGCGTCAATCCGCTGGGCGGGTGTCTTCCGATGGTTCTGCAGATGCCCGTGTTCATCGCGCTGTTCAACGTGCTGCAGTACACCATTGAGCTGCGTGGTGCGCCGTGGGTCGGCTGGATCACGGATCTCTCCCAGCAGGACATCCTCTTCAAGCTGCCGATCTCGCTGCCAATGATCGGAGACAACTTCAGTCTGCTCCCGATCCTCATGGGCGCGTCCATGTTTGCGCAGTCCAAGCTGGGAGGGTCGCCGACCGGACAGTCGAGCACCGCGATTCCGCCCGGGTTCAATACCATGTTGCCGATCGTCTTCACGGTGCTGTTCTACAAGATGCCGTCCGGACTCGTGATCTACTGGATCATCAACACGGTCATGTCGGTTGCGCAGCAGTACTACATCGTGAAGGATTCGCGCCACGCCTCCACCGCCGCGGTGGTGGAGCCGGCGCCGGCGCCGCGCAAGCGCGGCAAGAAGGGGCGCTAGGAGGCATTCGGGATGGCTCGCTCCGTCGAAACCAGCGGCAAGACCATCGATCAGGCGCTCGAGAAAGCGCTGAAGGCAATGGGCGTCCGCAAGGACGAGGTCGACATCGAGGTGCTCTCGGAGTCGTCCAGCGGTCTGCTGGGCCTCTTTGGCGGCAAGTCGGTGAGTATTCGCGTGACGCAGCGTGGCGAACGCGACACGTTGGGCAGCGAGAATTCGGAAGTCATTCGCCAGGTGATCGGCGAGCTGCTGGGATTCATGGGCGTGGATTTCACGTTGAATATCGAGGAATCGGACGACACGACGTTCGTCAATATTTCGTCGGAGGGGCTCGACGGCCTCTTGATCGGCCGGCGCGGAGAAACGCTCTCGTCGATTCAGCACATCGTCAACCGCGTGTTCACCGGACGCACCCACCGCCACAGCAAGATCACGATCGACGTGGGCGGGTACATTCACCGCCGGCACCGCCTGTTGATCGAAAAGGCGCACCGGCTCGCCGACCGCGTGCGCCGTACGCACAGCGAGTTCGATTTCGAACCGATGAAGGCGTCCGAACGGCGGATCATTCACCTCGCGGTGGCGGAGTACGATGACGTCACCACCTATACCATCGGCGATGGCCTGCTGCGCAAGGTGGTCCTGACGCCGCGCACGGCCGACATGGGCGACCTGCGTCAGGACTGATTCACCGCCGGCGTTGTTGCGAAGCGCTCGCGCGCTGCGTAGCTTTCCTTCTGGCGTGACGCGACGGGCCGGCCGCGCCGATCGTCACCAACCCGCCCGGTTGCAAATGACCAAGCGTGTATTCCTTGCCGCGTTGCTTTTGGTACTCATCACGAGTGCCGCGGGCGCGGCCGTGCTGCGTGGCGTGACGCGCGACGTCGAGACAGGCCAGCCGGTGGGATTTGTGACGGTCCAGGTGCTCGGCCGTTCCGTTGCCGGCGAGGATATCGCCCAGGGCGTGATGAGCCTCGACGATGGACGCTACGTGTTCGGGCTGGTTCCGAACGGGCGCTACCTGGTTCGCTTCTCGCGCGTCGGCTACACCGTGATGGAAGACAGCCTGGTCATCGCCGAGGACCGCGAATACACGCTCGATGCAACGCTCGTGGTGCAGCCGGTGGCGGTCGAGAAGATCGTCGTCGAAGAGGATCGCTATTCCAGAATCGGCGCCGTCCAGCCCGGGTTCGTGTCCATAAAGGCCGACGAGTTGTCGGCGTTGCCCGGGATCGCCGAGGGCGACCCGGTGCGGAGCCTGCAGCTCCTGCCGGGCGTACAGGCGGCGTCCGACTTTTCCAGCGCGCTGTACGTCCGCGGTGGCGGCCCCGATCAGACGCTCGTGCTGCTCGACCAGGCCACGGTTTACAACCCCACGCACGCGTTTGGATTCTTCTCGACGTTCAATCCCGATGCGGCCGGCGACGTGAACCTCTATAAAGGAGCCTACCCGGCCGATCTCGGTGGCCGTCTGGGCGCGGTGCTCGACGTGCGTTCCCGCGAGGCCAACGCGCGTACGGTCAACGGCAAGGTCGGTGTGACCACCATTGCGTCACGGCTCGCGCTCAGCGGACCGCTCGGCGGAGCGTCGTGGTCGTTGAGCGGTCGCCGCACCCACCTGGAGCCACTCCTGAACGCCATTCGCGACGAAGACACGGAGGTGCCCGACTACTACTTCTACGATATCAACGGGAAACTCTCGGTCCCCGCCGCCGGTGGCCGGCTGGATTTTTCCGCCTACACGGGCAGCGACCAGCTCGACTTCTTCCTCGGCACCGGCACCGATCTCACGCTGGATTGGGGCAACACCGTGGCGAGCGCCGCGTTCGTCCGCGCATTCGGTGACCGTCTGCTCACGACGACCCGTGTATCGCTGAGCAAGTACGGCAGCAATACCGCCGCGAGTGCATTTACGACGCCGATCACCATCAAGAACGACATCACCGACGTAACCGCGGCCGGTGAACTGGCGTGGCAGGCGAACCTGCGGCACACGTTGACCGCGGGGCTGCAGGCCACGACCTACGACGTCGGGTTCAAGCAGGACTTCAATCAGGAATCGTTGATCGACTACCGGCGCAAGCCGCTCGAGGCCGCGGGATTTCTCTCCGACCGCTGGACGCCATGGGCGGAAACCGTGGTGGATGCCGGCGCGCGCATTCGCTACATCGATGACGGTGAGCGCTGGCTGGCCGAGCCGCGCGCCGGAATTGCGCAGACCCTCACGCCCACCGTGCGGCTCAAGCTGGCCGGCGGGATCTATCATCAGTACATGCAGCTGGTCGCAACCGAAGCGGTGTCGGCCGCGGACTTCTACGTGCCCATCGACCCGACGGCGGATATCGGGCGTTCGTGGCAGATGGTGGCGGGCGTCGACTGGCGCTGGCGGCCGTCAACGTTGTTCTCGGTGGAGGGTTACTACACGGGACTCGACCACCTCGTGTCGCTCGACGGCACCACCGCCGCGAACGCAACCATCGAAACCGCGGACGATCTGTTCTATCTGAACGGAAGCGGGTATGCGACCGGCGTGGAGTTGTTTGCGCGGCGCGACATCGGTGCCGTGACCGGGTGGATCGGCTATACGCTGGGCTGGACGCGGCGCGAGTTTCCGGAGCTGAACAACGGCAAGACGTTTCCGCCCAAGTACGACCGCCGCCATGACATCAGCGCCGTGGGTGAATATCGCCGCGGCAAGTGGCGTTTCTCGGGCGCGTTTGTCTACGCCACCGGCCAGGCGTTCACGCCGATCGCGTCGCGCTACACGCTGCGCGATCCCGGGTCGGGGGTCACACCCTCCGACATTCACTTGATCCAGGGCGACCGCAACAGCGCGCGGCTGCTTCCCTACAACCGCCTCGACGTGTCGGTCGCGCGCAATTTTTCGCTCTTCGGCGCGCGCGCGGAGTGGCTGGTCGAGGTGTTCAATCTCTACAGCCGCCGCAACGAGTGGTTTGTGCAGTACGATCGCACCGGTGAGGTTGTCGACGTGACGGTCGCGCGCATGCTGCCCATTATTCCGAGCATCGGGGTGAACGTATGGTTCTGAAACGGCTCATCGTCCTGCTGATGCTGCTCGCCGCGATCGCGTGTTCCACGGAGCGCGGCGACGAGGAGTTCTTTGCGCCCGGCGGAGCCGGCGTGCCGGTGGTGGATGCCGTGCTGGTGGTCGGAAAGCCGTTCCCCGACGTCTATGTGACGCGGACCCTGTCGCCCGACCAGCCGTTCAGTTATGCCGCCGCGGGTGTGGTGGGCGCGCAGGTGCGGATCGCCAGCGGCGCGACCACGCTGGACTACGTCGACGCCGATGACGGCCGCTATCGGGTTAATGCGCCGTTCGTCGTCCAACCGGCAACCACGTACCGCTTGACCGTGACGCTGCCGGATGGTCACGTGGTACGCGCGACCACCACCACGCCGGAACCGCTGCGCGTGCGCGAGTGGGTGCTGCTGGATGATTCGGGTACGAACGTCGTGCAACGGCTCACGGGTTTTGGTGAGATTTCCGGGGCACCCGAGGACACGGTGTACACGGAGAATCAACTCACCTTCTCGCAGGGTCTGCTCGAGGTTCGCCTCGAAGACGACCCCGCAGTCGGGTACCAGGTTCAACTGCAGAGCCTCGATCTCAATTCACCGCTCTTGATCGATACGAGCTTCCTCAACGAGGACGACCTCGACAATTTCACGCGGCTCAACCAGTCGCCGCCCTTTGCGCCGACGCAGTCGTACCTCCGCGCGCCGTGGTTCGCGATATACTACCAGGGGCGCTACAAGGTGCGTGTGTTCAAGTTGGACCGCAACTGGTACGACCTTGCACGCACGGACCCGGTGCTGGGCTCGGGCGGCTTCGGCTTTGGGGGCGAGGCGGGCGACAACACGGTCCCGCCGCTCTTCCACGTCGACGGGGGCGTCGGGTTGTTTGGGTCGATGTCGTCGGATTCGGTGGGCTTCTACGTCAACGCGCCATAATTCGGGGCTGAGCGGGGGGGGCCGGATGGGACGCTGTCCGGCCGCTCGCTGAGCGCCACGCGACGACCACCGACTCATGAGCCGCCGCTCGGAAGGCGATCCACAGGTCCATCCGCCGCACGTGTTGCAGCCCGCGTCCTGGCATAAGTCTCCCCTCACCCACGAAGCGCCCGCCGTCCGTCACCGGGCGGAACGGATCCGGAGGTTACCGCTGTAACAGCGGTGGATTTCTTGCCACCTGAGCGGGAACATCTCCGAGGCCACGCGGGTCCTGTCGGCCGGCCACCGCGCGGAACGGCGGGCGTGGTAAGATCGCGGGTCATGTCCACCTGCACCGACACCATTGCCGCGCTGGCGACGCCACCCGGCGAATCCGGGCTGGCGGTCATTCGCGTGAGCGGCCGGGATGCGCTGGATATTCTGGGCCACACGCTGCGAACGCCGGGGGGGAATGTGTTTGCCGCCGACTGGGAGCACCGCCGGATGTACCACGGCCGTTTTGTCGCGGCCGATGACGCGCCGGTCGACGAGGTGATGGCGGCGGTGATGCGGGGTCCGGAGTCCTACACCGGCGAGGATGTCGTCGAAATTTCGTGTCACGGGGGGAGCGCGGTCGTCGCGGGGGTTCTCGGGACGCTGTTCCGGCTTGGGGTGCGTGCCGCGGAACCGGGAGAGTTCACGCGGCGGGCGTTTCTCAACGGCAAGATAGACCTCATCCAGGCCGAGGCGGTGGCCGACCTGATCCACGCGCGGACAGAACTCCAGCGTTCGGTGGCGGAGCGGCAGTTGCGCGGCGAGTTGTCGCGGAGAATCGACACGCTCGCCGACGCGATGCTCGGGCTCCTGGGCCTGATCGAGGCCAATATCGACTTCATCGAAGAGGGGATCGACGCGGTGGATGTGCCGGCCGCGCTGGCGGTGCTTTCCCGGCAGCGGGCTGAGCTGGACGACCTGCTGGCCTCGGCCGCGTTCGCGCGGCCGCTGCGCGACGGTTACCGCGTCGTGATCGCGGGACCCGTCAACGCGGGCAAGAGCAGTATCTTCAACCGGCTCGTCGGAGAGGCGCGCGCGATCGTCACGGATATTCCGGGGACGACACGCGACGTGCTGCGCGAGACGCTGTCGATCGACGGGATCCCATTTGTGCTCCACGACACGGCGGGGCTGCGGGACACCCCGCCCGATCTCGTGGAGACCATCGGAATCGACCGGGCGCGGGACGCGGCCCACCAGGCCGACGTCGTGATGTTCGTGATCGATGGCCGCGAACCGGTTTCGGCGGCGCTCGCGGCCGCGGTCGATCGGCTCGACGCCAGCCGGGCCCTCGTGGTAATAAACAAGATCGATTGTCCGTGCGTCGCGCGGCTGCGCGATCGGGACGGTCTTGCGGTGGTGCGCGTCTCGGCGGAGAATGGCGAGGGGCTCGAGGCCCTGCGCGCCGCGATGCGACAGGCGGTGCGCAGCGACGCGTTGACCCGGATGGCGCGAGATCGCGCCATCTTGAACGCCCGGCTTGCGGAGCTGCTCGAATCCGCGCGCCGCCCATTGGATGAACTCGCCACCGCGCTCGAAGCCCGCGAGCCGCTGGAGATTCTGGCGATCCAGATTCGGGAGATCATGTCCTATTATGAGGAGGCGACCGGCCGGCGCTACCGCGACGGACTGCTCGATGTGATCTTCTCGCGCTTCTGCATCGGAAAGTAATTGTCAACATCGGCCGCGGCGCTCGCGAACAGACGGCCGGTGTATTTGTCAACGTAACGGCCGTCAGATTGTAAACAATTCAATGGCAGATCGTTTCGATATCATTGTAATTGGCGGTGGCCACGCAGGTTGTGAGGCTGCGCTTGCGGCTGCGCGGATGGGATGCGCGACGCTGCTGCTGACGCTACGGCGTGACCGCATCGGCCATATGCCCTGTAATCCGGCTGTGGGGGGGCTCGCCAAGGGCCATCTCGTCAAGGAACTCGACGCGCTCGGTGGCGAGATCGGCCATTCCACGGACCGCGCGGGGATCCAGTTCCGGATGTTGAACCAGGCCAAGGGGCCGGCCGTCTGGTCGCCGCGCGCCCAGGTTGACAAATACCGCTATTCCAGGCTGATGCAGGCGTTGGTGGGATCGCAGCCCGGACTGGCGGTACTCGAGGCGGAGGTTGCGGCCATCGAGACCGCGCACAACCGGTTCGTTGCCATTCAATTGTCAACCGGCGAGCGTATTCCGGGGCGCGCGTGCGTCCTGACCACCGGAACGTTCCTCCGGGGCCTGATGCATACCGGCGAGACCCAGACCCGGGGTGGCCGCGAGGGCGAGCCGCCCGCGTCCGGGCTGACCGCGAGTCTGACGGCGCTGGGTCTTCGAATGGGCCGTCTGAAAACGGGCACGCCGCCGCGGGTCTTTCGGGACAGTGTCGATTATAGCCGCATGGAGCCACAGCCCGGCGACCCGGTGCCGCGGCCGTTTTCGCACCGCACGCACCGCATCGAATTGCCACAGGTTCCGTGTCACCTGACGTTTACGAGCGAGGCGACGCACGATGTGATCCGCCGCAATCTCTCACGATCGCCGATGTACGGCGGGGTGATCGAGGGAATCGGGCCGCGCTACTGTCCGTCCATCGAGGACAAGGTGGTTCGTTTTGCCGACAAGACGCGCCACCAGGTCTTTGTCGAACCGGAAGGCCTGGAGCATCCCGAGCTGTACCTCAACGGAATTTCCACCAGCCTTCCGGTCGACGTGCAGCGGGAGATTCTCGCGACGATCCCCGGTCTCGAGCAGGCGCGCATGGCGCGGCCGGGGTACGCGGTGGAGTACGATTTCTTTCCACCGGATCAGCTGTGCCGGACAATGGAATCCAAGTTGGTTGCGGGGCTGTACTTTGCCGGCCAGGTCAACGGCACGTCAGGCTACGAAGAGGCCGCGGCGCAGGGATTCGTTGCAGGTGTCAATGCTGTGCTCGCGCTTCGCGGCGACGAACCGTTCGTACCACGGCGAGACGAGGCGTACATCGGCGTGCTGCTGGACGACCTGACCACGAAGGACATCGACGAGCCATACCGGATGTTCACGAGCCGCGCGGAGTTCCGCCTGTTGTTGCGCCAGGACAACGCCGATGAGCGGCTGATGGAGGCGGGATGCCGGCTCGGGCTGGTGGACCCCGCCGCGCTGGATGCGGTTCGCGCGCGCATGGCGTCCGTCCAGCATACGATTGCGTGGTTGCACCGCACGCCATTCCCGGCCGTGGCGGGTAACGCGAAATTCGCGGGCGAGGGGCTCGAACCGGTGCGGCACGGCGCGACGATGGCCGAGGTGTTGCGACGGCCGGGGGTTCGAATCGAGCACCTGTGCGATGCCAACGGGGCCGCGATGGATGTGCCGCTGGCCGATCGCGTTGAATGCGCCATCAAGTACCAGGGCTACATTGACCGTCAGGGGCGCGACGTGCGCGCGGTTCGAGATCTCGAATCGCGCGTGATTCCGGCCGGCTTTGCGTTCGATCGCATCAACGGGATCAGCACCGAGGCGCGCGAAAAACTCGTCCGCATGCGGCCCGAGACGATCGGGCAGGCGTCCCGTATTGCCGGCGTGCGCGCATCGGATCTCTCTATTCTGGCCGTTCACCTGGAGCGGCACCGCCCGGCGGCCGGTTGAGTGAGCGCGACGACTCCCCAGAACATTGTCGGCGCTGCCGTTGCGGCGTCCCCCGCATTTGATTCCCGCCGCGGACTGGTATTTGTCGAAGAAATTCTCCGCTGGAATGAACGACTTGGCCTCGTGTCGCGGCGCGATGCACCGGCTGCGTGCGAGCGTCTCGTGCTCGAGAGCCTGGAACTGCTGCACCTGGTGCGAACCCGGATGGGGGCGCGCGCGCTTCGCGTGCTGGATGTCGGGTCGGGCGGCGGGTTTCCGGGGGTTGTGTGGGCGCTCACCGAACCGGCGTCGTCGTTGCTTCTGGTTGAGCGGCGTGCGGGACGGGCCACGTTCCTCGATGCGATGGTCGTCCGTCTGTCGCTTGCGAATGTGGTCGTGTTCGCCGGATCGGTCGAGGAGATTGCGCCGCGCGATACGTACCGCGCGGCGTTCGACGTGGCGGTCGCGATTGCGGTTGCGCCGCCGGATGCGCTCGCACCGAAGCTCGAACCGATGCTCGCGGCGGGGGGCTCGTTCGTGGGCACCTGCCCGGCCGATTCGCGGCCGGTCGATCGCGTGGGAAAATGCCTTGAATGGGAAGGCGATACGCAGGGACAATACGGGTATTACCGGGCGTACCGGATACCGGCGTGAAAGCGATCGCCGGTTGGCTCCCAGCGGAGGTCAGTGGATGAGACCCCATACTCGAAGCGCACTCGTCGTGTTCGCGGTTCTCGCAGTCGGCCTCGCGGCCTGCTCGAAAGACAAATCCAAGCCCGCGAACTACGCGATACAGGGTGAGTTCGTCAGCGAGCAGGACTCGTTTCCCCGCCTGCGCTATCTCGACACGGGCCTCGTTTCCATCAATGACCGCTGCGCGGTCCGCAAGGTGAGGCTCAACCCGAAAATGCCGCCGGTCTATGTCAACGGCCAGCCCGTCGGCTTCTGCTGAGCGCCGTGCGCGCTGGCCTTCGTGCAAGGCCCTGAACCCTACCTGAAAGACATGGGCGCCACGTTCCCGTGCGCGGTTCATCCCGCGCAGGCGGCGATTATTGACGCCACGCATCGCGCGTTCGTCAACTATGAGGTTTACTACTTCAGCTCGGAAGAAGCCCTGCTGACGTTTGCCGCGGAACCCTGGTCGTACACTGGCAAGGTCACCGATCCGGTCACCCGAGCCCGATTCCAGCCGTCGGCAGCCAGCCCCCGCCGGACGCTGGGTGGACGGCTGTTCTATTTTGAGAACGACGCCAACGCGACGACATTCGACTCGGACCCGTCCACCTACGGGATTCCGCGCCCAACAATGCACGAGAAAAGCTAACATATTTATTTACAATATGTTACACGGCTTTAATCCGCTCCTATTGTCAACATTACGGCTGGCACGCGGCCGATAGACCCGGCGCTCCAGCGCCGCCCGCTTTCCCGGGCATCATCCCCGCCGCAAACCTGCCTCCATACCGTCTTTCCTGGGCATAAGGCCACTGTCTTTCCCGGGCACAAGGCCGGCCTGCCTTCCAGCGTAGGCGAAGCCCTCGGGAGGGTCTCTCCCTGACAACTCCACAATGACCGTGATCCGTCCGCAGACGAAGTCGGCACGAGTGTGACAACCACCGGTGGTCTGGCCGTGTTTCCTGAAGCCCGGGCAGGGGGCAGAAGGCGATGCCGATGATGGGGTTCCGTGTTTCACGTGGAACACGCTTCGGGACCAGGCGGTGGAACAGAGCTCGCTACGGCGACTGCATTCAAACGGCGGCGGCGCTGGTGCGCGGAAATACCCGCGGAGCTGCCGGCGAATATCGGCCGGAGCGCGTGAGAACACGATCGATAGGCCGTGCCGTCAACTCGGGGCGTCGTGCTGGCGCCCGCTGAGCGTCCGCCGCTCGCGCCCCCCGAGTGCCGTCACCGGGGCCCGGATCAGCGTGTTTCACGTGAAACATACCTGGGGTGGAACCAGGCGCCGACATGCCGTGGGCAATGTCAACTTTGGCGGGGTGCAGATCGACGCGATCCCGGTGGCCAATCACGCGCTGATCGCGGCGGCGTGAAACCGGCGGGGGGCGGTGTGCTGGCGGTCTTGTCTGGCTCGTGCACGGGGCCGGTCGTCCCGAGAGCCGCTCGGCGCCGGGACCGGCCCCAAACACTGGCCAGGATCTGACGAACCAACGACAAATCGCTTGCTTCGGCCCGGTGAGCGGGCTATTCTAGAGCGTGCAGGCCCCACCCGATTCCACGCAACTGATTGTCAGGAAAGGATTTACATGAATATTCGGTGGATCACATGTGCGTTGGGCGGGCTGGTCGTCGCGTGCTCGGGTGGAACGACGAGCGTTGAGACCCCCGTGAATCGCGCCCCCACGATCGAATTCACATATACCAAGCTAGCAGCTGTAAAAAACACAAACACAGACCTTTCCGTCGCGGTCACCGACGCCGACGGGGACCCGCTCACCGTGAGCTGGACGCCGACGCGCGGGACGTTGACCGCCCAGAATCCCCAGAAGACCGTCATGCGCTGGGCCGTTCCCGCAACGGTCGGGACGGACTCCGTCACCGTGACGGTCAGCGACGGGAAGGTCACGCGCAAGATCACGGAAGTGATCCGGGTCGGAACCCAGGTCACGACGACCCGGGCGTTGTTTGACAAAGCCGGCTCACCCTACATCGTGGTGCTCGACGCTGGAAATCCGGTATTCGGGATCGACGCAGGCAACACAACCGAGTTCGACCCGGGCGTTGACTTCTATATGGACACACCCGGTTCGGTGATTGACGTCGGTGGCCGGCTGCTGGCACACGGACTCGCGGATCAGCCGGTCGTTTTTCGGCCCAACCGCCGGCTACAGTGTGGTGACGACCGCGGGTGGTGGGTCGGCATCCACGGGTTTACCCAGGCCGGCGATTCCGTCAGCGGGGAGATCGTACTCGATCATACTGAGATCCGCCACGCGCAGTACGGCGTTCGTGCGAGCAACGCGTCCACCGCGATCCTTCGTGATTGCGCGGTCCGGTGCAGCAGCGATGCCGGCGTGTATCACGATGGCATCGGCAGGATGGAACTTCGCGACACCGAGGTGAGCAACGGTCTGGTGCATGGCATCCTCATCGGAGGCAACGTCAGCACCGCAATTCCCGACTCGATTCTGATCGACGGATGTATGGTTGCGTTCAACGAAGCGAGCGGCATCTACATGAACCTCAACGACCAGGTGCAGGAAGTCGGAATCGTTGTCCAGCGTACCGCCATCGAATACAACTTCGTACACGGCATCACGCTCGGGCGCGCGGTTTTTCCGGTGATCCATCGCAATCGCTTCCGGAGCAATGGCGTGGGCAGCGGGACGGTATCCAACATCTATCTCGAGACCGGGTACCCCAACGGTGTGACGTATCCGACCCTGGATGCCACATGCAACTACTGGGGGGCGGTGGTCGGCAGCCGGTCAACGATCGACCTGACGATCCGCGATTCCCTGGATGCGGCATCGGTGGGCACCCGGGTCAACGTGGAGCCGTGGCTCGACCAGGACCCGCTGACGGTGACGGGGCTCATCTGTCCCTGACACGATCGGAGAACATGGGACGCATTATCGCAGTAGCGAATCAGAAGGGCGGCGTTGGCAAGACGACGACCGCGGTCAATCTGTGCGCGAGCCTCGCGGCGGCGGAGCACCGCACGTTGCTTGTCGACATGGACCCGCAGGCCAACGCAACGTCGGGTTCCGGCGTCGACAAGGCGAGCTTGCAACGGACCGTGTATGACGTGTTGTTCGACGACAGTCTGGTGCGGGACACCATCGTTCCCTCCGCGATGCCGTTCCTCGACGTGCTGCCCGCCAGCGCCGCACTCGCGGGCGCCGAGGTGGAGCTTGTCACCGAGGAACAGCGCGAGTTTCGTCTCAAGACCGCGCTCGAGAAGGTGCGCGCGGAATACGCATATATAATGGTCGATTGTCCGCCGAGCCTTGGCTTCCTTACCATCAACACGCTGACCGCGGCGGACTCGCTGCTGATTCCGCTGCAGTGCGAATACTATGCGCTCGAGGGCCTCGGCCAATTGTTGTCCACGGTGAAGCGCGTGCAGGCGTCGCTCAACCCCGGTCTCGCGATCGAGGGCGTCGTGCTGACGATGTACGACAAGCGCCTCAACCTGACCAGTCAGGTGGCGCAGGAAGCACAGAATTTCTTTGGCGACAAGGTCTACAAGACGGTGATTCCGCGCAACGTGAAGTTGAGTGAGTCGCCCAGCTTCGGCAAACCCATCATTCTGTATGACGTTCAATGCCAGGGCGCGAAGAGCTACCTCGACCTGGCGCGAGAGGTGATCGGCGATGTCCACTAGGAAAGTTCTGGGCCGCGGGCTCGATGCACTCATTCCGACGGTGGCGAATGTCGCGCCGCAGCCGGGCGAACGCCCGACGCAGGTGCCGCTGGACGCGGTCGACGCCAATCCGTTCCAGCCGCGCAAGCGGTTCGACGACAGCCGGTTGAAGGAGCTCGCGGACAGCATCAAGCTCGACGGCGTACTCCAGCCGGTGGTGGTCCGCCGCAAGGGCGCCCGCTACGAACTGATCATGGGTGAGCGCCGGCTGCAGGCCGCGCGCCTGGCCGGCGTGCCGTCAATCCCGGTGGTGGTGCGTGACGTCCGCGACGCGGACGCGCTGCGACTCGCGATCGTCGAGAACATCCAGCGCGAGAATCTGAACGCCATCGAAGAGGCTCAGGCGTACCGTCGCCTCATCTCTGAGTTCACGATGTCACAGGCCGACATGGCGCGGCTGGTGGGCAAGGACCGCAGCTCGGTGGCCAACACGCTGCGCCTGCTCAATCTGCCCGACGAGGTGCAGCGCATGGTGGAGACCGGGGCGATCACCGGGGGACACGCGCGCGCGCTGCTCTCCTTGCCGACGCAGAAGGAACAGCTCACGCTGGCCCGGCGGATCGTGGAACAAAACCTCAGCGTCCGGCAGGTGGAGACCGAAGTTGGGCTCGTCCGGCCCAGGAAGCGTGACGATGAGAAGCCCCGCAAAGAGAAGCCGGCCTACGTGGCGGATCTCGAGAAGGCCTTCGCGCAGTATCTCGGTACGCGTGTTCACATCGACGAGAAACGCGGTGGCAAGGGGAAGGTCACCATCGAATTCTACAGTTACGACGACTTCGAGCGGTTGGCCTCATTGATGAACGTTCCGCTGCCGCGCTGAACGGATGTCCAAGCAGTTCTCGGTCATCATTGTCCCGCATGACAACCGGACGACGTGGAGTTTCCGAGTGTCGTACCGGCTGGTGCTCGTGTTCGGCGTTCTGGTCGGGCTGGCGATCATCTCGATGACCGCCTTCCTCATTTCCTTCGGGCGCATCGCCGGCGGCGCTCAACGGTCTGCTTCCCTCGCGCGTGAGAATGGCAAGCTCCGGCAGCAGCTGGCCGAGGTCGACTCGCTCCGGATTGAGCTCGGCCACCTCCAGGCCCTCGGCCTCCAGCTCAAAGGGATGCTCGGACTGCCCCTCTCTCCGGAGGACAGCGCGCTGGTGGCCAGCCTCTCGCCGGCTGACAAGAGTCCATCCATCAAGCGGCCAGAAGAGGACGGGGGGGTGGGCCCCGACGAGCAGCGCCTGATGCTCGAGGCAATGCCGTCGAAGTGGCCTGTAAAAGGCTACGTGACAAGGGAATTCTTCGTAACGGGAGGGGAGAAGAGTCCACAATATCACCCGGGTATGGATATTGCTGCCCCGAGAAACACGCCGGTGTATGTGGCCGCCGATGGGGTCGTCGAAGTCAGTCGATTTGACGATACCTACGGCTGGGTGGTGGAGGTCGACCACGGCTATGGGATCCGCTCGGTGTATGGACACAACACTCGAAATTTGGTAAGTGTTGGGGACCGGGTGGCCCGTGGCAAGACGATCGCCTTTGTGGGGAGTACCGGCAAGAGCACGGCCCCTCATCTTCATTTTGAAGTGCGTGAGAATGGTGTGCCGGTCGATCCGCGGAAGTACTTGCTGAACTAGCGGCCGATCATTCGCATCAAGTAGAAGGGACCGACCATGCTGAAGTCTGGCTTCAAGGCGACTCAATCGAACGAGGAGGCGAAAGTCATGTTTGGTAAAGACGAGGGAATGACGACCGGCCAGGCCACGTTGAATTCGATGCTCGGCCAGGGCTGCAAGATCAAGGGTGACATTGAGATTCAGGGGACGATGCGTATCGATGGTCATTTCGAGGGTTCGATTTCGTGCCCCGAGACGCTGATCATTGGTAAGACGGGTGTGGTGAAGGCGGAGGTAAAGGTGAAGAACGCGGTGATCGGCGGCAAGCTGGTCGGCAACATCGCGGCCTCGAACAAGATCGAGTTGCAGAGCGGCTCGCATGTCGAGGGCGATATCCAGACCGCGCGTCTCGTCATTGACGAGGGTGTGTTCTTCGAGGGCAACTGCAAGATGGGTTCGGCCAGCCCGAGCCACACGCAGGAGCACACCAATTCCAGCGCCAACACGAATAAGGACTGGAATCGCAAGGACGAGAAGAAGCCGGAACCGGTCGGCGTTCGCTAGTCGTTCACTGCCGGGCTGTGTTTCCTGAGCGCCTCCGGGGGTCAACCCCGGGGGCGCTCTTTATTTTGTTTTCCACAGTTGCGCACCTGGATGTGCATAACTTCCGCCCCGGGAAGCTCATCGGTTACTTGTTTTAAATCAACAAGATACGAGGCGGGCCCACCGGCCGGGCAGGCCGTTTTCCACACCTGTCCCCCGGTGCGGTCACGTAAGTCATTGCCAATCTTTATGGTTCCGTTGGCGGGGCGCGAGCGCTGTCTGAGGCCGGAGGAGTAACCGTTTGCGTCCGCGTCTATTACCGCACGGGGGGGGCGCAGGGACAATCTTCCGGCCACAACCCTCGGATTCACCGGGCTGGGGGAACGACCTGCTGGCCGACGAGAAACTCCGCAAGCCGGGTTCCGGCCGCGGCGGCTCCGGCCGGGGTGAAGTGACAGTCATCGTAGAAGTACTCGAGCGACTTGGGCATCCACCTGGCCAGATCGAACACCGGAACGTGGCTCTCCTCGGCGACCTGCCGCATCACGTCGTTCAGCGAATCCATGGCCGCGTCCATATCGGCTTCGGAGTATGTGATGCCCGCCCGGTACCGCATCCACGACCACTCGCGCGCGTCCGCGTCGACCGGGCTGTTCCAGGTGGTCTGCTGGGTCATGAATACCACGCTGGAACCGACCTCCCGCGCCATGCCGATCATGGTCCGCAGGTTGGTGGCATAACTGTCCCGGTCGACACGCGGGGGCGTTGTGGCCGGAACGCCGGTTCGTTGCAGAGCGATCTGGCGGGCGTAGTTGGATACCAGCGTGCGGCTCTCCTGAATCGTCCGCGCATCGGGCACCATTTTCGTAACCAGCCGGTGCAGCCGCCGGACGAGCTGGAAGTTCATCGCGACGGTCTTGTACCACGCGTGACTCGGCTTTGGCGGGGCGTCGTAATGGAGGTAGTCGTAATCAAAAATCGAACGGGTTAGATCGTTAACGCCCGCGAAGACAACTATCAGGTCCGGTTGCAGGTGGACCAGCCGCTGGCCGATCATCGCGATGTGGTCGTCGCTGGCGGCGCCGGACAGGCCGACATTGTATACGCGGGCGGTTCGGCCGTCGGCAAGGGGGGGAAGCGAATCCTGCAGCACGCGGCCGATTTCGGCGCGGTCATCCAGGTAAAAGCATTCGAACGTGCTGCCACCCACGAGAAAGATCCGGTACTCATCGGCCGGACGGGGCTGGACGAGGTCGCCGCCCCTGAAGCCCATGTTGTTGGTGGTGAAATGGTGGATCCCCGCGGTGCCGGGCAGTCCCGGTTCCACCTCGGTTACCGCTGCGTAGTTACGCGGGTACTGAAAGCGGATGTACTGATTGACGTCGACGAACGCGTAGGGATTCGGAAACGGCGCGAAGACTCGAAGCGCGATCTCGACCACCAGCAGCACGGTCGCGATGGAAAATAAGGCGAGCAACAGGTTGTGCGATCGGGAGGTCGAACTCACCGGAGCAGCGTACATGAAATTACCCGGGCTGTCACTTCCTCCAGAACGATGGATACGCGAGCACGACCAGTGTGTAGATCTCGAGCCGACCGAGCAGCATCAGTGCCGAAAAGACCCACTTGGCGATCGGCGGAAAGTGGCCGTAGTTGTCCATCGGCCCCACCAGACCCAGGCCCGGTCCCACGCCGCCCATGGTGGCTGCAACACCACCGAAGGCGGTGGGCATGTCGTACCCGAGCAGGGAGATGAGCAGGACGCCGATGCCAAAGGTGAAGATGTAGAGGATGAACGACCCCAGGATGTTCGCCACGATCTCGCGCTGGATGGCTTCCTTGCCGGCGCGCACCGGGATCACGGCGTTGGTGTGGAGCATGCGCGTGATTTCCCGCACCACGAACCGCAGCACCACGTAGATACGCATCTGCTTGATGCCGCCCGCAGTGGACCCCGCGCAGCCACCAAACAGCATCAGCATCAGCAGGATGTACTGCGGGCCGTGGGCCCACTTCTCGTAATCCGCGGTGGCGTAGCCGGTGGTGGTGCCGATGGACGTCACCTGGAACAGCGCGTCGCGGAACGTGCGCTCGACGCCGAACTCGCGGTGGTGGAAGGTGTATGCGCACGTGATGAGCGTCGCGCACGCGAGAATACCCAGGTAGAAGCGCGATTCGTAGTTCTTGAAGTAGACACGCAGGTCGCCGCGTCGTGCCTGGTAGTGGAGTGCGAAGTTCATCGCGCCCAGTATCATGAACACCACGGTGACGTACTGAATGAACGGTGAAAAGTCGACCATGCTGTTGTTGCGGGTTGAATAGCCGCCGGTGGCGATGGCGCCGAACGCATGGCACAACGCGTCGAACAGGCTCATGCCGCCGACCATGAGCAGGGCCGTCATCACGGCGGTGAGAATCACGTATACGCCCCACAGGATCTTGGCGGTGTCGGTGATGCGCGGGGTCAACCGGTCGCCGGCGGTGCGCACGCCCTCTGCGCGGTACAACTCCATGCCCCCGACGCCGAGGAAGGGAAGGATCGCGACGGTCAGCACGATGATGCCCATGCCACCGATCCAGTGCGTGAGGCTGCGCCAGAACAGTACGCCGTGGGGGAGTCCTTCGATTTCAGTCAGGATCGACGCGCCGGTGGTGGTGAAACCCGACACGGTTTCGAAGAATGCGTCGGTGAAGGAAGGGATGGCGCCGCTCAGCAGGAAGGGCAGGGCGCCGCACAACGACACCATCAGCCACGCAAACGCAACCACCGCGAACCCCTCGCGACGCCGGATGTCCGAGTCGGGCTTGCGCAAGCGGCGCAGCAGGAAGCCCAGCGCGGCGGTGATGGCCGCGGATGCCGCCAGCGCGCGCCAATCGCTGTCGCCGTAGTACAGCGAAAATGGAATGGGCACCAGCATGGACGGCGCCAGGATGAGGAGGAGAACCCCAACCGTGTGTAGAACGGTCGCCAGGCGCATTGCTCGCTCCTACTTGATGAAGAGTTTGTCGAGCGCGTCGAGCGCGCCCGGGAGAGCGAACACCACAACCCGGTCGCCCGCCTGGACGCGGGTGTCCCCGCGCGGGATCACGAGCCGATCTTCGTGCATGATGGCGCCGATGATGGCGTTGCGGGGGAAGTGGCAGTCCTTGATGGGTTTCTTCGTGATCTTGTCGTGGTCCTGGACGATATACTCGATGATCTGCGCATCGATCCCCGGGACGCTGGCCATCGCCGCGACTTCCTGCTTCTGAATAAAATGATGGACCGCGTTCACGGTCAGGAGCTGTTTGCTGACCACCGCGTCCATGCCGATGGTGGGTGTGATGGGCAGATAGACCACCTTGTTTACCAGCGCGACCGTGCGCGGGACCTGCAGGTGACGCGCGAGCAGCGTCGAGATGATGTTGGTTTCGTCGTCACCGGTGGCCGCGACGAACGCATCCATGTCCATCAGCCCCTCGACCGCCATCAGGTCGATGTCCGTGCCGTCGCCCTGGATGATGAGCGTGTCCGGCAGCAATTCGGCGATTTCGCGCGTCTTCTCGGCGTTGCTCTCGACAAGCTTCACGTTCATCGTCGTGCTCAACTCGCGCGCCACGAACTGGCCGATGAGCCCGCCGCCAAGAATCATCACGTTTTCGACCTTGATGTTCTTCTTGCCGGTCAGGTTGATGAACTCGGGTACGTACTCGGGGTCGCAGATGCCGAACACCTGGTCGCCGGGAATCATCTCGTCGTCGCCGCGCGGGATCATCGTGTCCTGGTTGCGATGGATCGCCACGATGCGCATCGGCGGGTTGCCGAAGCGCTCCACCAGCCGCGACAGAGGCGTCCGCAGCAGCGGCGAATCCGCCTCCAGGCGGACGCCGACCAGCTGGATCTTCCCGTTCTCGAATTCGATCACGTCGGTGGCGCTGGCCTGGCGAATCAGGCGCACGATCGTGTCGGCGGTCTCCTTTTCGGGGTGGATAAAGTGGTCCACGCCCAGGTCGCGTGCGGTCAGCGTGTAGTCGGGGAGCGCGTATTCCGGGTTGCGGACGCGGGCGATCGTCGTCTTGACGCCGGCCTTCTTGGCCAGCTGGCAGGCGAGGATGTTGACTTCGTCGTTGTCCGTAAGCGCCGCCACCAGGTCGGAGCTCTCGACCCCCGCCTTGCGCAGCGCCTGGATGCTGGCGCCGTGGCCCTCCACGACGAGCGCGTCCATCTGCTCGCGGGCCCGCTGGGCACGGGCCGGATTGCTTTCGACGATGGCGATGTCGGCCCGCTCGCGGGCGAGCCGCCGGCTGAGATTGAACCCGATGTCGCCGGCGCCGATGATGAGGATTCGCATAACTTCTCCAGGAGATGCTACCTGCGCGGTGCGGCCGCGCCGTCGCATTGAGCCGCACATAGTACACGAATCACCGGCTGGGCGCAACGGGAGCGGTGGACGCGCCGCCGGCTCCGCAGTCTGGCCGGCAAAGGTTTGACACGCCGGCGCGGCATGCATAAGCTCAATGCGAGCGGATACCGCGGATTCGTGACCGCGCGCGAAGGAGCGAACACATGCACGTTTCCATCGAATACTGCATTCCCTGAGACTACAGCCCCCAGGCCTTCAGTTTGAAGGCCGCGCTGGAGCGCAATTTCCCCGACATCCAGATCGAGATGATCAAGTCCCGTGGTGGGGCGTTTGAGATATCCCGCGACGGAACGCGAATCTTCTCCAAGAAAGAGACCGGGCGCTTCCCGTCCAACGACGAAATCATCAGCGCGTTACGCGGGTGACGACCCTGCCTCGTCGAGTACTCGACGCAGCAGGGCGGTGAGCGTGGATGCGTCGAAAGGTTTTGCCGCGAAGGCGGTGACGTCCTTGGATGCGTCGTCGACGGCCAGTTTTTCGCCGAAGCCGGTTGTGATGATGATCGGCAGAATACGGTTCTCAATGCGAATGGTCTTCGCCAGCGCCAGACCGGTCAGCCGGGGCATCGTCTGATCCGAGATCAGCGCGTCAAATTGTGATGGATCCTGCCGGAAAGCGCGCAGCGCCTGCTCGCTGGAGACAAACGCCGTCACGCGAAACCCGCGCGACTCCAGCATGCGTTTGAGCATGCGAGTAATTTCGACCTCGTCGTCCACCACAAGGATGTGTTCTCCGCGGCCAACCGCCCCGCGGCCCGGTTCCGCATCCGGTGCGGGAACGGTCTTGCCCGCGGCCGGCAGGAAGACGCGAAACGTGGAGCCGTGCGCGGGCCTGCTTTCCACCGCGATCGCACCACCGTGGCTGTGCACAATTCCGTGCACGACGGCCAGTCCGAGACCGGTTCCCTCTCCGGATGGCTTGGTGGTAAAGAACGGCTCGAATGCGCGCGCGAGGACATCGGCGCGCATTCCCTCACCGTGGTCCTGCACCGTGAGCACCACGTAGTTGCCGGCCGGGAATGCCGGATGGCCCGTGATCCCCGGCGCGTGCAGTCTGGTCTGCTCCAGTTCGATGCGCAGCACGCCGCCGTTTTCGCGCATCGCGTGGGCCGCGTTCGTGCACAGATTCATGATCACCTGGTGCATCTGTCCCGCGTCCGCCATCACGACATCGTCCCGGTTCACCACGCGCTGGGAAATCTCAATGGTGGTTGGGAGCGTCGCCCGGATCAGTTTCAGGGCTTCCTGCACGACCAGGTGCATCTGAACCGGCCGCTTTTGCTGGTCGCCGCCACGCGCGAAAATCAGAATCTGCTGGACGAGTTCGCGCGCACGCCCCGCCGCGTTCAACACCTGTCGCAGGTCTTCGCGCGCCGGGTGGCCCTCCTCCAGCTGGTCCATCGCGATGTCGGTGTAGCCAAGGATCGGCGACAGGATGTTGTTGAAGTCGTGTGCGATGCCGCCCGCCAGCGTGCCGATGGTCTCGATCTTCTGCGCCTGCAAGAGTTGCGTTTCGAGCGCGCGCGCGGACTCTTCGGCCTGGTAGCGCGCGGTGACGTCCCAGGCGAGGCCGTCGACGCCGGCCACGCGACCGTCGGGATCGATGCGGGGTGTGTAGAGAGATTCGAATATGCGCCCGTTCACCGTGACGATTTCGTTGACCGGGTCACCGGCCAGGGAGCGGTCGAGCTGATCGATGACCTGCGGCGCGTCCCGGTATACGTCGTACGCGGACAGCCCGACCACCTGACCGGGGACGAGCCCCAGAGGCTCCAGTCCGCGGCCTTCCGACAGCGTAAAGCGGCCTTCGCTGTCCAGTGCAAAGAGTACCACCGGCGCGTTGTCGACGAGCGCGCGCAGCCGCAGCGCGGTGTCGCGGGCGGTGGATTCATTGGCGCGGTAGGTCGCGAGGAGTTCGCGCAGTTCTTTCACTTCGCGGCGCAGCGCGTCGGCGTCTTGCGGGGACGTATCGCGGGAGGGTGGCTGCATAGTTCCTCACTATAGGGCATCGCTCTCGAGCCCGTCCACGCGGGCCATCGCTGGATTCTCTCCGGCCAGGAGCGCATCCCGCCAGCGGGTGAGCAGTTGAAAGATACTCTCGGGATTGATCATGGGGGTGGCCGGCACCGGCCAGGCGGCGGGACGCAGCAGGAACGCCTCGGTCTGTGGCCCACCCAGCCCGCCGTGGGCACCCACCATCTCCTCGAATGCCGTCACCTCGCCCGTTTGAGGGTCGAAGCGCCCGTTCAGGATGACGTCACCACAGTGTGGAAAGTCACCCAGCCGCGCGAGCTGGCCGGCCGCATGCGCGCCGTATCCGGCCAGCGGATCGGCGCCCTCGATGCGATCCGAGTTCAAGTAGCGCAGTCCGTCACGGCCCATCACCACCAGACCATGAAGCGACGACCGGACCATTACAAAGCCGATGCCTGCGTGCGCGACCAGTCCCTCGATGAAGCCAGGGTAGTTCGCCGCGATCTCTTCCAGCGTCAGGTGGTGCGGCAGGCTGCGGAAGTAAATGTTGGCGAGATTTCCCGACGGACACACGACGATCTCGGCGTCAACCGGCTGCGGCTCGCGGCCAAGTTCGACCAGTCCCTGCCGGGTTCGATGGCGCAACAGCCGGCGCGCAGTGCGGCCGGTGAGCCGCTCGTGGCGGATGGCTTCGGTGAGCAACGCGTTGAGATGGCCCCATCCCTCCGTCATCACGGGTGGAGCCAGAACGGTGCGCTCCCCGCTAAGCAGACTCTGCACCGCGTGATCGATGGTGACGCCGTAACGCTGACGAAACGGGATGCTACGCGACTGGCCATGATCCGACAGCACGACGAACCGGTAAGGACGGGGCGCGTCCTGCGCGGCGCGCGCAATCATCGCCACGCGCTGGTCGATGTCCCGCAGGATGCGCAACGCGTCCGGTGATTCCGGTCCCGCGTGGTGGGCGACGACGTCGTACCCGACGTAGGTAATGTACGCCACCGGTACGCCGGCAAACATCTCGTGTATCAATGTGTACGTGCCCAGCTCTCGCTGCGCGACGGTCGACATTGCGCGCAGCAGCGGAAACAGTCCGCCGCGCGACACCCGTGGCTGCACGTTGCGAACGCGCTGGCGCCCACTTTCCCACCACTCCACGATGAACTCGCGCACGATCAGCGCGATCGAGCGCGTAAACGTGTATGGACTCAGGTAGTAGGAGAAATACAGCGGCGAAGCGCGCCGTACCTGCTGCGCCGGTGCGGAAAACGCGCTTATGGTGGCAAAGCTGCGTGCCGCGTCGCCGGAGAACATGTTGAATACGCTGACGCCGTCCGGGTGCAACAGGCCCGCGCCGCGCGACTCCCGCTGCTCGATGCGCATCGCGTCGGCGGGGTCGTTGGATACCATCATTTTGCCGTCGGGTTTTTCGAACCACCGAAAGCCGGGAATGTCGAAATTGTTTCCGAACAGGATGCCAGCCTGACTGAAGGATGTCTGCGACGGCACGCCGCAATCCCAGCGCCCGAGACGGTGCGATCCGGACCGGATCCATTTCGCCAGCGTGGGAAGGTATCCCGCCTGCATCGCGTGCTCGAGCAGCGTCGCCGACACGCCGTCGAACTCGATCATCACCAGACCGGGAGTGGTTCCCGCCGCAGAGTCGCGCGAGCGCGCGGTGATGCGGCGGATGATATTGCGGTAGACCGACTCTTCCTCGTTGAGCGCAAACACGTACGCGGCCAACGTGTTGGTCGCGGTCAAGCCCAGCGCCGCCAGGACGCCGCTGCCGAAACCGTTCAGGTGCAGATCCGGGACCGCAAGCGTTGCGAGCCACAGTACGACGCCGTTCAACACCAGCGTCAGGACGCCAAACGAGAGCACGGTCAGCGGGAGCGTGAGGAAAAGGAGGAGCGGGCGGACCAGTGCGTTGAGGAGCGCGATCGCGGCGACGCCGAGGACGGCGGCGTCCCACCCGTCGAGGCTGAGCCCAGGCAAGAGGCGCGCGAGCGTCCACAGTGCGAATACCTCGATGGCCCAGAGGACAACGATCCGCCGGACCAGCGCGTATACGGAACGACCCGAGGGTACCATCGGGTCAATTATTGACGATCAGTTGGCGAAACGGAACAGGTTCCCGGGGCGAACGACATGGACTTTCACCTCGGGAGCGAGGTCGCTGGCGTGGTCCGCAAAGTCGAACGGCGGGCTGGAGAGAAAGCGCGGCCGGAACCAGCGCAAGCCGAACGGGGCGAAGCTGCCCCAGTGAATGGGAATCGCGGCGCGGGGACGCAGCATCGTCAGAGACTCGGCCGCACGGCGCGGGTTCATATGGCCTTCGCCCAGCGTCGGGCCCCAGCCCCACACCGGAAGCAGCGCGACATCGAGGGAACCGTGAATCTCCGACATCTCGGGGAACAGGTCCGTGTCGCCGGCAAAGTAGACCGCGGCTTCGCCATGCACGACGTACCCGACCGTCTCTCCGACCGGTCCAAACGGGTGCCGCGTGCCATCGTGGGTGGCGAAGGTGGCGCCGACCGCCACCGAACCGACGGATGTCCAGTCGCCCGGCCGGACTTCGTCAATGCGTCGGAACCCGTTGCGGCGCAGCAGCCGTCCGCTGCCGGCCGGGACGATCAGGCGCGTTTCGCGGTCGAGCAGGCGCAGCGACGGAAGGTCGAGATGGTCGAGATGCATATGGGACAGGAGCACCGCGTCGATGTCCCGATACCACGATGGGTGCAACCGGCGGCGCGGACGCGAGATGTAGCCAATCCGGTCGCGGAGAATCGGGTCCGTCAACAAACGGATGCCGTTCATTTCAATCAGACAGGTGGCGTGTCCGATGTACGTAATGTGAAGTGGCGCCGGCATATGATGGCTTTCAGCAAGTTGCCCGCCAACTGGCGGGCGAGGGCGGCGGGACGATTCGGGTTCTGCGATGCTCGTGTTCACGGGGTCAGGTGGAATATACCAGTGCCGCCCGGGGGCGCAAGCGATTTGCGGGCGTGAATCGTTGCCGGTGCGGAGGTGGGCAGGAAACTGCTTTCCAAATATCGGGTTGGCGAACTGTGCCCATTGCTGCACCCGTATTTCGGTTTTGCAGATCAGGTATTTTCCGGGTAGACTTTGGGTTGGCGGCGCGCCGGGTCTGCCGGTGTACCGGCCGTGCGGGGAGAGAATCGCCCCCGTTTGGGGCAAGGGAGACGGGAGAATGACCGTGAAAAGCCGCATCCTTGTGGTCGATGATGAATCTCAGATTCGCGACATGCTCAGGGAAGCGCTGACCCGTGCCGGTTACGAAGTTGTGGACGCCCCCGATGGCAA
>DASUGO010000242.1:0-8516 GCA_036273975.1 Candidatus Krumholzibacteriia bacterium
GAGGTCGGTGGCCATCTGGGGGTTGGCCTTGCCGCGCGTGCGCTTCATGAGCTGCCCCACGAAGAACTGCAGCAGCTGCTCCTTGCCGCCGAGATAACGCGCCACTTCGTCAGGGTTTTCGTCGAGGACCGCGGTGGCTTCGGTCTCGATGGCCGCGTTGTCGCTCACCTGCTCCAGACCGAGTTTCTGTACCAGCGCGCCCGCGGTCGTAACGCGTCCCGCGGCCGCCGCGTCAAGGAGCGCGGCGAAGACCGTCTTGGCGGCGCTGGAGCTCACCTTGCCGCCGGTCTGCAGCGCCACCAGCCCCGCCAGCGTCTGCGGTCGCAGCGGGAATGCGTCGATGGCAACCGCGCGCTCGTTCAGTTCGCGCGATACTTCGCCCATCACCCAGTTGCTGGCCGCTTTTGCGTCGGCGCCTGCGGTTACGACGGCCTCGAAGTAGTCCGCCATCTCACGCGACGCGGTCAGTACCCCGGCGTCGTACGCGGGTATACCATAGTGCGTAACGAAGCGCGCGCGCTTTGCGTCGGGCAGCTCCGGCATGTCGCCCCGGATCGCGTCCATCTGTGCTGCGGTCACGCGCAGCACGCGCAGATCGGGCTCGGGGAAATAGCGATAGTCGTGCGCCTCTTCCTTGCTGCGCATGACGCTGGCGCGGCCGGACGCCGGATCCCACAGCAGCGTGTCCTGCGTGATGCGGCCGCCCTCGCCCAGCACGCGGCTCTGGCGCTCGAATTCGAACTCCACCGCCTGCTCGACCTGCTTGAACGAGTTGAGGTTCTTGACCTCGGTCTTGACACCCAGCTGCTCGTCCCCCGCCGCGCGCACCGACAGGTTCACGTCGCAGCGCAGACTGCCTTCCTCCATGTTTCCGTCGCAGATGCCGAGATAGCGCACCAGCGTGCGCAGCTTCTGCAGATACTCGGAGGCCTCCGCTGCCGTGCGCATGTCGGGTTCGCTGACGATCTCCACCAGCGGCACGCCACTGCGGTTCATGTCGACCAGGCTGTGGTCCGCCCCCTCGACGTGCAGCAGCTTGCCCGCGTCTTCCTCGACGTGGATGCGGTGGATGCGAATCACCTTGCCGTTGTCGAGCTTCATCGCGCCGTTACGGCACAGCGGCGTGTCGAACTGCGAGATCTGGTAATCCTTGGGACAGTCGGGATAGAAGTAGTTCTTGCGCGCGAAGATGCTCTCCGGCGCAATCGCGCACCCGGTCGCGAGACCCAGGCGCACCGCGAACGACACCGCGCGCGCGTTGACCACCGGCAGCGCGCCGGGCAGGCCCAGGCAGACCGGGCATATGTGGGTGTTCGGCTCGCCGCCAAACGCGGCGGAGCAGCCGCAGAACATCTTGCTCTCGGTGCGCAGCTGCGCGTGGACCTCGAGTCCAATCACCGCTTCGTAACGCGCCATCGTCAAGCCTTCTCCGCCGGCGCGATCGCGCCCGTGGGAAAGTCGGCCACGCGCTCCACACCGGCGGCGGCGCGCAACAGCGTGGTTTCGTCGAACGCGCGGCCGATCAACTGCGCGCCGATCGGCAGCCCCTCCGGCGAGAGGCCGCACGGGACCGAGATGCCCGGCAGCCCGGCCAGGTTCACCGGGATCGTGAACACGTCGTTCATGTACATGAGAATCGGGTCATCCACCTTCTCGCCCAGACGAAAGGCCGGCGTCGGCGCGGTGGGAAGCATCACGACATCGCAGCGCGAGAAGGCCTTCGCGAAATCGTCGATGATCAGCGAGCGCACCTGAAGCGCGCGATGGTAGTACGCGTCGTAGTATCCGGCGCTCAGCACGTAGGTGCCCAGCAGGATGCGGCGCTTGACCTCGGCGCCGAACCCTTCCTTGCGCGTGTGGGTGTACATGTCGGCCATCGTCCGTGCCTCGGCCGCGCGGTGGCCGTAGCGGACCCCGTCGAAGCGCGCGAGATTCGCGCTCGCCTCGGCGTTGGCGATGATGTAGTACGCCGCCAGGCCGTGCTCGGCGTGCGGCAGGTCGATGTCCTCGATGACGGCACCCTCGCGCCGCGCGCCCGCGACGGCCGCTTCGAACGCGGTCCGCACCGACGCGTCCAGATTCTCGCCGAGGAATTTCCATGGAACGCCCACGCGCAGCCCGCGCACTCCGGCGTCGAGGCCGGCGGTAAAGTCAGGCACCGGCTCGGCGGCGCTGGTCGCGTCGCGCGGATCCGCGCCGCACAGCGCGTTGAGCACGAGCGCAGCGTCCTCCACGGAGCGTGTGAACGGCCCGATCTGGTCCAGCGAACTCGCAAACGCCACCAGTCCATAGCGCGACACGCGGCCGTAGGTCGGCTTCATCCCGACGACGCCGCAGAAGCTGGCCGGCTGACGGATGGAGCCCCCGGTGTCGCTCCCGAGCGCGGCTGCGGCCATGCCGGCCGCTACCGCGGCGGCCGAACCGCCGCTGGAGCCACCCGGCGCGCGCGTCGTGTCCCACGGGTTGCGCGTCGCGCCGAACGCCGAGTTCTCGGTCGACGACCCCATCGCGAACTCATCGAGATTGGTCTTTCCGATTACGACCGCGCCGGCGTCGAGCAAGCGCGTGACCGCGGTGGCCGTGTAAGGCGGCCGGTAGGCGCCGAGAATTCGCGATGCGCACGTGGTGGGCATTCCGGCGATGCAGATGTTGTCTTTGATGGCCACCGGAACACCGCCCAGGGGCTTCGAGCGATAGTCGCCCGACGCGGTGAGCGCGCGGGCCCGCGCGAGCGCGGCGTCACGATGCACGTCGAGGAACGCCGCCACGGCACCCTCGCGCGCGTCGATGGCGGCCAGCGCCGACTCGCATGCCTCGAGCGGTGACAGGTCGCCGCTTTTCAGGCGCAGGCGCAGTTCGGCAATCGACAGTTCGTGTGGGGTCACGATTCGTCGCCCCGGGCGATGACGCGTGGCACGCGAAAGAACATGTCGGTGGCATCCGGCGCCTGGGCCAGCACCTCGCCGCGATCCAGGGGCGGCGTGACGACGTCCTCGCGCGTCCCGTCACCGCCCTCCGCGCCGGTGCGTTCCGCCATCGAACGGGTGGGCGCAATGCCATCGACGTTCACCGCCTGCAGCCGCTCCACCAGCGCCACGATGCGATTGAGCTGCTCGGTGATGGGCTCGACCTCCTCGGGTGCGAGGTCGATACGTGCGAGGCGCTCGAGATGACGAATAACGTCGCGATTGATCCTGGTCATGAATAGCTTCCTGTCCGCCGTGGCATCGCCTGACGGGACGCTTACAGCGGCCGCATCGGCGCGTACTGTGCGATGAACTTGCGCTCGCCGCCCGTGTCGAAAATAACCGTCACCCGCAACTGCTCGCCCTGTCCCTCGACGCGGCGCACGATTCCCTTCCCGAAGCGATCGTGAAGCACCCGGGTGCCCACTTCGTACCGGGCCGCCCGCACCGCCGGACGCGGTGCCGGAGCCTGAGCCGGAGCCGGAGCATAGTGAACCTCCTGCGAGTAGGTGTCCTCATCCCGGGGCGCGGTCTGGGCATATTCGTCGATGATGCTGCGCGCGCGCGACCAGGCCGAGCCACCGTCGAACAGCGACCCGGTGCGCGAGACCACCGGCTCCAGCGGGGCCTCGAGGCAGCGCTCCGGAATTTCGGCGAGAAAGCGCGACGGCACGCCCCCCTCCATCATCCCCATGCGGCGGCGCATGCCGGCGAAGGTGACGTGGAGACGGCGCCGCGCGCGCGTCATGCCGACGTAGAACAGGCGCCGTTCCTCCTCGACCGCGTCCGCGTCGTCGATGGAATTGTAGTGCGGAAACAGTCCCTCCTCGAGACCGGTCACGATGACCGTGTCGAACTCGAGGCCCTTGGCGTTGTGCAGCGTCATCAGCGTGAGCTGTCCGCTCTCGAGGTCGATGGAATCGACGTCGGCGACCAGCGCAACCTCCTCCATGAACGCACGCAGCGACTTGTCCTCCGCACCCTCCGCGTACGCATGCGCGGCCGAGAGGAATTCCTCGACGTTTTCGGTGCGTACGTCGGCGTCGGGATACGCCTCCTCGAGGTACTTCATGTAATTGGTGGCGGTGAGGATCGCCGATACCACGTGTGGCGCCACCTCTGTTTCCGCCGCGCGGTACAGACGCTCGAACACCTCGAGGAACGCCCGGCAGCGGCTGGCCGCCGCGCTCCCGAGCCCGAGGCCGGGTGCGTGCATGGCGTCGATCATCGAGATGTTGTTCTCCACGGCATAGGCTTCGATGGAGTCGATGGTCGACTTGCCGATTCCCCGCCGCGGCACGTTGATGATGCGCTTGAGGCTGATACTGTCCGCGGGGTTGGCAAGGGCCTTGCAATACGCCATCACGTCGCGCACCTCGGCGCGCTCGTAGAAGCGCACGCCGCCGATGATCTGGTACGGCATCGAGCCCAGCTTGAAGACGTCTTCCAGCGCGCGGCTCTGCGCATTGGTACGGTACAGGATCGCGATGTCGCGCGGGTTCGCGCCCGCCGCCACCGCGCGCTTGACCAGATCGAGCACCGTGAAGGCCTCGGCCTCCTCGTCCGTGCACGCCGTCACGCGCACCTTCTCGCCCACCTCGCCCTCCGTCCACAGGTTCTTCCCCTTGCGGCTGAGGTTGTGGGCGATGACACCATTGGCCGCATCGAGGATGGTCTTGGTGGAACGGTAGTTCTGTTCCAGACGGATCACGCGCGTGTCGGCGTACACGCCCTCGAATTCGAGGATGTGTTCGACGCGCGCCCCGCGCCAGCTGTAGATGGACTGGTCGTCGTCGCCGACCACGAACAGGTTGTGGTGGTGCGACGCGAGATAGTCGATCATCGCCATCTGGATGGCGTTGGTGTCCTGGAATTCGTCGACCAGAATGTAGCGGAAGCGGCGCGCGTACAGGTCGCGCACCTCGTCGTTGGCCGCGAACAACTCGACCACCTTCATGATCAGGTCGTCAAAATCCAGCGCGTTGGCGCGGCGCAGCTCCTTTTCGTACTCCGCGTACAGCGCCGCCACCCGCTGCTCCGCCATCCCCCCGGCGCGGTCCGCCGCCATCGACGGCGTGATCAGGTCGTTCTTCATGCGGCTGATGCGTTCCCGCAGCATGCGCGGTGACTTGATGAAGCGCGCGTCGTTCGGAAAACGCGACAGGATGGACTTGACCAGCCCCATGCTGTCGTCGGTGTCGTAGATGGAAAAATCGCGGCGGATCCCGGCCGCTTCTCCATGGCGCCGCAGGATGCGCACGCCGGTGGCGTGAAACGTTCCCACCCACATGCGCTCGGTCGCCCCGCTCGCCGAGCGCTCGAGGCGGTCCTTCATCTCGCGCGCCGCCTTGTTGGTGAAGGTGAACGCCAGTATTTCGTAGGGAGAAACGCCCAGCCCGTTGACCAGGTGGGTGATCCGCTCGGTCAGGACGCGCGTCTTGCCGCTGCCGGCGCCGGCGATCACGAGGATCGGGCCTTCGGTGGCGAGCACGGCTTCGCGCTGGCGGTCGTTGAGATGGTTCACGTGGGACATGTCACATCTTGCGGGTCGGGACCCGGAAAAGTTAGCACACGGGGGTCGATTTCGTGAGCAAAATCTGGCGGGCGGAGGAAGCAACCGGGCGATCAGAAGGTCGGCCCGAGATACCAGTGGAACTGCATGTCGTTGTTGAACCGGTTCAGATCGGTCGGCCAGGCAAACTGGAAACTCATCAGGAAGTAGCCTACGTACATGTAGGCGCCCACGCCGACGTCGGCATATGAATCGTCCAGATGGAATCCGTTGTCAAAGTTGAACGGGTTGCGCAACTCGTCGTTGAACGCCCGGCCCACGTCGAAAAACGCGGTGCCGCCGATGTTGGTGAAACCCCAGCGACCCGGCCAGCCGAATATCAACGCGTCGAGCAGCGGGAAGCGGTATTCCACGCTCGCGAGCCACATGCGCGTGCCCCAGAACTGCTGGTAATCATAGCCGCGCAGCGTCGTGGGTCCACCCAGCGAGAAGACCCGCGGGTCCTCGCCCTCGCTCGCCGCCCCGGACAGGCGCAGCGCGAGGGAATTGCGCCAGAAAAGCGTGTTGTACCAGCGCCAGTCCAGGAATCCCGTGGTGCGCGAAATGTCCCGATCGCTGAACGCGACCCCCTGCGACACCGACACGCGCCAGCGCGATCCGTCGACCGGCCCGAAGGGACCGAACAGCGCCGAGTCGTGCACGAATGCCAGCGATGGCTCCAAGAGCCGTATCTCCGACCGGGCTGTCACGCGGTAGATCCCGCGCGAAGCCACGGTGCTGCCGTAGAACTCGCGCTCGGACATGTATGCGTTCAGGTCGAGGTCCATACGGTAGAACTTGTTGAATGGAACACTCATCTGGCCGAACAACCCGAGGTTGCGCTCGCTGAAGAGCCGGTACGGCGAAAATTCTCCGGCACTCGTGATGCGCGAGTCGTAATAGCTGCTCAACTGGTAGGCGCCGAGAGAAAAATCCGCGCGCCGCTTCAGATACGAATAGGCCAGCAGGAAGTCGGACTGCGCGAGGTCCTGGTAGAGACTGAAGGCGAATGTCGCGCGGTGATCACCAAGCATGTCGGACATCGAGATTGCATTGGCGATCCCGAAGCCGTAGTTCGACGAGAAGTACAGGCCACCGCCGGCGCCGATGAAATCCGGAGACAGCTTCATCTTGTACGGGTGCACCGACGCGCCGCGGAAGGCGTTCGTGTCGTCTCCCACCGCCTCCGCCAGGCCGCCGGCGTGCGGCGGCGCGTTGCGGCGCGGTGGCGCGGCGCCCGCCTCCAGCGGGCCCGCCGGCGTCAGCGGCAGGACCGGCGGTGAGTACGTGGCCACGTCGACGGTCCCCGAATCGGCCGCCACCGGAACCAGCGCGCTGTCCGCGGCCGCGCTCGAATCTCCCATCACCAGGCCCAGACCCAACGAGCCGGAGTCCGGCGACACCGACGTATCCAGCATGATGGCCCCTGGCTGCCTGGCCGCAGCTGCGGAGTCGGACGCTGCGGGCGACGCAATCTGCGCCAGGTCGCGGCTCGCCACACCGGGGTCGTGGGCGAGAATGGAGCGCGCCGGCTGCGCGTACTTGCGGTTGAGCATCGTGCGCAGGTCGTCAGACACGTACACGTCCCAGCCCCCGTCGACGAAGCCCGAGAAGGCGATGCGTCCCTTTTCCTCGTTGACGCTGGGCGTGAACAGGCCGCCGATCACATCGGTGAACCGGTAGAACTCGCGCGTCTCGACGTTCCCCGCGTGCAGGTTGTTGATTCCGGACTCGTCCGACGCGTAGATCAGCGTCTTGCCGTCGGACAGGATGACCGGCTCGGTATCGTCCCCGTCGGACTCGACCAGCGGGCGCTGGCGGCCGGTGGGTATATCGTAGTCCCAGATGTCGTAGCTGGCGTCCCGGCGCACATTACCCGGCGCAGCAAAGTCCATTTCGCTGAGCTTCTTGCGATTCTCGCCCGAGAAGTCGGACGGCACGGGAATCGTGACCTCGGGGTAGTACACGAATACGATCCGGTTGCCGTCCGGGTAATAACGCGGCGTGAGCTGGTCGGCCGCATCGCTGGTCAGGCGCTTCATGAGCCCGGTGGCCAGGTCGACCGTGACCAGATCCGTCTGCCCGTGGAAGGTGGCGGAGAGCGCGATTTCATCCCGCACCGGGTTCCAGGCCGGCGCGGTGAGGCCGTTGGTCGCCATCTCGTAGCGCCGCTCGTCACCGCTCTTGATGTCGCGCACGAACAGCGCGTCGTGTCCCTTGGACTTGGCCACGAACGCGACGCGCTTGCCCTCGGGATCGAAGCAGATGGAACTCGTCAGCAGGTGCAACGTCTCGTAGCGGTTCGAGCGCGCCCCCGTCACGACCTTTGCGATCTCCGTCCCGTCCAGCGCCGAGATGACGCGGATCTCGATCAGCCCGTTGCGGTCGCAGAAGAAGACGATGCTCTCGCCGTCCGGCGACAACACCGGCTTGGTGTTGTAGTAGCCGTGGTTCTTCCGGTGGTCGGTAAGGCGGCGCGCGATGTCGTCGACCTCCTGCTTGTCGACGGAGAGCGGCCAGTAGTGCATCCTCAGGGACTTCGACCAGTGCTCGTACAGGTCGTCGCTCGACAGGCCGATGGTGCGCTGGATCGCCGCCTCCGCGCTGCGGGTCCCGGCCAGCACGTTCAGGATCTCGAGCACCTTCTCGTGACCGTAGGTCTCCGCAATATAGTTGAAGACCGACTGCCCCTCCTTATAGACATAGAATCCGCTGATCGCGTAGAACGGGTACAGGTAGTCGTGCAGTACGGCGTCGCGGACGAACATGTCCGCGTCGGCGTCCCAGCCCTCGGCCAGGTATTCCGCCAGACCTTCCGCCACCCACAGCGGCATCGGGAAGAGATAGTTGCGCGTGAACACATTGTCGAGCATCCGGTTGTAGACGATGTTGAACGTGAACACGTGCGCGAGTTCGTGGATCGCGGTGTGCTGGAATTCCTTGAACGAACTGGTGAATGGGAGCACGATACGACGCCGCGACGGTTCCGCGAACGCCTG
>DASUGO010000243.1:0-35921 GCA_036273975.1 Candidatus Krumholzibacteriia bacterium
GGTGCTCACATCGCCGGCTCCGGCTACCGGCCCCGGCGTCACCGGCATCACCGTGGACTACGAGCACGCGGCCAAGTCGGTCTGGAACGCGGGCGTCGGCGTCGAGTACCGTTTCAGCGAGCGCGGAACCGCGTACGGCGCATTCGTCAACGACCGCTCATCGGCGCGAGCCGTCGACGGAACCCCGGTCGTCATCTCGACCTGGGACATCCACCACCTGAGCGGCGGGATCGCGATGGTGCTGGGTGGCACCGAGTTGACGCTGGGAATGGGCTACGCGTGGGGGAGCAAGGCCATCGGGCGCTCGGTTCCGCCCACCGGCGACCTCCCGCCCAACATCGTGCCGACGGAAGCGAAGTACTCGCGCATGAAGTTCATCATCGGCATCGCGCTGTAGTCGGGGACGAGGCCGGGCGACGGGCCTCCGCTCAGCGCTCGCGCGGCGTCACGGGGTCGTGGGGCTGTACGGCCCCCTCGGCCGCGCGATCCACCCAGCCGCCTCCCAGCGCGCGGTACACGTCGATGACCGACTTGGAGCGGTCCGCGAGCGTGGACGCGTACTGCAATTCGGTATCGAACAGCGTGCGCTGCGCGTCGAGGAACTCCAGGTACGTGGCAACCCCTTCGTCGTAACTCATTTCCGTCAGGTGGCTGTAGATCCGCAGCGCCTCGACCCGCTTCTCCTGGGCCATCAGCCGCGTTTCCACGTGCCCACGCGCGCTGAGCGCGTTCTCCGCGTCCGCGAACGCGCTGCGCAGCGACGCGACGTAGGCGTACAACAACTGGCGTTGCTGCGCCTCGCTGGCCCGGACCTGTCCCTTGATCTCGCCCCAGTGAAAAATGGGCTGCAGTACGCTGCCGCCGACGTTCCAGGTGTCGTACTGGGGAGAATCGAACAGGTTCGCCACGTCCCCGCCCGCGGTCCCCAGCAAGCCCGTCAACGACACCGACGGGAAGTAGCGCGACCTGGCCACGCCGATGCGCGCGTTGGCGGCGATCAACTGCTCCTCGGCGGCGACGACGTCGGGGCGGCGCTCCAGCACCTCGGACGGGAGTCCCGCGGGAATCTCCGGCACCGCCAGTGCGTGCAGCGTGTTGCCGCGCGCAATCGGCCCCGGATTGCGCCCGAGCAGCACGCACAGCGCGTTCTCGACCACGGTGATTCCCTGCTCCAGTGCGGGAATCGTGCTCACGGTCCGCCAGTACTCGGCTTCCATGACGCGCAGTTCGATCTCGGAGATGTCGCCCTTGTCGAAGCGCTGCTGCATGAGATTCAGCGACTCGAGACGCAGGCGGGCGGTGCGGCGGGCAACGTCGAGTTGTTCATCGAGCGACAGCAGATCGACGTACGACGTCGCCACCAGCGAGGCCACGGAGAGCACGACGGCGCGGCGGCCGGCCTCGGCGCCCATCAGATCCGCGCGTGCCGCTTCGCTGGCGCGACGGATCTTCCCCCAGATGTCGATCTCCCACGACGCTCCCAGCGACACCTCGAAGTAGTTGTCGGTGGAACGATTGCCCTGGTCACCCGGGAACGCGCTTTGCCCGCGGCTTCCCAGCCCCTGCGCGTCGAATTTCGGGTAGTAGTCGGACTTGGTCGCCCCGTAGAGACCCATCAGTTCTTCCACACGCGCGGCGGCGATGCGGATGTCATTGTTGGCGGACAGCGCCTCCGTCACGAGACCCGTCAACACGGTGTCGCCGAACATCTCCCACCACGCGGTATCGGCGAGCGCGAACGCGGCGGAGTCGGTCATCGCGTAGGCGGTGGAATCCGCAGCGCGCCATGCCTGCGGCGACTCGATTTCAGGCCGCTCGTAGTTGGGCCCCACCGAGCAACCGGCGACCAGCGACAGCAGCGCGGCAAACACGATCCGCCTCACGACGCGCCTCCTTCGTGGGGCGCCGGCGGCACCGGCGCGGGCACACGCTTGCCGCGGCCAATCATCCGCTGCACAGCGACAAACAGCACCGGCACCAGGTAGACGGCGAGGAACGTGGCGACCAGCAGACCGCTGAATACCGCGAGGCCCATGACCTTGCGCGACTCGGCGCCCGCACCCGAGGCGCGCACCAGCGGAACGACGCCCAGAATGAACGCAAACGCGGTCATGAGAATGGGGCGCAGGCGCAGCCTCGCCGCCTCCAGCGCCGCGGCGACCAGCTCTTCCCCCTGTTCGTGCTTCATCTTGGCGAACTCGACGATCAGGATGGCGTTCTTCGCGGCCAGGCCGATGAGCGTCACCAGTCCGATCTGCGTGAATACGTTGTTCACGTAGGCGGGGCTGAAGAAGCGCATCAACCACAGGCCCAGAAACGCGCCGAACACCGCGAACGGAATCCCGAGCAATACGCTCAGCGGCAGCGTCCAGCTCTCGTACTGCGCGGCCAGAATCAGAAAAACCAGCACCAGCGCGAATCCAAACACGATTGCGCCCTGGCCGGCGGCCTTCTTTTCCTGGTAGGACACGTTGGCCCAGTCGTAGCCCCAGCCCACCGGCAGCACCTCGCGCGCGACTTCCTCGAGCGCGTCGAGTGCCTGCGTCGAGCTGTAACCCGGCGCCGGAACGCCGGTAATTTCGGCCGCGCGATACAGGTTGAAGCGGTTGGTGAATTCCGGACCAAACGCCGGGCCGGTACTGATGAGCGTGCTCAGCGGAACCATCGAACCGGACGCATTGCGCACAAAGAAGCTCCCGAGATCCCAGACGTCGTTGCGGTACTCGGGTTCGGCGAGCATGTAGACCTTGTAGACGCGGCCGAAACGGTTGAAGTCGTTGATGTAGGAACCGCCCAGCAGGGAGCCCAGCGTGGTGTTGACGTCGCCGAGCAACACCCCCTGCTTCAGCACGCGGTCGCGATCGACGACCGCGGATATCTGCGGAACACTGGCGCGATAGGCACTCGAGATGCTGCCTATCTCCGGCCGCTGGCGCGCGGCGTCCATGAAGCGCTGCGCCTGCGCGGCCAGGTCCTCGGGCGTGTTGCCGCTCCGGTCCTGCAGCAGAAACGAGAAACCCGCGCCCGTACCGAGCCCCTGGATCGCGGGTGGCCCGACGGCCATCGTAAACGCCTCGGGGACCTCGGCGGCCAGCCGCTGGTTGAGCCGCTGGATCATCTCGAAGGAGCGGTTCTCGCTGCCGTGGCGTTCGTGCCACGGCTTCAGCGACACAAAGAACGTGGCCATGTTGGACGACGCGACGGCCGAGATCAGCGAATAACCGGCGACGGTCGTGTAGCTGTCGATCGCGTGTTCTTCGGCCAGAATGTGTTCGATCTTCGTGCACACTTCGTCGGTGCGCTGCAGCGAACTCGCATCCGGCAGTTGCACCGCGACCAGGAAGTAACCGTTGTCCTCTTCGGGGACGAAGCCGCCCGGGATGTTCCTCCCCAGCAGCACGATTGCGACGAGGATGGCGGCCATGAACACGAAACTGCGGCCCATCTTGCGGATCAGGATGCCGGTAAAGGAAATGTAGCCGCCCGTGAAGCGGTCGAACGCGCGGTTGAAGCGCGCATAGAACGGATCGAGGAACGACTTCGACTCACCCTTGGGCTTGAGCAGCATCGCCGAGAGCGCGGGGCTCAGCGTGAGCGCGTTGAACGCGGAGAACAGCACCGAGATGGCGATGGTCACCGCGAACTGCTGGAAGAGCCGGCCCGTGATGCCGCCCATGAATGCCGCCGGGATGAACACCGCGGCCAGAATCAACGAAATGGCGACGATCGGACCGGACACTTCCTTCATCGCCTTGACGGTGGCGTCGCGCGGCGACAGGCCGTGTTCGATGTGATGCATCACGGCCTCCACCACCACGATGGCGTCGTCGACCACGATTCCAATGGCGAGCACCAGCCCCAGCAGCGAGAGCGTGTTGATGGAGAACCCGAGCATCGGAAACACGATGAAGGTGGCGGTGAGCGCCACCGGCACCGTCAGCAACGGAATCAACGTGGCCCGCCAGTTCTGCAGGAACACAAACACCACGATGATCACCAGCAGCACCGCCTCGAGCAGCGTGTGCATGATCTCGCTGATGCTCTCCTCCACCGCCAGCGTCGTGTCGAGCGACACCTTGTACTCGAGGCCGGGCGGGAAGCTCTGCTTCGCCTCTTCCATCACGCCCTCGATTGCGCTGGCCACGGCGAGCGCGTTGGACCCGGGCTGCTGGAAGATCGCGATGACCGCGGCCGGCTTGCCGTTGTTGCGGCCGATCTGGTTGTAGAGCAGCGTCCCCAGCTCGATGCGCGCCACATCACTCAGGTGTACCTGCGAACCGTCGGGGTTGGTCCGCACCACGATGGCCTCGAACTCCTCCGGCGTCATCAGGCGGCCCGGCGTGCGCACCGCGTAGGTGAATTCGGTGCCGGGCGGCGCGGGAGGACCGCCAATCTGCCCCGCGGGCGTGATCACGTTCTGCTGTTTGACGGCGTTGATCAGGTCGGGGACGGTCAGATTGAGTTTGGCCAGATAGTCGGGCTTCACCCAGATGCGCATGGAGTAGTCGCTGCCGCCAAAGAGCGTCACGTCGCCGACGCCCCGGGTGCGCGCGATCAGGTCGTTGATATTGATCGCGGCGTAGTTGGACAGGAAGTTGTTGTCGTACGACCCGTCGGGCGACGACAGCGTCACCAGCAGCAACGGGAAGGACAGCGACTTCTTCACCGTAACGCCGTACTCCTTGACCGGCCCGGGGAGGGCCGCCGTCGCCTGCGACACGCGGTTTTGCGTGAGCACATTGGCGTTGTCGAGGTCGGTCCCGACGTCGAACGACACCTGCAGCGTCATCGTGCCGTCGTTGCCGTTGATCGACTTCATGTAGATCATGTTCTCGACGCCGTTGACCTGCTGCTCGAGCGGCGTGGCAACCGACTGCTCCACGTCCACCGCCGACGCGCCAAAGTAGGTCGACTTGACCTGGATCATCGGCGGAACGATGTCGGGAAACTGGGCGATGGGAAGGGTCTGGATGGCAACGACACCGAGCAGGATCAGGACGATGGAGATCACCATCGCCACGATCGGCCGTCGGATGAAGAATTCAGTCATCGCGGGGAGGCAACCAGCCTAGTGCGCCGGCTCCGCGTCTTCCGCCGGCTGCGCGGCGCCTTCGCGCGGTGCGACCACCATGTCGGGGCGTACGCGCACCAGCCCGTCGACGATCACGCGCTCGCCGGCGGCAATTCCCTCGTCGACCACAACCTCGTTGCCAACGGTGGCGCCAATGGTGACGCGCCGGTTCTGCGCCTTGTTGTCCGCGCCCACGACGTACGCCATCTTGATCCCCTGCAGATCGAGCACCGCGCGCGACGGAATGACCACCGCGCCGGCGCGCACCTCCACCGCGGTGCGCACGCGCCCGAATTGTCCGGGCCGGAGGGCGTGTTCGGGGTTGGGGAAATAGGCCTCGATGGTCAGCGTGCCCGTGGCCGAATCGACTTCGCGCTGCGCCACGCTCACCCACCCCTGGTGCGGGTACGTGGACCCGTCGGCGAGAATCAGATCCAGTGGCCGGCGGGACGCCTGATCCGCGTCCTCGCGCGGTGTACCGCGCTGCACGAGTTCCAGGTACTCGCGCTCGCTGATGGCGAAACGAACGCGGACGGTGTCGACGCTCGACACGGTATTGAGGATGACCGGGTTGGGGTACTGCCCGACGAACTCGCCGGGCTTGGCGAGACTCAGCCCGATCAGCCCGGTGATCGGAGATTCGATGGACGCGTAGCCCAGGTTGATCTTCGCGTAGCGGACCGATGCCTCGGCCGCGTCGAGTTCGCTACGGCGCGCGCCAAGCGTCGCTTCGGCGATCTCCAGCGTGCGCTGGCTCACCGCCCCCGCCTCGGCCAGCGGCCGGTAGCGTTTCACGTCGGCCTCGGCCTGCGTGAGCATGGTCAACACCTCGGCGCGATGGGCCATCGCGCTGTTGTGCTGCTCCTGCAACTCGCTGGGATCGATGGTATAGAGGAGTTGCCCCTTCTGGACGGCCCCACCCTCGGTAAAATGAATGTGCTGCAGCCAGCCCGACGTCCGGGCACGGATTTCGACATCCTGCCCACCATACGTCTGCCCCACCCACTCGCGGTAAATAGGCACGTCCTTCTGGATGGCGGCCACAACACCCACTTCGAGGGGCGCCGCGGATGTGCCGGCTTCCTTCCCGCCACATCCTCCCAGCGCGGCCAGACTCGCGGTGATCATCACAAGCAGGAATACAGCGGCGGGACGCGGGTTCGGGATCACGCGATCTGGCTCCTTACAGTGATCGTACATCGGGGGTTGGGCCCGTTCCTGCGGCGGCGACGGGCGCTCCGGAGCACAGCCTAGCGCAACGGCCCCCTGCGGTCAAACTGCCCTTTCGGGAAGCTTTCCCATACCGCCCGGTTGGGTTATCATGGCCGCATTCATGGGGCGATGCAGTCGCCCGCCAACCAACCCGCACCTGACAAGGAGCATTTCACATGATTCGCAAATTGATGACGGTGGCGCTGATCACCGTGCTGACCGGCATCGCCGCGCCGAGTTTCGCGCAGAACGACATCATCGAACTGCTGCGTTCCGATATCGCCACCCAGAAGAAGGCCATCATGACCGCAGCCATGGGGATGACGGAGCAGGAGAGCGAAGTCTTCTGGCCGATCTACAATGACTATCAGGACGAGCTGCGCAAGATCGGCGACGACCGGATCGCCATGATCAAGGAGTACAGCGACAACTACGAGACCATGACCGACGAGGTGGCGACGAGTCTCTCCAAGCGCGCAATCGCAAACCAGGAGGACCGCCTCAAGCTGTACAAGAAATACAACGGCAAGCTCGCCAAGGCGCTCTCGCCGCGGATGGCTGCACGCTGGCTGCAGACCGAACACGCGATCAACACCATGATCGACGTGCAGATTGCCAGCGAGATGCCGTTGATGAAGTAGCGGCCGCTGCCGCACACGGCGCACGTACCAGTGAAAAAACGGGCGCGTCGCAGGACGCGCCCGTTTTTTGTATCCATGCCAGGGAAAGACTACGATCCCATGCGCGCGACCACCGCGCGGCACGCGGCCACGGGGTCCGGCGCGGCGATGATCGGACGGCCCACCACCAGATAGTCGGCGCCGTCGTGCACCGCCTGCTCGGGTGTCACCACGCGGGTCTGGTCATCCTTGCCGGCGTCGGGGAGCCGAATCCCGGGCGTCACCACCACACACTCCGCGCCCAGCGCGCGCTTGATGGCCACGAGCTCCCGCGCCGACGCGACCACGCCGTTCAGCCCGGCGGAGCGCGCGGTGCGCGCGAGCGAAATCACGGTCTCCTCCAGCGGCCGGCTGCTGCCGAAGGTCCCGTTCCACTCGTCCGCGCCGAGGTGCGTCAGCACCGTGACCGCCACGAGGATCGCGTCGGAGCGATGGGCGCTGTCGGCGGCCTCGCGCGCCGCGCGCAGCATGGTGGGACCCCCCGACGCGTGCAGCGTCAGCATGTCGGCCCCCATCGCGAGCGCGTTGTGTACCGCACCTTTGACGGTGTTGGGGATGTCATGAAATTTGAAATCGACGAAGAGCTTCGCGCCCGCGCGCTTGACCATTTCGCACACGCGCGGCCCCTCGCGCGTGAACAGCACCGGGCCGATCTTGAACCAGCCGGCTTCACCAGCGAGTGAAGCGACCAGTCCCTGCGCCGCGTCGAACGAGTCGACGTCGAGCGCCACGACGAGGCGATCGGAGAATCTGGAGTGCAATGTGTGTCCTTTCGATCGAATCGTGCCCGCTACGGGCTTCCAAACGCGAGACCGAAAGATACCACATAGAAGTCTTCGAAGTCGTTCCAGTCGTACGACAACGCGGAGCCGATCCCGACGCTGTCGCTGATCCACACGAGGAACTCGGCCTGGGCGGCGGCGGAGAAATTGAGATCGGCAAGATCGTCGAAACTCACCGCGTAGGCGGCGGGTCCCGCCGATACGGTGACGTGTACCGCGCGCAGGTTGCCGCGCAGACCGACGAGCAGCGCGAGATCGTACAACCGGCCCGGGTTGGGATAATACGTGCCGCCGGCATCCGGATACGCCCCAATCAGGGCCTCGCGCTTGACGGTGGACACGCGCAACCCGCCCATCAGTGCCTTGTGCGCCATGTTGACGCCCGCGAGCCACGCCGGACCCTCGCGGTTCGCTCCGAGACCGGGGCCGATTCCGGCGTAGAACCAGATGGCGTTGGTGGGCCGGGGACGTGTCGCCCACGACTCCGCGGGCGGAACCGGTTCGGCATCCACCCCGCCCGCGAGCACCTGCCCGGACTCCGAGGCGAGGTGCGATCCCGCGTGCAACGAAGACGGCAGCCCGGCGGGAAAACGCGCGTAGGGGCGGAAATCATCCCACTCCGCCGTCTCTCGCGTTACCTGCCCTTCGTGCGCGCGGGTGGACGACTCGCCCGCTCCCACCGCCAGCCACGCCGGTGCGGTGAAGATGAGAAAAGCGCCGTTGGAAAGGGTGGACAGCGCACCCCCGGCGGCAATACTGGATACGCTCCCCGGATTCGAATCGTAATAGTACAGCCGGGCTTTCACGACACTCGCCAGTGCAACCGGGTGGACGATCTTCCCCGCCAGCACATAGAGCGTGTCCGCTTCGACCGCGAGCAGTTCGCCGTCGAGCTTCGCAAGCGTCGCACCGAGTGTCGCGTGCGTAACCTGCAATTCGATCCACCCGCCCCTCGGATCGGTGGCCGCCTCCTCGGACGGCGGCAGCCAGTCCGGGACGTTGTAAGTGATCGAGGCGCACCCGCACAGCGCGGCGGCGATCAGCCCAAGCAGGCACGCGTGCGCGCTACGGTTTTGCATACCGGCTGCTCCAGAACGCGGACTCCATGTACGGCTCGGCGCGCTTGTATGCGGGCGCCATGCGCTCCATGGCCGAGCGGGGATCGAAAAAGATTTCAGCCAGGTTCGTTGCACTCTCCTCGCGCAGCCACTCGTCGCGAATCCATTCCAGATAGTACCCGCGGCTCTCGATGAACACGTCGTATTCGCCACCATCCGCGGGCACGTCGTACAACAGCGTGTACGTATCGCCGGGGAGCGTGGTCAGCGCGCGCGTGGTGTCCCGCAATATCGCGAGCGCGGCGGTGTCCGAAGCGCCGTCGCGTGCGGCATCGACGGGCTGCAGGCGCAGTGGTTCCACGCGCGCGGTGAGTTGCGCGCGGGCGACGTCGTCAATCCGCCAGCCGCCTTTGGTCATTACCAGTTCCACACGGCCCGTCCACGCGGGGGCGTCGAATGTGATGAGGTGGTGGTCGATCGCGATGGGACCAAATTCCCGGATCTCGCCGACGGTCCGCCACTCGCCGGGGGCGGCTTCGATTCGCACCTCCAGCCCGCCGATCATGTCGACGACGCCGTTCCCCGCGGCTCCCAGGCGCCCCCGCTCCAGTTCCGCCAGCCAGTGACCGGCCTCGGTGCCCATGTACGCGAAGGTCTGGTAGAGCACATAGGTCGACAGCAGCGTCTGCCGGCAACCAAGCAGGATGCCGAACGTCGCGGCGGGAGCGGGCGGATCGAAATCCACCCGAATGGACTCGCGCGTGGCCAGGTTGGAGGAATCGGCGGGGCTGAAGTACTCGCGGCGATCGGCGGCATGGAGTTGTGCGGTGATGTCGCCGCCGGGAGCGGCCGCGGACACCGGCGGTGACAGCGCGCTGCACTCCCAGTAGGCCCCGTTGAGGTCGGCGAATACGCGCGCGCCGCGCGCGTGCGGCACCGCCAGCAGATTGACGAACCGCACCACGTGCGTTTCGAGCGCCTCGTTCTTCATCGTGACTTCCAGCGGTCCGCCCGCAAACGCGGCCGGATAGACCGCATCCACGTCGGTGGCTTCCAGCGAGGGCGCGATGCTCGCCGAAAATCCCTCGGCGACGGGGCGGTCGGGGTCGTCCAGATAAAACGTCGGGCAGGAACCGAAGCAGGTCTTGGGACTGATCGCGCAGAATATCGCAAAACCCGCGGTCACGCCGGCCATCACGATAAGCGCCGGCGTTGCACCGGACTGCACCAGCCGGTTGGTCTCGAACATCGCCACGGAATCGACGGGCACGCGAAAATCACCCAGCACGATCTTCGTGCGGGACGGGTCGTAGCGCTTCCCGTGTCCCAGAACGTCACCGGAACCGGTTGCGACGCGCCAGTCGGTCAGAACAAAAAGATCGCCGTTCCTCATGTGAGCCTTGAGGAACGGCGATTCTTTCCGCACGCTGTCGCGCTCGCTGGCCGTCCACCGGCCGAATTCCCCGGGGGAAACGTCGCGGCGCTCCACGTCCTTGATTCCGCAGGCGCCGACAACGAGCGTCGCCGCCAGGAGACACAAAACCCTTGCGCGTTTTCGGAGTTCGGTACGAATCCGCATTCGCCTCCTACTATCCTGCGGCCCGGGAACAGCCGGTGCGGCGCTACTTCACGCCGTGCATCAGCTTCTGAATCAGCGGCGCCACCAGAAGCAGCAGCACGCCCGCGCCCAGCAGCGCCCAGAAACCAAACGTGTATCCGGCCAGCGCGGAGTCCGTCGTCATGCCGGTCTCGCCACTCACGCCGCTGGCAAAGATACCCGCGAGGTTGTTACCGATTCCCGTCGACAGGAACCAGCCGCCCATTCCAAAACCCACCAGGCGCACCGGCGCGAGCTTGGTCACCATCGACAGGCCGATCGGCGACAGGCACAGTTCGCCGACCGTCTGGATGAGGTAGACCGCGAAGAGCGTCCACAGCGGAATCATGCCGGTGCTGCTCACCAGACTGGACAGCGCGAACATCAGGAGCAGGAACGCGAGCCCGTTGGCGGTGAGGCCGAGTCCGAACTTGCGCGGGATCGACGGGTTGATGCGGCCGAGTTTGACCCACAGCCACGCGAACACCGGCGCCAGTGCCAGAATCCCGATGGGATTGATGGACTGGAACCACGCCACCGGGAAGATCCATCCGCCGACATTGCGATCTACGATCTTCTCGGCGAGGAAGTTGAACGAACTCCCCGCCTGCTCGAAGAACATCCAGAACATGACGTTGAAGGTGAAGATGATCAGCATCGCGATGGCGCGATCACGCTGCACCTTGCCTTCCTTGATACCTTCGACCAGGATCAGTGCGCACAGCGCAATGAACATCACACCGAGGATCCACCCCAGCGCGGCGGCGCCCATCGACATCAGCAGGTAGATCACCGGGATTGCGGCCAGCGTGCCCAGTCCCACGAGGACGGTGCGGCCACGATTCTCGGCGCCCTCGGCCGGACGGCCCACGGGACCGAGCTGCCTGCGTCCAAAGTAGAACCATACCAGGCTGATCAGCATGCCGATACCGGCGGCGATGAAGACCACCTTGTAGGCGGGCATGGCCTCGGTGCCGAACACCTTGTCGGCGAGCCAGCCGGTGAGGAGTGGCGCGATGAACGCGCCGGCGTTGATCCCCATGTAGAACATCGTAAACCCGGAGTCGCGGCGCGGATCGGCCGTCGTGTAGAGCTTCCCGACCATGGTCGATATGTTGGGTTTGAACAGCCCGTTACCGGCAATGATCGTGGCCAGCCCCAGCTTGAAGATCACTTCGCTGGGCATCGAAATCAGAAACAGGCCGGCCGCCATGACGACGGCGCCGACCAGGATGGACCGTTGATAGCCGATGATGCGATCGGCCACGTAACCGCCGAAGATCGCGGTGGCGTAGACGAGCGCAAGATAGGCACCGTAGATCCGGCTGGCCGGTGCTTCACCGGCGGCATCGCCGTTGTGGAACTGCGCGACGATATAGAGAGTCAGCGCCCAGCGGATGCCGTAGAACGCAAAACGCTCCCAGAACTCGGACATGAACAGCATCCACAGCGGTCGTGGATGGCCGAGAACCTGCTTGTACTCAGGAACCATGGCCGCGTCGGCCGAGGCGCTACCTGCCATTCTGGACGCTCCTTCCGTGGGGAGGTTGTAAAGGGATCGGTGGAGTGTAGCCGGTGGGGTGACAACGCGTCAATCGGGTACGGACGGGGTGGTCGAGACTTGACCGGTCGGGCGTTTCCGGACGATCCGAGCAGCGCTGAGCACTACTTGGCCAAAACCATCTTTCGCGTCAGAGTTCGGGTGCCGACAGCCAGACGGTACATGTAGATCCCCGACGGGAGCAAATTTCCCCGCGCATCGCGCCCATCCCAGATTTCGTGGTACTCACCACCCGGCAAACTGCGATCGACGATCGTCCTGACGTGGGCGCCACTCACACCATAGACGGCCAGCACGACGTGCGCTGACGCGGGCAGAGAAAACCGAATCGTTGTTTCCGGATTGAACGGGTTGGGTGCGTTCTGCTCGAGTGTCAGGCGTGCGCTGGGCGTTACGTCGATCTCACCTGCAATGCGCTCGTCAGGATCCAGCGCCACCAGTCGATACCGATACCGAACGCCGGCGTGTGCACCGACATCCAGAAATGTGCGTGTCCCCGGCACCAGCGCGACGGACGTGAGGCGAACGAAAGCACCGTTCCCGGCCGCACGATAGATCAGCCACCCGTCTTCACTCGTGCCCGGCGCCGTCCCCCAACTCAACCGGACACCGCCTTCTCCAACGGACGCCGCGAAGGACGTCACGCGCACCGACACAGGCGTCCCGAAGTAGAGCGTGGTGCGGACGGTGTCCGCAATATTGAGTGCCGGCGCATACGCGAACGCGTACTTCACCTCGATGATTGCGTTGCCGTCGGGTACAACGATGGCCGCGGGCGGCGGTACAAAGGACTCGCCAGGCGGCAGGACCGGCGTCGTTCCCACCAGGGATAAGGGATCTCCGTTGTCACGCAGCACGCCACCGACAGCGCTCAGTCTATAGTTCACCACCGCGTCGAGTGGCGAGGTGTTCTTGATCGAGAAGCCCACGAGTGGATATTCGTCACCGGGCTGCACGCCCACCGGGTTGTCGCCGGGCGGCGTATGCACGTCGAGTACATCCGAGGGCCCGCACGCGACGGGCAGAGCGCCCCATGCGCGCGTGATGTGATAGTTCCCCCCAACCAACTCGATCATCGCTGGCGATCCTGGCTGCAGGAAGAAATTGTCGTTCGCCTCGTCACAGAACAGAGGATCGCCGACTTCGGAGTTGTCGAAACACAACTCCGACCGGGTCCAGGCAAGTCCCGCAGGATCGCCAAACAACAGATTTCTGTCGTCGTCGACATATATGGTGTCCGACAACAGCGCTGACGTGCACCCGCCGGGCGTGTCATTGCACACCACCCACGAGACGTGCGACCTGCCAACGATCACATTGCGATGGACTTGCGCTGACAACCACACATAAGTCATCTCGGCACCCGGCACGTCTGGATAGAAGTCCGTTCCGTTCTGGAACAGCGTGTTGTTTTCGACATTGACCGCCCCGCAACCGTAGACATTGATCGCGGTTCCGGCACTACAACACGCGTTCTGAGTCCGTACAACGAGATTTCGGATAATCGATCCTGTCCCGGACGAGCGGATCCCGCCATCGCTGTTCTCGCGGAGCAGATTGAACGAAACGTCCCCCGTGGAACGAGTCCATTCCACCCCGCCCCCGGCAATCTGGGCGCCGTTGTTTTCAATCCAGTTGCCGCGCACCTCGCCTGTACAGTCGTGCAGCGCAATTCCGGTGCCCGTGGAGCCATAATTGTTCCTGACGACATTTCCGAGGATGGATACGGCACAGTCTTCCAGCAGAAGTACACCATCGACGTAGAACTGCCCGCCATGCTCGAACGTGTTTCCAATCATCACTACATCGGAGTTCGATGCCCGGAGCGAATAGGCCCCAAACCAGGAGATCGCGCAATCGATGAGACGCACGCTGGAACGATCAATGTTCAACGCCGCATGAACTGGCCACCGGTAACCCGGGATGGCAATGTCGGCGAAGCGGCAACGAATGATGTCGACGTCGCTATTGACAATTGCCAGGGCCAGGTCGGTGCTGGGACCGAATACCAGGTCGCAGAGGCGTGGGGACCCACCATCGCAGCGGATTCCGGCACCCGAATCGGCGTCCGCGAAACCGTGATTGATCGTGATATTGGAGATGACGGTTGTGTTTGTCTCGCCCCGATGGATGTGGAATACGCGCGCTTGTTCCTCGGCGTCGATCTCGGTGACGTCGGGGCCATCACGCGACGTAATCACGATTGCTTTCCCCATCGTGTCGACATCCCGATTCCCCGGACCGGTGAAGCGCCCGGGCGCGAGCACGATGCTGTCACCATTGGCAGCACCATTGACGGCATCCTGGATGGTGGGATAGTCGCCCGCCCCGTCGGGGCGCACGGTGTACGTTGCAGACCACGAAGTGGAACACAGAGAGAGGAAGGCAACAACTGCCAGCAATCCGAAATGCCGCACGCTTGCCTCGATTCGTAAGCGGTGTCGACAAGTATACCACGGCCCGATTGCGCCGCAAAGAGCGCCCGAAAGAAGCGATATTCAGGCGGGCAGCGCCCGCGCGGTTACCCACTGCGGGTTTTGTTCCAGCGCGGTGATGATGCGTTCGGGGAGTCCGGGATCATTATAGAGGACGGTGCCCACCTGCACGGCGGTGGCGCCGGCCAGGAAAAACTTGCGCACGTCTTCTATGCTGGCAATTCCGCCGATGCCGACGATCGGAATCTTCACGGCCTTCGCGCACTCCCACACCTTCTGCAGCGCGATGGGCAGGATGGCCGGGCCGGAGTAGCCGGCGCTGCCACGCGCAAACACGGGCCGGCCGGTCGCGAGGTCGAAGTCGATGCCGATGACGGTGTTGATGGCGGCGATCGCGTCGGCGCCGCCCTGCTCGGCGGCGCGCGCGACGTCGGCCACGCTCGTGATGTTGGGGGTGACCTTGATCCACAGCGACTTGTCGGGGATGCGATCCTTGACGATGCGCGCGATGCGTTCCACGAGCTGCGGGTTGCGGCCCTGGTCGAGCGCCTCGCCCCTGACGTTGGGACAGGAGAGATTCAGTTCCAGGCCCGCGTAGCCGTCGCGCGCGGCAAACGCTTCCGCGAGGCGGATGAATTCGTCCTCGGTCTCCGCGGCAACGCTCACCATCACGCCCACGTCGGGACGCTGGTTGAGCTGCGGCAGTTTGTCGGCGACGTAGCGGTCCAGCCCGACGTTCTCGAGGCCGATCGAGTTGAGCATGCCGTGCGGGAGTTCGTGGATGCGGGGCGGAAGGTTGCCCGCGCGCGGGCGCATCGTGATGGTCTTGGTGACGACGCCGCCCAACCGTGACAGATTGACGAGCGGCGAGTACTCCTCCGCGTAACCGCAGATTCCCGACGCGATGAACACCGGGTTCTTGAAGCGAACCGGGCCGATCTGGACGCTGATATCCGTCATGGTACGGGTAGTTCCTCCCAGCGCAGCACCGATCCATCGAACACCGGGCCGTCGTGGCACACGGTGCGATACGGGCTGTCGCCCTCCAGCGTGGTCGGGACGACGCACGCGCGGCACGCGCCCAGCGCACAGCCCATGCGATTTTCGAGCGATGCGTAGTGCGGGATGCCCACACGCGCCGCGAGCGCCTGCGCGGCCCGCATCATCACGGTGGGACCGCACGAGAAGATCGCGTCGGCCGGCTCGCGCGCCAGTTCCCGCTCCGCGAGCTGCACGACGTTGCCCCGGAAGCCGTGGCTGCCGTCGTCGGTCGCGAGCGTGACGCCCGCAGGTTCCAGCGGGATGTGGTCGAGAAAGAGGTCTTCCTTCGTGCGCGCGCCGTAGAGCAACCGGTAGCCGTCGCCCAGCCGCGCCGGCGCACGAAACCCATAATAGTAGAGTGGCGCCAGTCCCACACCGCCGCCGAGACCGAGCACACGCTTCCCCGCGAGCAACGGATACGGCTGGCCAAGCGGGCCGTAGAAATCGACCGACTCTCCTTGCGCGATGCGGCGCAAGGCCTGCGAACCGGCGCCGACCTCGACGATCACGAGGTCGATGAAATCCGCGCTGCAGTCGTGAATGCTGAAGGGCCGGCGCAGAAAGAAGCGGTTGTCTCCGGGGATCGACGGAACCGCGACGTGCACGAACTGCCCGGCCGCGGGTTCGACGAACCCATCGGGGCGCGCGAGACGCAGGAGAAAATAGCGCCGGCTCAGGCGGCGGTTGGCGAGGACCGTTGTGCGGTGCTCGTGCGCGCTTGCGGGCGTGAAGACCGCCATCAGCTCCCCTTGCTCGTATCCGCTGGCGCGGAGGTCGTGTCGGCCGGCGTCGGTGCCGGTGTCTGCGTGCGCGCGGTATCCGCCGGCGCGGGCGCCTGCGTCCGCGTTGTGTCGGGTGCGACCGCGGTCCCCGCGCGTGTCGAGTCGGCGGCCGCGGGTTGCGGCCGCGTCACCGGGCGCTGGTTACCGGCACGCGGTGTCTGCTGCCGCTGCGCGGGTGCCGCGTCCGCGGGTACCGTCCTGGCCGACCTGGACTGAGCCCATTCGGAAACCGGCGGCGGCGGCGCCGCACCGGCGTAGAATCCCTGCGCGAGTTGCATCTGCGCGCTGTCGGGGTAGCGCGCACGCAACACGTCGTACCAGACGCGCGCCTGGGCCGTGTCGCCAAGCACCACGCCGTGGATGTACCCGAGCGCGTAAACCGCGCGCGGCGCGTAGTCACTGTCGGGAAAGTCGGTCACGATCTTCTCGTAATTCGGGATCGCCTTCTGCGGGCTCTCGAACTGGAACAACTGTATTTCGGCCATCGAAAATGTCCGCATCGCCACGGCCTCGGGACTGTCGTCCCCCGACGTTTGCTCGACGCGCAACATCCGCCCGATATTTCCACTGCGCTTGATCGCGTCCTCGGCAAACTCGGATCCCGAGTACGCGCGCGGCACTTCCTGGTACGCCTGCTGTGCGGCCTGCAGACTGTCCATGCCCTCGTAGATCTCACCCAGCCGATAGTAGGCTTCCGAGGCGTAGATTCCGCGCGCGAAGCGCGTCGTGACATCCCGGTACTCGGCAATCGCGAGCGCCGTGGAATCCAGTGCCGCATGCGCGCGGGCGCGCAGCAGCACGGCGATCGGCTCCTTCTCCGGCGCGCGCGGCAGGGTGCGCACGCCTTCCAGCGTCTCCACCGCGCCGGCGTAGTCGCCCACCTGTTCCTGTACACGCGCCATTCCCAGCCACACATCGTACCGATTGCTCTCCGGGATGCGCGATGCGGACACGCGCCGGTACACCGCGAGGCTCTCGTCGTACATCGACTTCTCCGCCAGAATATCCGCCATCTCCACCTGTGCCTTGAAACGGTAGTCGGAGCGGCCGTGGTCCTTCTCCAGCGTCTGCAGCACGGTCACGGCTTCTTCGTTGAGTCCGAGTTGCATCAGGCTGATGCAGAGCAGGTACAGTCCCTCGGGACGATCATCACTCTTGCGATGGTCGCGCACGAAGTCCCGCAGCACCGGAGCGGCCACATCGTACTTCTCCGCCGCCACCAGCGACTTGCCCTTGAGGAAGGCCGCATCGTCGCGGAGGTTGCTCTTGGGGTACCTTCGTTGCAGGGAGTCCAGCGCCGCCACCGCCTCGTCGTAACGCTCCAGGGCGTACAGCGCGCGCGCCGACAGGAGCATCGCGTCGTCCACGTGTTTGCTGTCGGGGTAATTGGCGATCATCGACTTGCACTTGTCGACGACCTCCTCGTACTGCCGCGCCTGCGGGTTGGGCATCCCCGCCGCGGGCGGTTGCGCCCGGTTCTGCGCCGCCGCAGCCTTGTCCGCCTTGTCCGCCTCTTCGAACGTGGCCTTGGCGTTGTACAGCGTGTTGAAATACGCGCACGCCGACGCAAAGCCGGCCATCGCCGCCAGGCAGATGACCGCCAGCCGTCCTGCGCGCGCCGACCACATTCCTAGACACCAACCTTCGCGGCCATCACATTGACCCCGTCCACGATTGTCACCTTGACGCGCCCGGTAACACCGTGACCGAGAAACGCCGAGTTCTTCGATTTCGAGTGCAGATCGTCGGCGCGCACGGTCCACCGCTCCTCCGGATCAAACAGGACCAGGTCCGCGGCGGCGCCGCGCGTGAGCGTTCCGCCCGGGATGCCCAGGCAGGCCGCGGGCTTGTGTGTGATCAGCGCCAGCGCCTGCGGCAGCGTGAGGTGACCGGGTTGCACGAGGTGCGTGACGATCAGCGGGAACATCGTCTCCAGCCCCACCGAACCGTTGGGCGCCGCGGCGAATTCCACCTGCTTCTCGTTGGCGGCGTGCGGCGCGTGGTCGGATGCGATACAGTCGATGGTGCCGTCCTTGATGCCTTCGAGCATCGCCTCGCGATCGGCCGCGCCGCGCAGCGGCGGGTTGATCTTCTTGTTGGTGTCGTAGGTGACGAGGTCCTTGTCCTCGAGACACAGGTAGTGTGGCGCGGTTTCCGCCGTGACCGAGAGTCCATCGTTCTTGGCGCGGCGGATCAATTCCACCGACCCTCCGGTGGACATGTGCGCGGCATGGTATTTCGCGCCCTTGACCGAGCCCAGGATGATGAGGTCACGCGCCAGGCACACTTCTTCGCTATGCGCCGGGATGCCCTTGAGACCCAGTTGCGTGGAGTGGAAGCCCTCGTGCATCACGCCGTCCCCGCTGGCGCACATGTCCTCGCAGTGTTCGACAAACGGGATGCCCAGCGGCACGGTGTACTCCATCACGCGCCGCGCCATGTCGGCGGTGCCCACCGGCGCGCCGTCGTCGCTGACCGCCACCGCACCCGCGTCCACCAGATCGTGGTATTCGGACAGCACCTCACCCTTGCGACCGATGGTGGCCGCCGCAATCGGGTACACCTTCGCGAGCCCCGCGATCTTCGCCTGGGTCAGAATGAACTCCACCACGCTGCGATCGTCGATGGCGGGAATCGTGTTGGGCATGCAGGCCACCGACGTGAACCCGCCACACACCGCCGCCAGTGTGCCGGTTGCGATGGTTTCCTTGTACTCGTGCCCCGGCTCGCGCAGGTGCACGTGGATGTCGACGAAGCCCGGCGCGAGGTGCAGGCCGCGCCCGTCGTAGATGGGCAGCGAGGCCTCCTTCGCACGGCCGCGTTCGACGCCTTCGATCTTTCCCTCCGACACGACCACGTGTCCGGGAAACAGCGTGTTCCGCGCCGGGTCGACCACGGTGACGTTGTCGATGATGTAGGAACGATGAATGAGGTTGTCGAGACTCAGCATCAGGCCACCTGTTTTCCTTCCCGGGATTTCGCGTCCGTGCTCTGCTGCGATTCCTCGGCCTCGAGTGCGGCGCCACCGCGCAGAAGATACAGGACCGCCATCCGCACCGCGACCCCGTTGGTCACCTGCCCGAGGATCACCGAGCGCTCGCCGTCGGCGACGTCGTGCGCGATTTCCACGCCGCGATTCATCGGACCGGGGTGCATGACGATGCATTCCTTTTTCGTATTCTTGAGCACCTCGTTGTTGAGTCCCCACACGCGCGCGTACTCGTCGACGCTCGGGAACAGCCCCTTCTTCTGGCGTTCCAGCTGCAGGCGCAGCACGTTGACCGCGTCTGCCGCCTCGATCGCCTTGCGCAGGTTGGTCTCCACGCGCACGCCGAGGCGTTCGATATCGGGCGGCATCAGCGTGGGCGGCCCGCACACCACCACTTCGGCGCCCATCGTCACCAGCCCGTAGATGTTGGAGCGGGCGACGCGGCTGTGCGCGATGTCGCCCACGATCACGACCTTCCTGCCCGCGAAGCCTCCCCAGCGCTCGCGCAGCGTGAACATGTCCAGCAGCCCCTGCGTGGGGTGCTCGTGCGCGCCGTCGCCGGCATTCACCACCGAGCCGTCGAGCAGGCTGGCGAGGAAGTGCGGTGCCCCCGAGGCGCCGTGACGGATCACGATCATGTCCACCTTCATCGCCTCGATGTTCTCCGCGGTATCGCGCAGCGTCTCGCCCTTGGACACGCTGCTCCCCGACGCCGAGAAGTTCACCGAGTCCGCGCTCAGACGTTTCTCGGCCAGCTCAAAACTGATGCGGGTGCGCGTGCTGTTCTCGAAGAACAGGTTTGCCACCGTGATACCGCGCAGCGCGGGCACCTTCTTGACGGGGCGTTCGGAAATTTCCTTGAAGGACTCCGCCGTGTCGAGGTAGCGCGTGAGCTCTTCCGCGCTCATCCCTTCCAGACCCAGCAGATGTTTGGTGGTGTTGGTCATGAGACTTTCTCCGCGAGAAGGACTTCGTCTTCGCCGTCGATTTCGGCAAGATGGACTTCGACCAGTTCTTGTTCCGACGTGGGCACGTTCTTGCCCACGTAGTCGGCCTTGATGGGAAACTCCCGGTGCCCGCGGTCGACGAGCACGGCGAGCTGGATCTTCTTGGGGCGTCCGTAGTCGATGAGTTCGTCGAGCGCGGCGCGGATGGTGCGACCGGTGAAGAGCACGTCATCCACCAGGACGATCACCTTCTCGGTGACGTCGGTGTTGATCTCCGTCTTGCCGACGTGCGGATGCAGCGTGAGGCGCTGGAAGTCGTCGCGGTAGAGCGTGATGTCGAGGGCGCCCACCGGGATCTTCTGGCCCTCGTTCTGTTCGATGTACTCGGCGATGCGCTGTGCCAGCGGTACACCGCGGCGACGGATGCCGACCACCACGATGCCGCCCACACCGCCGTTGCGCTCCACGATCTCGTGCGCGATGCGTTTCACGGCGCGGCGGATCTGGTCGCGATCCATCAGCGTCGCCTTATAGTTGATGCCGGTCTGCTCTTTGTTCATCTGGACCTCACGCGTAGCGGTGTCGAGGCGGGTCCGGGGAGCATCGGTGGGTACAAAAAAAGCCCTCCGTGGGAAATTCAGAGGGCGAGGCGCGTGGCGGCGGCGCCGTTGGGGGCGCCGTGGTCATCAACCCGACCCTTTGCCGGTCTCCCGGACCAAGCTTAAAAGGATCTGTCGGAAGGCATAGTAGTACCTGCGCCGGGCCGAGGCAAGCGGATTCTTCACCGGCCCTGCCCCACTAACGGCTTGCACGTCAGCCGGGATAGTCAGCGACACCGTGTAAATAGGAAACGGTACCCGGCCGACCTACCCGGGATCTTACTCCCTCAAACGAGAGAAGCCCGGCCACCGAGTCTTCGTTAGACTCGATGACCGGGCTTCCTGTTGACCAAAGAGACACGGACTACTTGAGAATCGTCATCTTTTTTGTGTCCGTGAACGACCCCGCGATAAGCTTGTAGAAGTAGACGCCGCTCGCAACCGGTTGACCGCGGTCGGTCTGGCCATCCCAGATGATTCGATGAACACCCGCCTGCTGGCGACCCGAAACAAGCGTTCGAACCGCGGCACCGCGCACGTCATAGATTCTCAGGTCAACATTCGTATCCTTGGCCACCGAAAACGCGATAGTCGTCGTCGGGTTGAACGGGTTGGGATAGTTTTGCGCCAGCGCGTTGTGGTACGACGGAGGCGTCACCGTCACGCGACGATCAATAAGCGCCGTTTGGCGCTGCTCGGAATGTGCTGTCACCGGGCCGGGTGATGCCAGAACGTCCCCCGTTAACAATGTAAAATCCTGCGCACCCAACTGAATCGGGTCCGCGGAGTTAACAAGAAACTCGGCCGTACCGATCGTGATACTTCCAGCCGATGACACGTCGTCCATCAGAACGCCGACGAATACCTGTCTCGTGCCATCGCGCGTAATCTCAGAGCACAGAGCCAGCCCTGGCAATGCCGGGTCGGGGATCCACGTTGAGAAACTCAGTAGTTCGTTTTCGTTGCTGAGAGCGATGACGGCCGTCGAAAACGGCTCCATGTCGTCAAGGACAAGCCTCGCCCTGATCTTGTGTTGGCCCACCAGGGGCTGTTCTTCCTCCACCACCATTTCAAGGGTCCCTTGGGACGCGACTTGATTCGAAGCCAGCACCGCCGCGTTCGGCGGCACAAATTGGTGCTGGTAGTGAGTGCCAAAAAAGGAGTAGTCCCCGATTGTGACAGCCGTATCCGGCGAAACATAGTCTGCGCAGGATGAATAGGGCTTCGGCTCCACACAATCGCACATGCTGGATGGGTAGTGACTGCCGAACGTCGCAAAATCCCCCACGAGGACCCTGCCGCGGGTTGAGGCGGTGCCTGTTGCAGGCGCAAGGACCATATCCGGGCTCTTCACGTTCACGCGAACGTACCCGAGTGGGATATTCCGGACCGTCACGGGCAGTGAGAACTCCCCGCACCCGGAGAACGCATCGATTGTCACAGTAGCCTGATACACTCCACCGGCGCTTGTCGGGGCGTTATCCGCGTGAATGTCACCGCCGTCTGCGAACAGCGCGATATGCGGATTCGGCTGGCCGACAACAATTTCCTCGGCCGTCAGCCCCGTGCCGACAGCGCCGGCATCAACTTCGATCTTGATTACCAGATCATCCAGATCTCCCGCCGGGCACCCGACTGCGACGTTCTCTGCATTCGGGAGAAGAAAAAAGCCACCAGCCTTGCGAACCAACGCCTCCACTGTGTGTTCGGGAGTCTGCAACATCGACGACAGTGGATTTCCAAAAAATACGTATCCATCCAGCGTCAACAGATTCTCCGGGGGCGAGGCTCCATATGCCCTCTTCATGGCAGCTAGCCAAGACTGCCCCATGGGACGATACGGATTGCTACAGAGCTCCTCCAGCAACATGTCCAACGCAAGAATATTGCCTGCCTGCCAGCTGCCGACCGTTGGCCCAATCCATGCCACAGCTCCACGATCTGGCGTCGAGAGAAAGTCCCGATACAATGACCATTCCGGGTTCAACCCCAAGGGCTGCCACAAAGCGGACTCACAACTCGCGACAACGACCGCGCTGACAATTGAACCCGGCAACAACTGACTCATATCCCAGTCTTCCTTGACGGCCTGCCGTTTGAAGAACTGGCCCGGGAAACGACGGGACGATGATTCCCCAAGCGCAGCGATCAGGTCTGGTCGCTCAAAATTCAGTTGGTCTCTCACAGCGGCGTTTGCAGCCACGTAGTCCGAATAGTCGCTACGCAACATGACGGTACTGCCGGCTGACGGCCAAGCGGCGGCGACAATGTCACGCGCCACCTCGATCTCATTGCGTACCTGTTGTGCCGCGGATCCCGACTCGTCTCCGCCCAGCAATGTGACGTCATTATCCCAATCTGCAAACACCTCGCTGTCGATCGCGTGCCTTTGCATGTTCTCGCACAATACGGCGACATCAGCCACGTCACCAAAAGGCAATCGCGCGACAACAACGTCTGGACTTCCATCGTCATCTAGGTCCGCGTAAGGCACGTCACTAAAGATATACGGGTAGTTTCTCGCGGTATTCCCCTGCTCAAGAGTCACGTCAGGAATCAAAAACGTCGGAATCTGGTTGGCGTTATCGGGCAAGGCGGGGGGAAACCACGGCTGGCTCTCGTACGCGAGTAACTTTGATTCCCAGTAGGGGCTCGCATACCATAGTGGCGATTGGAAATCATCCATCCAGTCTGACACCAGAAGAAAGTTCTCGACGCCTTCTCCAACCGCATATTCCAGGATGCTACTCTTGACCCATGCGCGCGCCTCGACGTCGTCTGCCGCTAGTGGGACTGCAACAACAGCAACGCGGTGACCTCGGGCGTTCCAGAAGTCCGCGAAGGACGACTGCAGCACGGCCGTCAGAGACGGCGGCGCGTACACAACGCACGTTGGATGGTCCATCTGGGTCAGCGCGGATGTTGCCGCGTCGGCGAGGGCATCTGTCAGAATTGCGTTCCTTTGCTCGACGAGTCCTTCGTTCTGAGACTTCTGCGGAACGGCGGCGCGCCTCCGTTCCAACGTCGAACAGAACGCCACTCGGCTGCTACGGCCGGAAGTATCCACCTCAACGAGCTTCAGCCACTCAAACTCGCCTGCTACGATCTGCACCGCCTGTTCGAAAACTCCAGGCTCCACCCGTGCCAACACGGCACCGCTATCATTGAAAGAGCGACACCCCATCACCACATAACTGGCGGTCTCCCACTCGTGCCGAACAGTCCACCGAGCAACACCGTCGCCGTAGTGAAAATTGTCCACGAACGCCACCGGGTTGAAGTCACATGACTCGAGTGCAAGGTAATTCTGGAGCGGGTAACGGCATTCAAGTGCACGCCGATCGAGCGCCTTTATTCCTTCTGTGCTAGGAAAGTAACCCCAGTCCAGTTCCTCGGGCATTACAGTAATCATCTGGAGATAGGCGCTGTTCGGCCACGGAAGGTGTGTAAACCCCAACACGTGTCCGAGCTCATGCCTGAGCACGGCATAAAGGCTATAGTTGGCGGGAACAGGCGGATTCGAGTTCGAACCCCAGTCGGTATCATCCATGTACGCGCAGTTGACCCAGATTACCGCAAGGGAGTACTCGCCGCCCGGAACCGGACTTATCATTCCATCCGATCCGAAGCCCGTGACGGCCAAGTCGCCCGTCGTCCCACCGATAGCCGCCAAGCTGTTCCATTGGCCCTGATCCGTGACAAAATGGATCAGAACTGGTCCTGTTGCAGCGACAGCAATGCTGAAGCCATTCGCCGACCAGTACGAGCACGCAGCGCCTTCGCCCCCCTGGGGGAACCAAGGAGGCTTAGCGCCCACCATTACCCCGATGGCGCGACTTGTCGAAATATTCCAGCGCCATCCATCGTCCAGTAGCAGCGCCGGTCGATACGAAAGGTTGGGATCAGAGCCGTGCATGCAGTCGTATGTATTTCCATTATCGAGTGTTACGCAGAAGCGACATTCGCACGGCAAACAGTTACTGCCATCGCAGTCTTCTTTTACAACGTCGACAGCACCAGCCGCCGCGGCCGTACAAACGACCGCGATGCACATTAGCATCAGTGAGACGCACCGCGTCTTACTTGTCATCGCCGGCCTTATCCATCACCAATTGCTCAAGTTGGCTTCTTGTGTAGGGCGCACTTCCACCAACAGGACCGTAAATGAGACGGTCTCCCTCAACTCGCAAAAGGGAATTCTCACCGGCAAAGGGAAAGTAGCCGTCAGGGCCTGCCTTAAGGAAGACGAGCCACTGCTCTCCTATCGCAGGCAACATCGGAATATAGCTGTTCAGGGTGCCGTATTCGACACCATGCGTGTCATGACGCATAATGAATGAGCGTATTGTTGCTGGATCCCCTTTGAGTGTTTTGTGAACATCCAACGTAACAAGCGACACGTCCGTCACGCCCGCTACGCTCGCCGGCTCCACGGCCATCACGTCGCCCAACACAATAAGATCGGCCTCGCGAGCAACTACTGGCATACTGGATCGCTCTGCTCGCTCGACAATCTCCTCAAACGTCACATCCGGTATCGGTTCGGATACAAAGACATCCGCCCGGGAATCCGGTGGAGGCACCACGGGGTGCTGAATCCCGCGTACCCAAAATCCGTCGCTCTTGGCGTAAACATCGTTGGGTTCCTGGGCGACGTATGTACCGCCAAAGAAGTACGGGTTCTGCTGGGCGCAAATCACTATCTCCTGTCCAACGTCAAGCAATTTCCCGAAATCCACATCCGAGTTCCACGCACGGAACACGCGTTCGGGAAAACGCCCCTTGAGGACCTGGATGACGTTCACCTCTATGACATTCATCCTGTACAGCGACCCGGGAGGGTTTTCCATTGCCGGACCGTTTGGATAGAGCTGATCATGAGTGAAGTACCGGGGACCAACGTTCTCAACAACGCCGTGTACCACCAGCGGGCTCCAAAGCAACGGATCGTAGTCGTGGGGGTTCGCACCCGGCAAGACTGACGGCGCCGCACAGACCGCCACAAGGGCAAGAATCAAAGCATGTCTCATTTGAGAAACCTCCCGGCCCAGATTATCAACGCCACACGCTCTTCGTTCTCTGTGGCTAACATCGGCATCTCAAAGTCCCACAATCCAACGATACGCGAGAGTGGCCGCCAAGTCAGATGGCGCACTCAACTTCTGCACTTGGCCGTTGGCTCTTCTGCCGGTCACGCACATTCAAACCGAATGACGCGCACAAGCTGGCCCCAAGTCCTGTTTTTTGCACACAAGCGGAAGAATCGAGGCTACAGACACGTAGCCACGCTCCCCATGAGTAGTATTCAGTATACGCGCAAATGGTGTCAAGTGCTAATCCGACTTTGAGAAACAGTTTACTTCGTCATGATTTGTGGCTTGCCAGGTCTCCAAGCGCCACCATCTCCTTCCGGACCATGTCCCTCAGTTCGTGATCACTCAGGTTTCGAAGTTCGCCTACGACAAGCTCATGCCTCGACTTAGGCTCGTCGCTCAAGAACGCCTCCAACCGAATCGGCTTGTCGAGATCGGCCAGCGTCATCCGCATGTCGCCCTCAGCAATTGCTTTCGCGAGTTGAACCAGCGCCACATGGATGATCTGGAGACTTCGCTCGCGACGGTCGCGCTCGATCCGCAACTTCACGTGCAACCACCATGTCGCGTTCGCGCGCGCTCTCCTGCCAGCCGAATGATCGCGCCCAGAGCTTCACGGTGCTGGGCGCGACGGAGAACTCGGTGGCCACGCGTTCGTAGCATCGTTGCTCTCCCAGCCCGTAGTGGTGCTCGAAGGCACGCACGTGATGCGCCTGCTCTTTCGCAAGGAGTCGCGTACTCGTGTTGCTCATTCTTGATCCTCCGACTCAGAATCTGCGGCCGCTCGCGCGCCTGTCGCTCCGGCTCCTGTTTCAGGCGAAGTGGGCGCGACGCTTCCCCTCGATCGCGAAGAGTGGGCGGGCGAACTGGGTCAACATCATCCCCTTCTTCAGCTACCCGCCGGAGATCCGCAAGGTGATCTACACGACCAATGCGATTGAGTCGATGCAGTCGAGCCTGCGCAAGCTCACCCGGCAACGGGGCGCGTTCCCGAACGCGGAGAGCGTGCGCAAGGTGATGTATCTGGCGCTGCAGCGGATCTCGACGAAGTGGAAGCGACCGGTCCTCGACTGGGTCGCGGCTCTAAATCACCTCAGCGTGGTGTTCGAGGTGAGAATCTAAGCGGTAGAAGCAGATGGGTCAGTTACACAGAAATCTTGACACACTCACCACTGGCTGCTCGCCTTCGCCCCCCACTGACCACACCGGCCGAAGGTGCACTGGAACGCTATCCGCAGCAGCTCCCCGCACGACACTGAACGCCGCGATGGCAATGAGCCACGACATTAGAGCAACGGTGTTTCTCGCATTTTTTTTCATATTGCCCCCACACAATATTGGACGACCCGGACACGAACGAGCGCCCTGCCCATGACCGACGGGCTTGATATGCTTACCCCCCTGGTATTTTCGTCGGATGAAACTTCCCGCCAATATCCGAGAACGGTTTGGAGCGCATGGCCGCGATGGCGGTCGGGCACGGGCCGCGCGCCTGACCTAGATGCGCAAAGAACTGACCCGGTCAAGGCGATCTATCGGCAGGTAAATCCTCCGGGGGTAGCATGCGCTCGTCCTCGGCGAACGCCTCGTGGCCGGTGACGCGGGTCAGGTCGTCCACGAGCCAGTCGGGCTGTGCGGCGGCCAGTTCCTCGGCGGACGTCCAGCCGGTGGACACCACGAGGCATTTGAGCCCGTGGGCGCGGGCGCAGGAGATATCGAGAAGGGAGTCCCCCACGATCAACGCGTCGGCGGGGTCGAAGCGGCGGCCGGTCACTGCGTGCGCCCGTTCCAGCGCCACGGGCGGGAGGTCGTCGCGGTCGAACTGGTCGTCGCCGTAGCTCCCGAACGGAAAGTAGCCCTCGATCCCGAAGCGCGACAGCTTGATGCGGGCGCCGCGCTCGAAGTTGCCAGTCAGGAGCCCGAGCGCGATGTCGGCGCGCGCCGCGAGCGCATCCAGCAGCGCCGGGAGGCCGGGCAGGAGACGCATGCGTTCGCGCTCCAGGAGCGCGTCGAGGCGGTCGAGGTAGGCATCGCGCGCCTCAGGGAGCCGGGCGAGCACCTCTGCGCGCGAACGCCCCGCACCCAGCAGCAGGTCCAGCATGATGCGCGGGTCGGTGCGGCCCGAAAACGAATAGGTGTCGATGGCGCCCGCTTCTCCGTACACTTCGACCAGTGCCTCGGAAAACGCGCGCCGCGGTTGCTTGCCGCTGTCGAGCAGCGTGCCGTCGATGTCGAAAAGGACCAGTTTCATGCGACCGGGTTTGATTCCATGGGAGTGTATTCGTAAACTTGCGTCAGCCTTGACGCTTCCCCAACCTACGATGCCCACCGCGCCGTTGCAAGCCGCGTTCCCGTTTCTACTCACTATAATGGTGGCGATGCCCGCGGTCGCCGGGACCGGCCGCGTCGTGGTGGAGGACCGCCTGGCAACATCGCTGGCGATCAGCGCGGGCGACACGGTGCGGATCCGCCTCACGGGCGAAGGCGGCGCGGGAATGCCGTTCATCATAGCGGGTACGCACGCGCCACCCCCGGACCCCGCGGGCATCAGCCGCACCAGCCGCACGCTGTGGATGCCGCTTCCCGATCTGGAAGCGCTCTCGGACCGGCACGACCGCGTGAGCCGCTTCGTGCTCGGCCTCGAACCCGGCGCCAACGCCGACTCACTGGTGACCGCGCTCAACGGCACGCAACTCGGCTTTCGCGCCTACCACGCCGACGATGTCGCGTCGCAGTCGTCGGAGACGTTCGTGGTCATCTCGAATTTCCACAAGGCGATTTCGTTTCTGTCGATCCTTGCCGGCTCGGCGTTCCTCGCCGCCATCGTCCTCCTGCAGGTGCAGGAGTTGCGCAAGTCGCTCGGCGTGCTGCGCGTGCTCGGATTCTCGCGACGGCGCATCTATCTCTCGGTCGTCGGAGAAACCGTACTGCTCGCCAACGCCGGAGCGACCATCGGGGTCGGCCTTGCGCTGCTGGTCTCGCGCGGGGTGAATCTGTACTACCGGCGCTACTTCGACACCGACCTGGTCTTTTCCGCGGTCACCGGCACCCACGTGGCACTCGCGTTCGGCATAGCGACCGCGGTCGGCCTGGTGGTCGGGTCGCTCGCGACCGTGTACCTGTTCCGTCTGCAGGTGAACGAGGTGCTGGGCCGATGATGTGGCGCGTCGCGATCCGTAATGTGCTGCGCCACCGGCTGCGTACCGGCTTCTCGGTGGCCGCACTGGCCATTGCGGTGGCGCTCTTGGCCGACATGCTGATGCTGTCGACCGGCATGGAGAAGACGTTCAACCGCGTGCTGTCGTCGGTGGGCTACGAGGTGCGCGTGTGCCCGGCGGGCACACTCCCGTTTGGAACCGACGCGGTCATCGCCGAAAGCGCGCGCGTGGAACGGGCACTCGCCGGCGACGCGCGCGTCGCGCGCACGCTGCGCGTGTATGGCACCACGCTGTACGCCGACTCGCTGCCGGTGGTCGCGATGGGCATCGCGGGCGAGCGGCAGTCGTTGTACCGCATCATCGAGGGCGGCGACATCGACGCCGCGTCGCCGCCGCGGGCGGGTCGCGTCCCGGTGGTCCTCAACGCCAACGCGGCCGCCGAACTCGGCGTCGCGGTGGGCGACACGCTGCGCCTCGAGGCCACCGCGCCCGGCGCCGCGCTCGCGTTCTCCGGCGGCGCCACGGTGCTGGTCACCGGCATCATGGATATCGACTTCGACCTCCCCGGTCAACGCACCCTGGTCGCGCCGCTCGCCATGGTGCAACGGCTGCGGCCCACGGCGCCCGACGCCGCGTCGTTCGTGCTGGCCAAGCTGCGCACCGAAGATGGTGACGACCCGCTCGCGCCCGCGCCGGCCGCCGACCAGCGCGGCGTCGCGGCCGGCATCGAGGCCGCGTTTCCGGAACTGTCGGCGTATTCGATGGACGCGCTGATGCTCGCACTGCAACGCCAGCTCGCGTACTTCAAACAGTTCGCGACCATTCTGTCGACCATCAGTCTGTTCATCACGTTTCTGTTGATCGCGGTGCTCCTCACGATCGGTGTTGGCGAACGGCGGGGAGAGATTGCGGCGCTGCGCAGCATGGGCTTTGGCCAGCGTTCCATCCGCGGAATGGTGCTCGCCGAGAGCATCGTGCTGCTCGCGATGGGTGCGGTGATCGGCGCCGGGCTGGGCTGGTTACTCGCCGGGTATCTCGACCGCATTCTGACCCAGTCGCCGAGCCTCCCCGATGGCTACCGGTTCTTCATTCCCGAGTGGCGCGAGATCGTGCTGGCCGTGATCATCTCCGGGGCGTCCGGAATCGCGGCCGCGCTGCTTCCTGCCATCCAGGCCGCGCGCGTCGATATTCCCCGTACGCTGCACGAAGAGGTGGTTTAGGTGGCGAGCGAGTTCATCATCCAGGCGGAATCGATCGGCAAGACCTACCGCGTCGGTTCGTCCGACGTGGAGGCAATTCGCGGTTTTTCGCTCGCCGTGGCGCGCGGCGAATTCGTGTCCTTGATGGGGCCCAGCGGATGCGGCAAGAGCACACTGCTGAACCTGTTCGGCTGCATCGATACGCCGTCGTCCGGCACGCTGCGCGTGTTCGGCAACGACGCGTCCACACTGAGCGACGGCCAGCGCACCGCGCTCCGGCTGCGCCGCATCGGCTTCGTGTTCCAGCGCTTCTACCTGATGCCGATGCTGACCGCGTTCGAGAACGTCGAGCTGCCGATGATCGAAGCGAAGGTGCCCCGCCACGAACGGCGTGAGCGCGCGGAATCGCTCCTCGCGCGCGTCGGGCTGGGCCATCGGCTCGGCCACCGTCCGCACCAGCTGTCCGGCGGCGAGATGCAGCGCACCGCGATCGCGCGCGCGCTGGCCAACCAGCCGGATCTGATCATCGCCGACGAACCCACCGGCGAGCTCGACCGCAGGACCGGCGCGTCGATTCTCGCGCTGATCCACGAGCTCCAGTCGGGCGGGCTGACCGTCGTGATGGCCACGCACGACCCGCACGCCGCCGAACTCGGCAACCGCGTGATTCAGATGGAGACCACGTGAACACGCTGTCATTCATCGGCAAGGGGCTGCGCTTCCGGCCGCAGCGAACGCTGTTTCTGCTGCTGGGTTTCGCCGTCGGCGTGATGGTGATGACGGTGCTGCTCTCGGTCGGCACCGCGGTGCTCGATCAGGCGAAGGACGCCGACCTCACCGGCGGCGGCGACATCGTGCTGTTGCCGGTGGGCATCGACGTGTCGGTGCTCAAGACCGGCGGTGTGACGTCGATGAACTTCGACATTCCCAATGCGCGTTTCCTCACGCGCGAACTGCTGGCGAAGCGGCGGCTCCCCGGCGTCGCGACGGTGTCGCCGGAGTTGTCGCGTGTGTACGCCACGCTGCTGCACGGCGGCCACGAACAGATGGTGCGCATCGAGGGCGTGGTGCCGTCGCGCTTCCGGGCGTTGTGGCCGGCGATGACTGCGGCGTTGGTGGATGGTCCGGCGGAACGCGACTACGTCGACCCCGAATTCACCGCACTCCTCTACGAGATCGACGCGTTCCACCCGCCGGTCGTGGACACGAGCCAGGTGTGGGCGGAGTGGCACTACTTCAACTACCACGACGACAGCGGCCGCTCGCTGTACGTGTCGGTCAGCGCGGTGGCGTTCGACCAGGATCTGTCGGCGAGCGGCTATTCGCGCGGCGTCGTGCTGTTCGAAATGGTCGACCCGGACGGCCGTCAGACGAAGATTGTCGACACGCTGCCTGGCAGGGAGATCGCCGCGTCGTACGATTCGCCCGACCTGGTGGCCGGGTTGAACGCGGTGCGCCTGGACGGCGGCGTGTACGCGGTGTCGCTCTCGCTCGCGGATTCGCTGTCGCGTCCGGTCACGGTCACACTCGAACTCACGCCGACACCCCACCAGTACGTCCCGCCGGTCACGCCGCTGGGCTCCGATACGCCGTTTGGATATGTGGTTCCGGTGCTGCGCGGCCGGATGACGGGCCGAGTCACCATGGGCGGCCACACCATCCAACTGGACGGCACCGGGTATCACGACCACAACTGGGGCCACTTCAAGAACGCGGTGTGGGACTGGGGCATCGTGCACGCCGGGCCCTACAGCGTGCTGTACGGCCGCTTCGCCGCGTCGGCCGACGAGTTGCAACAGCGGCCGGTGCTGTTTGCGGTGTACGACGGAGACGGCGCGCGGCCGTTCGTGCTCACCGGGGACTACCGCGTCGACTGGCGGCCCGGCAACCAGCCCGCCGGCGTGACGCTGCACTTCGCTAACGGCGAGAATTCGCTGACGCTCGTCATCGCGGTCGAACGCCGCTTCGTTTCTGAGACCGGTGGCGGCGAACAGCCGTTGTTCCGCGCCGACGAATCGGCGCGCTCGTTTTTCTATCAAATGGAAGGCAAGGCCCGCCTGACGGGCCGGCTGGATGGGCGCGCGGTGGACGAAACCGGTCACGCCTATTCGGAAACGTTTTTCGTCGACCGCTAGCGTGCTGCGGCCGCCGCGGGCCCGAACCCGTTCAGCGTGTCGACCACCCGCACCACGTCCCCGCTGCGGTAGAAGTCCACCGCGACCAGATTGGGAATCATGCCGCGTTCCTTCCGGCACGCGCGCGCGCGCTTGAGCAGGAAGTCGTAGGCGTTGACGATCTCCGCGTTGCTCGGGAGCGGCGTGGGCGTGGTCTCGATCCAGTGGTTCATCAGGAGCAACGACCCCGACGTTCCGCCGCGATTGGGACGGTTGGAAAACTCGGACGGGTCCTTGAATCCGTACGGCGTCTCCTGGCAGACCTCGAACGCGGGGTGATACCACGCCACGCCCTCCGCGTTGTTCTCCGCGAGCACGACGACGCGCTGGTCGCTCTCCACCATCTCGCGCAGCGTCGGCCACGGCGACGTCACCGCGCCGCGGTAGACCAGGCGGATGAGTCCGCTGCGCTCGAAACAATCCGCGACGTCCTGCGGCGTCACGCCCTCGTCCTGGATGACGATTGCGATGACTTCGCCCGGGTTGGCAATCAAAAATTCGTCGATCGTCTCCAGCGCGTCGACAAACCGCGTCGCGCCGAGTTCGCAGAAGCCGTGCCCCAGGTACACGTCGCGATCGCCGGTTTCCTTCCCCACCATTCGATCGCGCATGCGCATCGCGGCATCCACCGCCTCCTTGCCGAGCGCCTCTTCGTACTTCGCGCGCGCCGCCACCTCATCGTCGAGGATGGTCTTTACGTGGTCACCCACCGGCACGCCGTAGTGGACGTCGATCAGAAATCCGCGGATGCCGTCTTCCAGCTGCTTACGAATGCCCTTCTGCTGGTTCGGGAACATCCAGTCGGCAATGTCGCCCGCGCTCATCGAATTGTGCGTCGTCGCGAGCGCCACCCGGTCGAACCGCCGGTCGCATAGTTCCGGGTGCCCGTTGCACACGTCCACCACCGACGCGACGACCGGCTCCTGGTCCTGCCGCGCGTACCAGAAGGCGCCCGCACCCGCCAGCGCCAGTCCGAGCACCACCGCCACCGCGATCCGCGGCGCGAGTGAACGTCCGTCGCCCGACGCCGTCGCGGCCGCCGCTTCCACGCGCGGTATCCAGCTCATCAGGGCAACGAATATTTCCTGGATGCCGAAGAAAAACAGAACCCCTGCGCCGGCGACGATGAGCACCTGGATTGCCAGCGTGGGTTGAAACACGGCCACACCGCCGGCCAGCGCAAGGCCGGCGCCGCGGAGCAGTCCCAGCGAGCCCCGCCGCGGGCGGCTCCCCAGCCCGCGCCACGAACGGCTGGCCATTGCCGCGAGGTCAACCCGGTTGAATGTCGACGTGACGCCAGCAACCACCACCAGCCCGATCCCGCCGAAAATCCACATGCGCAACGCGAGCGGTCCAATGAACGCCACCCACAGCCCCCGGCCCAGCCTCGACATGAACTCCGTCTTCGCGAACGACGCGAGTATCGCCCCGCCAAACTGTGCGGCCAGGCCGAGAACAAGGCCGGCAACCGCCATCGCGAGTCCGTAGCGGACGAGATAGCGGTCTCTGCGTCGCGAGAGGCCCACCGCCACCGCACCGGTCAGCAGACTGAGGCCAAGGAGAAACCACGCGCGCACGCGCGCACGGTTCGCGATTTGCAGCACCCTCGCGAGGTACTTCCCCGACGGCCAGTCGTTCTGGTCGCCGATCACCGCGAGCGCGCGGGCGGGAATCTTCGCAGCGATTTCGGGATGCATCGCCAGCGCATCGCGCACCACCACGCCTGCGTCCTGCACGGTCAATGCAATGCTCTGCCCCTGGCCGGAAATGATGGTCTCGTGCGTCTCCCGGACGGCGCGCCGGATTACCGCCCGAAACGGCGCGGACCCCACCACGCGTTCCACGGAAGCAACGATGATCGGGCGGTACGGCAGCAGGTCCTGACGGGCGGCGATGATCTGGTCGGACAGGATTCCCGCCACCACGCTCGAGAGTTCCGGGGCCGACAGGCCATCGGCCACGCGGGTGGCGAACACATCCGCGTTGAAAAACGTGCGCGACAAGTAGGTATAGGTGGCGCCCAGGAGGAGTGCGGTCAGACTGACCACGGCGCAGAAGGCAACGAGAAATCGGCGAAAACGACCTGGCATGGATCGCCCCTATTGCTCCGAGAGACCGGGTAGCGTACCATCCCGGCGGGATGCCGCAAGTCACGCGAACGCCCGGATTCTAAGGAATCCGCATTCGGAATAGAATCAGAATCCAGAGCGTGCCCGTTCTTCACGATTCGATTTCGCATTGTTCCCGTGCTTTCCGTTCTTCCCGTTTCTTCCCGTTTCTTCCCGTTTCTTCCAAGGAGAAGATCATGTCCGCCAAGACGCAAGCTGATGATCGAGGCCGGGTGACGACGCAGGACCTGCTGGAGGACCTGCGCGCTGTCGTTCGTGATGCCGAAGCGCTACTGCGCGCCACCGAGGGCGAGGCCGGCGAGAAGATCGCGGGGATACGCGCGCGTGCGGAAGAGACCCTGGGCGGCGCCCGCGAGCGCCTGGAGAACGCGGGCGCCGAAATCGAGGAACACGCCCGCTCGGCCGCGCAATCCACCGACACCTATGTCCGGGAGAACCCGTGGGCGGCGGCCGCCATCGCGGCGGGAATCGGCTACGTCCTCGGCGCCATCAGCCGGCGTCGCTAACCGGGCGAGGTAATACGATGGAAGATCGATCACCCTCCAGCCCGCCCCGTGGAATCATCGATTCGCTTCGAGCTCTCCTCGAGACGATCCTGACCATGCTGCACAGTCGCGCCGAGCTGCTCGGAACCGAACTCGAAGAAGAGCTCGGACGCCTGATTCGGGTGCTCTTATGGGCGCTCGTCGCCGTGTTCTCGGTAATCATCGGCGCCGCGTTTCTGGGCACGATGCTTCTCCTCGCGGCGCCGGAGTCATATCGCACGCTGACCGCGGCGGGGCTGGGGCTGCTGTTCCTGGCCGGCGCGGTGGCCGGGTACTTCGCGCTGCGCAGGATCCTGCGTTCCAAACCGCGCCTCTTCGACGCCACGCTGAGCGAACTGGAAAAGGATCGGGACGCGTTGCGCAGCCGGCGCAGAGGCGAGAGTTGAACTCGCTGGCGGAACGCCGGGAGGCACTGGTCGCGCGCTGCGCCCGGGAACGCGCCGAACTCGACGCGATCGTCGATGGCCTTGGGCACAAGCTCGCGCTGGCGGAGGCGGTGGTTACGGCGGCACGCCGTGTCGACCGACACCGCGGCCTCGTCGGTGCCGCCGGAATGCTGATGCTCGTTGCACCCGCCGCGGCACGGACCTGGATCCGGAGCGCGACCTGGGTGGTTCCGCTGGCGGTCGAGGGCTACCGCCACTTCAAGGACCGCCGCGGGCGCGAACCCGACGACCTCGCCACCGACAGCGGCTCCGAGCGCTGACTTCTGCTTGTTGAATTTGCACCGCCTCGTCTAATGTGGGCGCGTGACGCCCCCCGACCAGTTGGAACTCGGTTTGCACGCGCTGCCCGACGCGGCGCCACCGCGCGTGGTGGCCAGCCGGGTGATGCAGAAGCACCGCCAGAAGAACGACGTGCTGCGGCGT
>DASUGO010000244.1:0-6187 GCA_036273975.1 Candidatus Krumholzibacteriia bacterium
CGCGCGGCGCCGCCGAGATCGCTGGAGAATGACTCGTCCAGCACCTTGTCGCTGATGTCGTGCATCGCCGCGATGCCGTCGCTGAGCGTGTAGCCGGGGTTCAGACCCGCCGAGATGGTGGCGGACACGTAGCGGTTGTAACGGTACAGCTGCGGCGGGTTCGACGACTCGCTGTAGTTGATCACGTTGTCCAGCTGGATGAGTTCGCCGGCCCGGTTGCGCACGTACACCGACGCCAGATCGACCGGTTCGTTGCGGTCGCTGCGCCGGAGCTGTCCGATGACCTGGTACTGCTTGCCATCGCGCGTAAAGTAGCCGTAGCGTTGACCGCTGAACGATAGTTGCAGCGTTTGCGCCACGTCGGCCACCGACACCCCCAGCGTACGCGCTCGCTCGCGGTCGATCTCGACCAGCAGCTCGGGCTTGTTGAACTTGAGGTTCACGTCGACCACGCTGAAGGCGGGGTGGTGGCTCGCCGCTTCCTGGAAGCGCGGCAGCGCCTCCTTGAGCTTCGCGAGCGTCGGCGCCTCCAGCACGTACTGTACGGGGAGCCCGAAGCGCGCGCTTCCACCCCCGACGCTGATGGTCTGTTCCTGGGTCACAAACGTACGCGCGTCGTTGAGTTCCTTCATTGCCTGCGAGAGTCCATCCGCAATCTGCTGCTGCGAGCGCTGGCGCTCCTCGGGCGGAACCAGCGCGATGGTCGCATTGCCCGCGTTGGCGCCGCCCGCGAACCCGGACGTGTTGGCCAGCACGACGTCGGCCTCGGGCACGTCGCGGCGGATGAGATCGATCACGCGGTCCATGTAGGCCGACATGCGCTCGAACGACGTCCCCTCGGCGCCGGTCGCGGTGATGCGCAGGCGGCTGCGGTCCTCGAGCGGCGCCAGTTCGCGCGGGAGTGTCTTGAGGAACAGCGCCATCAATCCCACCGACCCCACGATCACCACGACCGCGAGCCAGCGGCGGTGCATGAACGCGGCCAGCGAGCGGCGGTAGGCGTCGTTGAGGCGCGCGAAGAACGGCTCGGTACGCCGGTAGAACGCGCTGTGCCCCGCGTGCGGGCGCAACAGATGCGAGGCGAGCATCGGCGTCAGGGTCAGCGCGACGAACGACGAGATCACCACCGCGCCGCCGATCACCACCCCGAACTCCTTGAAGAGCCGCCCGGTGAGGCCCTGCAGAAACACGATGGGCATGAACACCGCCACCAGCGCCGCCGTGGTGGCGATGATCGCGAAGAACACCTCGCGCGATCCGGTGAAGCCCGCGTCGATGGGATTCATGCCGGATTCGATTTTGGAATAAATGTTCTCGAGCATCACGATGGCGTCGTCGACCACCAGACCGATCGCGAGCACCAGCCCGAGCAGCGTGAGCACGTTGATGGAAAAGCCCGCGGCGAACATCACAAAGAACACGCCGATCAGAGAAATTGGAATGGCGAGCACCGGAATGAGCGTGGTCCGCCAGTCGCGCAGGAACAGGAAGATGATCAGCACCACCAGCAAAAATGCGACAAAAATGGTCTGGCGCACCTCGTGGATGGACTTGCGGATGTAGCGCGTGGTGTCCCACGCGACGCCCACCACGATGTCGTCGGGGACCTCGCGCTGCAACTGCGCCATGCGCCGGTAGAACTCGTCGGCGATGACGATGTGGTTGGAACCCGGCTGCGGGACCAGCGCCACCGCGACGCGCGGGCCGGTGAGACCCATCGAGATGCGGCGCTCTTCCTCCGGACCGAGTTCGGCGGTGCCGATGTCGCTGAAGCGCAGCAGGTTGTTGCCGCTCTCGCGGATGATCAGGCGGTTGAACTGCTCGGGCGTCTCGAGCCGGCTGAGCGTCCGCACCGGCAGTTCCACCGTGGCGCCTTCGATGCGTCCCGAGGGGAGTTCCACGTTCTCCGCGTTGAGCGCCGTGCGCACGTCGAGCGGTGTCACGCCGTGCGCGGCCATCTTCAGCGGGTCCATCCACAGCCGCATCGCGTAGCGCTTCTCGCCGTAGATGCGCACCTCGCTCACGCCCGGAATCGTCTGCAGCCGCTCTTTGAACACTTTCTCGGCGATGTTGGAGAGGTCCATCAGGTCGCGGACCGGGCTCGACACGCTGGCCACCACGATCGGCGTCGCGTCGGCGTCAGCCTTGGATACGCGCGGGAGGTCGACGTCGGGCGGAAGCGATCCCACCGCGCCCGACACCTTGTCGCGCACGTCGTTGGCGGCGGCTTCCAGGTCGACGCCGAGGTTGAATTCGATCGTAATGTCGCTCTGTCCCTCACGGCTGACCGAGCTGATGTAGCGGATGCCGGGGACGGCGCTGATGTCTTCTTCGAGCGGTTGCGTGATCTGCGAGTCGATGACGTCCGAGTTGCTGCCGGTGTATTCCGTGCGGACCGTGATGACCGCGGGGTCAACGTTGGGGTATTCGCGCACGCCCAGGTAGGAGAAGCCGACGATGCCAAAGACGACGATGACGATCGCGAACACGATCGTCAGTACCGGGCGCTGGATGCAGACGGTGGACAGACTCACGAGTATCAGTCGACGCCCGAAAGACGGACCCGGGCGCCGGGCTTCAGTTGCAGGATGGCGGAGGTGATCAGCGTATCCCCGGGTTGCAGCCCGGATACGACCTCGACGCGTTCGTCGGTCCGGACGCCGATCTCGACGGCGCGCGTGTCCACCTTGCCGCCGCTGTAGACGAAGACGCTGTGCCCCTTGAGTTCCGGGATCAACGCAAACGCCGGGACCATCAGCGCGTCGCGTTCCACCAGCGGGATCACCACGTCGGCAAACGCGCCCGGCACCAGCTCGAGGTTCGCGTTGCGTGCACGCGCGCGTACACCCAGCGTGCGTGTGGCCTGCTCGATGCCGGCCTCCAGCGCATAGATGGTGGCGTGGTAGGTCTGCGGCGAACCCTGGACGCGGAACTCGACGTCGTCACCCGCGGCGATACGGCGCACGTAGCGCTCGGGAACGCTGAAATCGATCTTGATGGTCGAGATGTCCTTGAGCGTCGTGATGGGTGTGGACGGCGACACGAAGCTGCCCTCGCTCACCGAGCGCAGCCCGACCACGCCGGCGAACGGCGCGCGAATCTCCATCTTGGCCAGCTGGGCGCGGATCAGCGCGACGTCGGCCGACGCGACGTTGAGTTCGTTGACCGCGTTGGCGTACTCGCGTTCGCTGGAGAGGTTCTGCGCGAACAGCTGTTTCTGGCGCTCGGATTCGTCGGTGGCAAGCGCGAGCCGCGATTCCGCGCGCGCGAGTTGCGCCCGCAGCTCCGAGTCATTGATCTTGACCAGCACCTGGCCCTTGTCGACGCGACCGCCTTCCTCAAACGAGATCGACACCACGCGCCCCGCGATTTCGCTCCGGATTTCGACCTGTTCGTTGGGGAGCAGCGTGCCAACCGCCGACACGCGATCGGCGATGCGTTCCGCCTTTACGACCATCGCGCTGACGGCCGGACCGGAGCCGTCGTCCGGGCCGGGCGCGCGCCCATCCCCGCGCGAGTTGCTGTTGCTGAGCACGGTGAGTTTGAGCGCCACCAGCAATGCGACGACGAGCAGTCCGCCCACCAGTGCCGGCCGGAGCTTCATCCGGCTCAGCCGATCTCCAGCATCCGGTCGACCGCCCGCTTGGCGCGCACCCGGATTTCCTCCGGGACCTCGATGACGTAGCGGTTGTGCTGCAGCGCGGCCAGGGTGTCTTCGAGGGTGATCTCGTTCATGTGCGGGCAGCGGACGCTGCACAGCCGCAGCGTTTCCTTGTCTGGATTCTCGGCGATGATGTTGTCGCCCATGCTGCACTCCGTGAGCAGCAGGTAGCGCGGCGCCTGCGAGCGGCGCACGAAGTCAATCATACGCGAGGTGCTGCCCGAGAAGTCCGATGCCTCGACGACCTCCGCGCTGCACTCGGGGTGCGCCAGTACGACCACATCGGGGAACTGTTTGCGCACCGCGATGATGTCGTCGACGGTGAATTTCTCGTGCACCTCGCAGCGCCCGCCCCAGCCAACGAGGTGGTAGTGCAGGTTCTCGGGCGCCGCGGCCTGACTCGCCGCCGACTTCGGCTGTTTGGTGGGGAAGATCAACTGGCGGCCGGTCTCGCGCGCGACATTCTGCGCCAGGTATTCGTCGGGGAGAAAGATCACGCAGTCCGCGCCCAGCGCCTCGACGACGCGGGCCGCGTTGCTGGACGTGCAGCACACGTCGGTCTCCGCCTTCACGTCCGCGTAGCAGTTGACGTAAGTGACCACCGGCACGCCCGGGTACTGCCGCTTGAGTTCGCGCACGTCCTCGGCGGTGATGCTGGCCGCCAGCGAACAGCCCGCGACCTTCGCCGGCAGCAGCACCGTCTTGTCGGGGCTCAGAATCTTGGCCGTCTCGGCCATGAAGCGGACGCCGCAGAACACGATCGGGTCGCGGTCGGTCTGCGCCGCCTTGCGCGAGAGTTCCAGCGAGTCGCCGACCACGTCGGGGACCGTGTGGTAGAGCGCGGGCTCCATATAGTTGTGGCCCAGGATGATCGCGCCGCGCTCCTCCTTGAGGCGGTTGATCTGGAAGACCAGTTCAGCCTTGGCACGCAGTTCCACGTCGGGAACCACGCGCGAGAGCTTCTCCACCATCAGGCGGTAGGTTTCTTCGACGGTCGCGGCGTGGATACTCATTTGTATTCAATCACTTGGGGACCCGGATAAGATACCCAATCCGGCCGCGAACTGCAATCGCCCCGGAACATTTGACGGGGGGGGCGGCCGGGAGTATGATTCCGCCGACCTCGCCGACCTAGCGCTAGTGCCCCACCCGCCAGCATGGATTTGAGTCCCGTCTCGAAAGGGAACCAGCCATGATACGCTCCCGGCACATTTTCCTCCCGGTTTTGTTTCTCGGCATTTCCATGTCACTCATTGTGGGCGCGACCGCGCGCAACGTGGCGCCGGTTTTCCCGGTCTCCAAGGACGGTCAGGGGGCCCAGCGGGTGTTCGTCCTCGACGGGTCTCCGGTGCAGGACGTGGGCAATCTGTGGGTCCACGCTCCCAACTGGGGCCTGATAGGCTCGATGCCCACCGCAAATTATCCATTCTCGAATGCACCTTCCGCGCAATGGCCCGGTGGTACTGCTATCGAATACCTGTTTGTTGCGGGCCTCTGGGTGGGCGGAATCGTGAACGGTGTGCCGAGCGTTTCCACCGCGGCCTACCAATGGGAGTTTCGTCCGTCCTCGGACCCGCGCGACATCGTGTACGAGAGCGCGTTTGGCAACGCGGGCGGCAACCGCGTTCCGTCGGCCAACGCCGACGACGACATGGACGGCATGACCAACGAAGACGCCCAGGACGGTTACGACAACGACGCGGACGGCCAGATCGACGAAGACTACGCCGCAATTTCCGACCAGATGTTGAGCCGGATATTCCGGGATGACGATCCGGCCCAGATCTATCCCGACCACCGGCCGTTGCACCTGGCGGTGCGCGAAGAGAGCTACCAGTTCAGCCATTTCGATTACGACGACTTCGTCGGCTTCACCTTCTGGATTACCAACGACGGTGATCAAACCATCGAAAATGCATACGTCTCCATGTTCGCGGATGGCGACGTGGGTAACCGCAATAGTCCGAACTACTGGAACGACGATGCGGCCGCGTATCAGGCGGACATCCCGGTTGACCTAGGCGCGCAGGGCGTGCAGACATACGACTTTGCGTACTGGTACGACGTGGACGGGGACGCGGGCCAGGCACCAGGCTACTGCGGCATTGTCATCCTGGACCATTCTACCGACCCGACCGGCGCCACGGCCCCCGTGAGTGTGGGGGCGGTGACGTACGCGAGTTTCGCGGGGAACGCGACGTACGAGGACGGCGGCGACCCCACCAACGACTTCGAGCGGTATGAGTTGCTCTCCAGCCAGACAATCGAAGGCAACAGTACCGTGCCGAGTGACCTGCGTACGGTTATTGCAGTGGGACCGTTTGCGGCCATCGAACCGGGCGAGACGATTTCGTTCAGTTGTGCGCTGGTGGTGACACCGCGCGACGATTTCACCAACGTGCAGCGCGCGGCGCAGGCGTACAACGGGCTCTGGTTCGATCTCGACAACAATCCGAACACGGGTGTTTACGGCAAGGAGCACCAGGAGCACTGGTACCTGCCCAACAACAATCCGGTACCGGTGGC
>DASUGO010000245.1:0-2299 GCA_036273975.1 Candidatus Krumholzibacteriia bacterium
TCCGAGCCGCGCTGCTTCAGTTTCTCGAGCAGTCGATCCCGGTGCCATTGGCTGACTGCAACGCTGGCCATCGGCGCCCAGTACCAGGGGCTTCCCTTCACCAGATAGATGCGCGCCTCGTCCGTGAGCTGATACCGTCCATCCCGCACATCGAGCAGCCGCACTGCCGCGAGCAGCCGGACGAGGACCATCGTCGCCCGCTCATCGAAATTCAGCCGCGCCGCCAGTTCCGGGGCGGTCGCGGGCGCGGCGGCGAGCGAAGAGAAGACCCCGGCCTCCTCGGCGGCGACGATCGACGGCTGGTGAAGGCCCGACAGCCACAGATCCCACATGCGGCGGTCGTCCGTGACCGGGGCGGTGTAGACGTCGCGAGGCTGCATATCTCAGAACGATGAATGATGATTTGAGGATTTGATCTGACCATCGATGATCGAATCATTGATCCAATGAACACTTCATCGATGGCCCAATCACATCATCATTCATAATTCATCAATCATCGATGAGCAGGCGCATGCGGATGTCGGTCGAGCGCAGGAACTCACGCTCCGTGGGCGTGTACCCCTCGTACTGATAGGGCAGGTATTGCAGTGGATGGGGCGCGACGAACGCGTCGGCATACCCTGCCGGCCGGTGGAGCCTCTCCGGCGGGTACAGGTGCGCTGCGTACAACGTGACCGCGTGTGATGCGCCGTGCTCACCCGCAATCCGTTCACCGCGGGTGATGAACTCCGGCGGGAATTGCTGCACGAACACAGGACGGGCAGTGAACGCCGCCTGAATCACAACTGCCACGGCCGCCGCCCACAGCATCGCCTGCCGCATCCGCGCATGCGCGGTAAGTCCCGCCAGTACCGCCGCGGTCACCAGGCAGAAGAACGGGACGAGCTGCCGCGCCAGCCGCCCATAGACGACAAACGCATCGAAGCCGGTCGAGAAGATGGTTAACGTGCCATAGATGAAAAGCAGTCCGGCAAGCCCCACACGCACACGCGGCACCGCGAGCCATCGTCGCCACCCTGCGAGGCACACGACGACCGCCGCGATCCAGAGCGCCAACAGCGCGTGCTCCGCGTGCCACAGGTACTCGATGGGCACCCGCCAGCCTTCGGCAAAGCTGCCCTGATTCACGTCGCCCATGAACGTCCGCGTGTACGCGACGATGTTTCCGCCCAGGAGGACGGACGTTCCAACCAGCAGCAGCAACGGTGCTGCGAGTCCAGCGGCCGTCAGCGGCCCGCGGCGGACTACTGTCCCGATCGAGCGCCCGCCCAGGACATGAATCACGCAGGCGGCGCCGCCCAGAGTCCAGTACCCGAAGTAGGTGAGAAAACAGACCGCGGCCAAGGCTCCGCACGCTGCCGACGCTCGCCAGGAACCGGCGGGCACCGTGCCTGCCCACAGGGCCAGGAGTCCGAACGTCATCGACGCGTCGTAGGGAAAGAGATGCCGCGCGAAATACAGAAACGACGTGGCCGCCGCAAACAGCAAGGCAACGAGCGTTGCTTCGGCGGCATCGGCGCCAAGGCGACGCGCGACGGCCGCGAGCAGCCAGATGTTGACCACCGAAAACATCGCGAAGAAGGCTGCCGGTATCCGCGGGTCCTGGACGTAGTTCCACTCCACCGCCGCGGGCAGCAGTCCGATCACCTTGAAGAGCGGGTGAGCGGATTCCATCGCACGGTCCCACGCCATGTGCAGATTGCCGGCAGCCAGGTCCTCCACCATCTCCCTCGACTGGCGGTAGCGATCCTCGTCAGGCCAGTAGAACTGCCCGCCGCCTGCGATGATCGCGAGCCGCGCGATCACGGCGGCGCCGACGATGAAAGGGATCAACAGACGATCGGGCGCGCGGGCGCTGGTCGCCCGAATCGACGGCCATGCGGCCGCGATCGCGATCACCATCAACACGCTGCTGATGAGAGGCCAGTGATTCGTGGCCACGCGAAACGGTGCGCTCTGGTAGACGCGCCGTGCACGGGCGCGGGACGCGGGAACCTCGGGCGAGAAGGTCGAATGGTCGCGCTCGATGTGATGCGTGTCCTGGATCAGCTTGCTCGAGACAATGCCGCGAATGAGCGCGGGATCAGGAACTTCGTAGCTCCAGGTGCGTTCGGCCTCGGCACGGGGGTTCGTGACGCCGAGCGATCGCTCGGCAGCGACGCGCTGAGCCAGCGTCACCGACTCGGCCCATCGGATGTTCACGCGCCGCGGGCCTGGCGCCGCCAGGCCGACCATCGCGACCCCGATCGCGGCGGTCAGCGCGGTGTACGCGATGCGCGAACGCATCTAACCGGCG
>DASUGO010000246.1:0-6448 GCA_036273975.1 Candidatus Krumholzibacteriia bacterium
GCCAGCAGCGCGGCCTCGTGCCGCGTGAGGCGCGCCGGCGACTTGTTGAAGAACCTGCGCGACGCCGCGCCCGCGCCGTAGACACCATCTCCAAATTCGGCCACGTTGAGATAGACCTCCAGAATGCGCTGCTTGGGCCACAGCAATTCAATCAACACGGTAAACCCGGCCTCCATGCCCTTGCGCAGGAAACTCCGGCCTGGCCACAGGAAGAGGTTCTTCGCGACCTGCTGGGAGATGGTGCTTGCACCCCGCAGCCGCCCCTGCCGCTCACGCTGTTCAACTGCCTTGCGGATCGACGCGAAATCGAAGCCCGCATGGGTAAGGAAATTCTGATCCTCCGCCGCAACCGCGGCGAGCTTGAGCTGGGGTGAGATGCGGTCCCAGCCGGTCCAGGTGTAAGCGATGGGCACGCGCCGCGCGGGAGCCAGAACGCCCGCGACTCTCCGCTCCACCATGAATGCGCTCGTGGGCGGGTCGATCCAGCGCAGCGCCACCACCGGAATGAGCGTCGCGGCCATGAAGACCACCGCCACCCACCCCAACGCGCGCGCCAGGCGCCCCGCCCATCCCTTCCGGGAGCGGGCCGAGCCCCGGGAACGGGTGTTTCTGGACCGGTATGAGCGCATGTTCCGCCATTGCCAGCGAACTGGCTTTGCCGTATATTACGGGCTTCAACCGCCAGGGTGCAATGAGGGCCGCTCGACGGCCCTTCCTTTTATCCCTTTTTCAATTTTTAACCGCGCGAGCGGGAAACGCGCCCCGAGCGGGGCGGAACGGAATCAGGATCATGCCGAATCAGAAGCGCCGCAAGGACGTCCGCAACATCGCCATCATCGCCCACGTCGACCACGGGAAGACCACGCTCGTCGACGCGATGCTGAAACAGGCGGGTGCGCATACGTTCAAGGAAGGCGAAGTCACGATTCTGGATTCCAACCCGCTGGAGAAAGAGCGCGGGATCACGATCTTCTCCAAGAACGCGTCCTTCAAGTACAAGGACATGACGATCAACATCGTCGACACCCCGGGCCATGCCGACTTCGGCAGCGAGGTCGAACGTATCCTGCGCATGGTCGACGGCGTGCTGCTGCTGGTGGACGCCTTCGAGGGTCCGATGCCGCAGACCAAGTTTGTGCTCAAGAAGTCGCTGGAACTGCACCTCAAGCCCATCGTGGTCGTCAACAAGATCGACCGGCCACACGCGCGGCCGGACGAAGTCGCCACGCTCACCTTCGACCTGTTCTGCGAACTCAACGCCACCGACGAACAGCTGGACTTCCCCATCGTGTACGCCTCCGGTCGCGACGGCTGGGCGACGCTCGACCTCGACGAGCCGTCCACCGACCTCAAGCCGCTGCTCGAAACCATCGTGCACCGCGTGCTGCCCCCCATCGCCGATTTCGACCAGCCCTTCCAGATGCTGGTCACGATGCTCGACTACGACTCCTACGTCGGGCGCATCGGCAGCGGGCGCATCTACCACGGCTCGATCAAGATGGGCGCGCCGGTGACGTTGATCAAGCGCGACGGCACCATGATCAAGTCCAAGGTGACGCGCATCCTGCGCTACCTCGGCCTGCGGCGCATCGAGGTGCAGGAGGCGTTCGCCGGTGACATCGTGTCGATCGCGGGCGTCGAGGACGTCCACGTGGGCGAGACGCTGACCTCGCCGGACCGCCCCGAGGCGCTGCCGCTGATCAAGATCGACGAGCCGACCATCTCGATGTTCTTCTCGCACAACACGAGTCCGCTTTCGGGCCAGGACGGCGGCCGCTTCCTGACGTCCCGCCACATCCGCGAGCGCCTCGAACACGAGGCGATGATCAACGTGGGTATCCGCGTCGACGAGGCCGACGGCGGCGAACGCTTCAAGGTGTCCGGCCGCGGCGAACTCCACCTCGCGATTCTCATCGAGACGATGCGCCGCGAGGGCTACGAAATGGAAGTCTCGCGCCCGCGCGTCATTCTCAAGGAGACCGACGACGGACTGCTGGAGCCGGTGGAGGAAGTCGTCATCGAGGTCGACCCGGGCTACGAGGGCTCGGTCATCGACGCGCTCGGCCGCCGCAAGGCGGAGATGAAAAGCATGACGACGAGCGCGGTGGGCACGATTCGCATGGAGTTCATCGTTGCGACGCGCGCGCTGATCGGCTTCCGCAACGAGTTTCTCACCATGTCGCGCGGCACCGGCGTGATGTACCAGAACTTCCGCGAGTACCAGGTCTACAAGGGCGACATGCCGCACCGCAACAACGGCGTGCAGATTGCGCTCCACCCCGGCAACGCGGTCGCGTTTGCGCTGTGGAGTCTCGAGGAACGCGGGGAGATCTTCATCCACCCCGGCGACGCGGTCTACGAGGGTATGGTCATCGGCGTCAACAACAAGGGTTCGGACCTCGTCGTCAACGCCATCAAGGAAAAGAAGCTCAGCAACATGCGTTCGTCGGGTGCCGACGACGCCATCCAGCTCACCCCGCCGCGCGAGATGACGCTGGAGTTCGCGCTCGAGTTCATCGCTGACGACGAACTGGTGGAGATCACGCCCAAGTCCATCCGCCTGCGCAAGAAGATCCTCAACGACCAGCTGCGCAAGGTGGCGTCCAAGCGTCCCGCGGCGGTGTGACCGCCCGCAACGGACCAGAACCTCACGAAGCGAGTTTGAGACCCAGGATCCCGGCGAGGATCAGTCCGACGAACACGAAGCGTGCGGGTTGCGCGGGCTCGCCCAGCACCAGGATGCCGAGTACAAACGTCCCCACGGCGCCGATGCCGGTCCAGACGGCATAGGCGGTCCCGATGGGCAGCGATTTCTGCGCGAGAAACAGGAAGTATCCGCTCAATACGATCGACACGATCGCCAGTTGGATCGCCCACAGCCGGTGGGCCGGATTGGCGGCGAACTTGAGCCCCATCGGCCAGCCCCACTCCATGATTCCCGCGATAACCAGATAGACCCACGCCATGCGTCACTCCTTGCAGACAATCTGAACAAAATCACAGCCAGCGGCGGACGCGCTTACGATACTCGAGGTACGCGTCTCCGAAGTGCTCGGTAAGGAACTCCTCTTCGAGTTCGATGAAGCGCTTCTGGATGATGACCGCGAAGAGCAGGGGTACCACAAACAGGTACGGCACCCCGGAATAGATGGCGGCCGCCATCAGCACCAGCGTCATACCGAGATAGATGGGATTGCGGCTGAACCGGAATGTTCCCCCGGTCATCAGCACGCCGGCCTCCTTGAGTGGCCGGAGCGGCGTGCGCGTGCGCTTGAAATTCGCGACCGTAAAAACGAACAGTGCGACGCCGATCACAAACGGCGGGAGCGCCAGCCAGCGAAACAGTGTCCCGGCCGGTGGCGACCCCGGCAGCAGCCAGCTGGCAACGGCAATGGTGACCAGCGACAACAGGAAATAGCCCGGCGGCAGGAGTCTTGTCGGCGGGTTGCGCACGCGCTCACCTCGTCCGAGCGGGGGCTGCAGGCAGCGCCAGTGCGTTGACCACGGTCTGATGGAGCAGACCGTTGGTGGACAGCAGCGTGCTCTCGCCAATGCCCTCATCCCCGGCAAACGACGTGGACCTCCCGCCGGCCTCGACCACGACGATCTTCACCGCGGCCACATCCCACGGCTTGACCTTCGGGTCGATTGCGATTTCGCCCGCGCCCTCGGCGACCAGCATGTGCTGGTAGAAGTCGCCGAACCCGCGCGTGCGCAGCACGCGGCGGAAAATTGGCTGCAGACGTTCGGGTGGCGCGGTCTCCGCACGACCGCTCAGGTCGGCATGGAACAGGTGCGCGGCGGAGAGATCCGCCACCGGCGAAACGTGGATACGCTTTCCGTCGCGAAACGCACCGCCCCCGTGCGTTGCGTGCCAGCGCGCGCGCAGCGCCGGCGCCGACACCAGCCCGGCCAGCAACACGCCCGCGTGTTCGATGGCAAGCAGCGACGCAAAGATGGGAATCCCGCGCACGAAGTTGCGCGTCCCGTCGATGGGATCGATGATCAGGCGCGGCTCACCGGGCTTCGAAGTGTCGCCTTCCTCTTCGCCGAATACGCCCAGTTCCGGGTGCCGCTCGCTGACCCGCTTACGTGCCATCGCCTCGATCGCGCGGTCGGCCTCGCTCACCGGGGAACCGTCCGACTTGTCGTCGACGCGCAGGCGCGGCTCGCCGAACCAGCGCAATGCAATCTCGTCGGCGATGTCGGCGATGTCGGACAGCAACGGCAACCAGCGGCTGGCATCTGCATGCGAGTTCGTCACGATGTCTCTTCCTACTCGGCGATTCCGAGCTGTGTCAGGATGAATGCGTATTCGAACGCCAGGTCGTGCAGGCGGTCGTAGCGGCCGGATGCGCCCGCGTGCCCGCCCGGCTCGAGTTTGGTCTGGAACAGCAGCAGGTTGTCGCCAGTCCGGTTGGCACGCAGTTTCGCCACCCATTTCGCCGGCTCCCAGTACATCACCTGGCTGTCGTTGAAGGACGTCTTTACGAGCATGGTGGGATACGGGTGGTGCCCCACGTTGTCGTAGGGTGAATAGCTCTTCATGTAGTCGTAGGCATCCTTCTGGTTGGGATTGCCCCATTCCAGGTACTCACCGGTCGTCAACGGCATTGACGCGTCCAGCATGGTGTTCATCATGTCGACAAACGGCATGCCCGTGACCACCACCTTGAACAGATCCGGCCGCATGTTGACGATCGCGCCCATCAGCAGGCCACCCGCGCTGCGTCCGGTCACCGCCAGCTGGTCGCGCGTCGTGTACCCCTTCTTGATCAGGTGTTCACAACACGCGATGAAATCCGTGAACGTATTCTTCTTCTCCATCAACCGCCCGTGCTCGTGCCAGGCCTTGCCCAGTTCTCCGCCCCCGCGAACGTGCGCCATGCCAAATACGACCCCGCGATCGAGCAGGCTCACGCGGTCGGACGAGAACCACACGTCGTTGGGATAGCCGTAGGATCCGTAGCCGAGCAACAGCAGCGGGCGGTTCTTCGGACGCTTGTCGCCACGATAGACGATCGAGATCGGAATGTTCGTGCCATCCGCCGCCTTCGCGTAGATGCGCTCCGCCCGGTAGGCGCCGCGGGCATAGCCGGGCACCGGCTCCTCCTTGAGCAGAACGCGCTCGTGTGCCTTCATGTCGTAGTCGAACACCGACGACGGTGTCACCAGGGACTCATAGACGAAACGCAGCACCGTGGCGCTGAACTCGTGATTGTCGCCCAGTTCGACGACGTACGACGGTTCCGGAAAATCGAGGCGGTGCGACTTGCCGGAGCGGATGTCGGTCACGCGGATCATCGGCAGACCGTCCTCGCGCTCCATCACGACGAGGAACCGCTCGAAGCACTCGAGATCCTCCAGCATCACGTCTTCGCGATGTCCCCACACCTGCTCCCAGTTCGCCTCGCCCGGGGAATCCACCGGCGCCCTGACGATGCGGAAGTTGTGCCCCCGGTCATTGGTGCGGATGTAGAAGTGCCTCCCGGAGTGGTCCGCGTAGTATTCGAGGCCGTCGCGGCGCCCGGCCAGCGACACCGGCGGCTGGGTGGGAGCTGCGGCCGGCACGTACCAGGTCTCGCTGGTCGTCGAGCTGCTCGCCACCAGGAAAACGTAATCGCGGCTGCGTGACCGGTACGCGTACAGGTCGAACAGCTCGTCGGGCTCTTCGCGCACCAGTTCGGCGCGGTCCGAGCCGACAACGTAGCGGAATACCCGGTCCCATCGTTTCGTGACCTCGTCCTCCTGGCCGTAGAACAGCGTTGCGTTGTCCGCCGCCCACGCCAGCGACGTCACGCGCTCGGCGACGTCGGCGATCAGTTCACCCGTGCGCAGATCCTTGACGTTCAGGTGGTACTGCCGGAAACCGGTTGTGTCGGTGGTATACGCGAGCATGTTTCCGTCGTCACTCGGCAGCACGTCACCGAGCCGGAAGAACGCCTGTCCTTCGGCCATCGCGTTGACGTCCAGCAGCACTTCTTCGGGCGCATCCATGCTGCCCTTGCGGCGGCAGTGGATGCGATACTGGCGTCCGGCCTCGGTGCGGGTGTAGTAGAAGTAGTCGCCGTCGCGGTACGGCACGTCGGTGTCCGTTTCCTGAATCCTCGACAGCATCTCGCCGTAGAGCTTCTCCTGCAGGCCGGCCGTCGGCGCCATGACCGCGGCCGTGTATGCATTTTCCGCCTCGAGGTACGCGCGCACCTGGGGACTGGTCTTCTCACGCATCCAGTAGTAGTCATCTTTCAGCGTGTCGCCGTGTGTCACGGTGAAGTGCGGCTCGCGCGCCGCAACGGGAGGCTCGGCGGCGGTGGCGATCTGCCCGCTGCCGGGGAGGGCGAGAGACAGAAGCACGGACAGAATGATGGCGCGCAAAGTCATGGGAATGCTCCGTGGGCCGCAGGCCCGGGTTAAGCGAGTTGAACCCGGATGCTACAACGCCGGTGCC
>DASUGO010000247.1:0-25100 GCA_036273975.1 Candidatus Krumholzibacteriia bacterium
CGTCCAACAACAAGTTCGCGCTGATGGGCGGCCTTCGCTCCACGGCGCAGATGATCAGCTACGAAATCCCGCTCGGGCTGGCGCTGGTCGGCATCTTCATGGTGTTCCAGAGCGCGCAGCTCAACGACATCGTGCGCGGCCAGGGCGACCTGCTGTTCGGGTTCCTGCCCAAGTGGGGCGTCTTCGTGCAGCCGCTGGGCGCGATCCTCTTCATCGTCGCGGCGTTCGCCGAGACCAACCGTAACCCGTTCGACCTGCCCGAGGGCGAATCCGAAATCGTGGCCGGCTACCACGTCGAATACAGTGGCATGCGCTTCGCGCTGTTCTACATGGGCGAGTACGCGGCCATCGTGCTGTCATCGGCGATGATCACGACGTTGTTCTTCGGCGGCTGGCAGGTGCCGTACTTTCCCACCGAAACCATCGTTGCCAACGCGCATACCTGGCTGCAGGTCATGCTGGGCGTCGGGGGCGCGGGCGCGCTGGCCTTCGGAGCGCTGATGTTCTTCTGGGCACGGCGCATGCGCGGCGGCTTCAACGACCTGCGCGACCAGGAGGGCAACGTCCTCGGCGTGTTCAACGTGGTGGTGGGCGCGGGCATGCTGCTGGCGCTGGTCAAGGTGATGGCGATGAGCGGGTTGCCGGAGTGGGGCGCGCGCACGGTGGCGCTGGTCGTCCAGATCTCATCGTTCGCGTTCAAGACCATCTTCTGGTGCTGGGTCTTCATCTGGGTGCGCTGGTCGCTGCCGCGCTTCCGCTACGACCAGCTCATGCGGCTGGGGTGGAAGAACATGATTCCGCTGTCGTTCATCAATATTCTCGTGACCGCCGTCGTGCTGGTCCTGATCGGCGGCTGACGTATGACGATTCTCTTCTATCTGTTCGCGGTGCTGGCGGTGGCCGGCGGGTTGATCATGGTGAGCCAGCGCAACCCGCTCTCGGGGGCGTTCGCGCTCATCCTGTCGCTGGTTTCGCTGGCCGGCCTGTTTGCGATGCTGAACGCCGAGTTCGTGTTCATCCTGCAGGTCCTCGTGTACGCGGGCGCCATCATGGTGCTCATCATATTCACGATCATGCTCCTGAACCTGAACAAGGAAGAGCTGGAGGAAGCGCCGGTTGGCTGGATGCGCCTGCTATTTACCGCCGTCGTCTGCGCGGCGGGCGCGTTTGGCGCGATCAAGGTGTTCTCCGGCCTGCAGCCGCCCGCGGTTGACATGGCGGCGGATTTCGGCAGCATCGAGGCCGTGGGGCGTTTGATGCTGTCCGACTTCATCTATCCGTTCGAAGTCATTTCGCTGATCCTGCTGGTCGCGGTGGTCGGCGTGGTTCTGCTGGCCAAGAAGGTGATCTAGTTGGGCGAAGTCACTCTCAACCATTACCTGTATCTGAGCGCGATCCTGTTCTTCATCGGCGCGTTCGGCGTGCTGTTCCGCCGCAACCTGCTGGTGATTCTGATGTCCATCGAACTCATGCTGAACGCGGTCAACCTGTCGTTTGTCGCGTTCGCGCGCAACGCCGCCGGGAGCATGGATGGGCACGTGATCGCGTTCTTCGTCATGGCGCTGGCCGCCGCCGAGGCTGGAATCGGTCTCGCGATTCTCGTGATGTTGTTCCGCAATCGCACCACGGTTCAGGCCGACGACCTGACCCTGATGCGCGACTAGCGAAGGAACCGGCAAATGTCGAACATGCTCTGGATCATCCCGATCGCGCCACTGGTGGGCGCCGCCCTCAACGGGCTGCTGGCCCTCATTTACAGCGGGCGCGAGAAGGGTCCCAACGAGCGCCTGATTTCGCTCATCGGTTGCGCGGCGCCGATCATCTCCTTTGTGGTGGTGGTTCGCCTCTTCCTCGCGATGCGCGGGATGGCGCCGGATGACCGCATCATCGAGACCACGCTGTTCACGTGGATATCCGCGGGGGCGGTGCACGTCGACTTTGCCTACTGGGTCGATGCGCTGTCGATGACCATGCTGCTGGTGGTCACCGGAATCGGCTCGCTCATCCACGTCTATTCCACCGGCTACATGCACGGCGACCGCGGATTCGCGCGCTTCTTCTCCTATCTGAACCTGTTCATGTTCGCCATGCTGACGCTGGTCATGGCGAAGAACCTGCCGCTGTTGTTCGTCGGCTGGGAGGGCGTGGGGCTGTGCTCCTACCTCCTGATCGGCTTCTGGTACAAGGACATCGCCAACGCCGCGGCGGGCAAGAAGGCGTTCATCGTCAACCGCGTCGGCGACTTTGCGTTCCTGATCGGGATGTTCATCCTGTTCATGGTGACGCTGCACCTCGGCGACCCCACGCTCGACGTGCCGTCGCTGCGCGCAATGGCCGGCATCCACCACGAGGCGTTCAGCAAGGTCGCCGTGGCCGCGTGCCTGCTGCTGTTCGTCGGCGCGTGCGGCAAGTCGGCGCAGATTCCGCTCTATGTCTGGCTGCCGGACGCGATGGCCGGTCCGACGCCGGTCAGCGCACTCATCCACGCCGCCACCATGGTCACCGCCGGCGTGTACATGATCGCGCGTCTCAATTTCCTGTTCGAGATGGCGCCCGCCGCGTCCGCCGTGGTCGCGCTGGTCGGCGGCATCACCGCCATATTCGCGGCGAGCATCGGGTTCGCCCAGCGTGACATCAAGAAGGTGCTCGCGTATTCCACCGTCAGCCAGCTCGGCTACATGTTCCTCGCCGTGGGCGTGGGGGCGTATTCGGCCGGCGTCTTCCATCTGGTCACGCATGCCTTCTTCAAGGCGTGCCTGTTCCTCGGCGCCGGCTCGGTGATCCACGGCATGTCCGGCGAGCAGGACATGTTCAAGATGGGCCAGCTGTCGAAACACATGAAGATCACCTGGCTCACGTTCCTGATCTCGTCGTTCGCGATCGCGGGCGTACCGCCGCTGGCCGGATTCTTCTCGAAGGACGAGATTCTCTGGAGCACGTTCAACGCGACCGTCGGCCCCGAGTGGATGCCGCGCTTCCTGTGGGTCATCGGTCTCGCGACCGCGGGCATGACCGCCTTCTACGTGTTCCGCGCGGTGTTCCTGACCTTCCACGGCAAGGACAACGTGTCGAAAGAGGCGAAACACCACCTGCACGAGTCGCCGCCGGCGATGACGATGCCACTGGTGGTGCTCGCCGCGGGTGCGGTCGTGGTGGGATTCCTGGGCGTCCCGGCGGTGCTGGGTGGCCCCAACCTGTTCCACCACTGGCTGGAGCCGGTGCTCGCGGGCCACGCGGGCGGGCACGGCATGGGTGTGGGCGCGGCCGGCATGAGCGCCGTAACGGTGGCCGCCGAGGCGGGTGGACACGGGTCCTCCAGCATGGAACTGATACTGATGGTGGTGTCGGTGGTGGTGGCGCTGGCGGGCATCCTGTTCGCGCGTGTGCTGTACGTGCAGATGCCCGGCGCCGCCGCGGCGTTCACGTCGCGCATGGGCGGCTTCTACACGCTGGTCTTCAACAAGTACTACGTCGACGAACTCTACGAGCGCGCCATCGTGCGCCCGGGCTACGCGATCGCGGACAAGATCATGTACCGGCTGATCGACGCCGGCATCATCGAGGGTGTCGTCAACGGGCTGGGCATCACCGCCCGCCTGGTGGGTGCGACGCTGCGGCTGGTGCAGTCGGGTGTGGTGCGCACCTACGCGTTCTTCATGCTGATCGGTTTCCTGTACCTGGTCTATGAGCTGGTGAAATAGCGTGGATATTCTGAGTCTGGTTACATTTCTGCCGCTGTTCGCCGCCGTCGTCGTGGCGCTGATGCCCGCGCGCGCGGTCGGGGCCATCAAGGGCTTCGCGCTGGCGGCGTCGATTGCGGTGTTCGTGGTGTCGCTGAAGCTCGTGCAGGGCTTCGTCGCCAACCCCGATATGCAGTTCGTCGTCGATGCCCCGTGGCTGCCGTCGCTGGGCATCGCCTACCACATCGGCATCGATGGCATCAGCCTGTTCCTGGTAATGCTGGTCACGTTCCTGACCCCGATCACGATTCTGGGCTGCCTCAATTCGATATCGGACCGGGTGAAGGAGTTCTTCGTTTGTGTGCTGTTCCTCGAGACGGCGATGATCGGCGCGTTCATCTCGATGGACATGTTTCTGTTCTACATCTTCTGGGAGGCCATGCTGATCCCGATGTACTTCATGATCGGGATGTGGGGCGGGGAGCGGAAGATCTACGCCACGGTGAAGTTCTTCATCTATACGATGGTCGGATCGCTGCTCATGCTGATCGCGATCCTGTACCTCGTCCACCAAAGCAAGGTGCAGACGGGTTCGCTGAGCTTCGACCTTGGCGTGCTGCTTTCGACCTCGCTGTCCGCGCAGCAGCAGTGGCTGCTGTTCCTCGCGTTCGCGCTGGCGTTCGCGATCAAGGTCCCGATGTTCCCGTTCCACACCTGGTTGCCGGATGCGCACGTCGAGGCCCCGACGCCCGGTTCGGTGATCCTGGCCGGCGTTCTCCTCAAGATGGGCACCTACGGCTTCATCCGTTTCGCGATGCCACTGTTCCCGGAAGCCGCCATCCGCGCGATCCCGCTGATCGCGACGCTGGCCATCATCGGCATCATCTACGGCGCGCTCGTCGCGATGGTCCAGAAGGACGTCAAGAAGCTGGTGGCGTACTCGTCGGTCTCCCACCTGGGTTTCGTGATGCTCGGCCTGGTGGCGCTCAACACCCACGCGGTGGAGGGCGCGATCCTGGGCATGATCAACCACGGTATTTCCACCGGCGCGCTGTTCCTCCTGGTCGGCGTGATCTACGAGCGCCGGCACACGCGGCTGATTTCCGAGTACGGCGGCCTCACGCGGGTGATGCCCGTCTACGCGACCGTTTTCATGGTCGTGACGCTCTCGTCCATCGGGCTGCCGCCGCTCAACGGTTTTGTGCACGAATTCCTGATTCTGGTGGGCGCCTTCCAGGCCAACGCATGGTGGGGCATTCTGGCCGCCACCGGCGTCGTGCTGGGCGCCATCTACATGCTGTGGATGTACCAGCGGATGTTCTTTGGCGAGGTCACCAATGAGAAGAACAGCGGTCTCAAGGACCTGTCGCTGCGCGAGATCGCGGTGTTCATCCCGCTCATCGCGATGATCTTCTGGATGGGCGTCTATTCGAAACCGTTCGTGAGTCGCATGGAGCCCGCGGTGAACCAGTTCGTCGAACAGATGACGTCGTACCGCGCCGCGATGAACGCGCGCGAGGGGGCCGTCGTGGATGAGGCGATGCTCTCCGGCAAGCCGGCGGTGGACGTGAAGGTGGGAGAGAACTGATGCCAATGTTTACCGCGGAGATGGTCAAGCTGATGATGCCGCTGTTCATCCTTACCGGCGGCGCGTGCGTGCTGCTGGGCTGGAGCGCGGTGTCCACGCGGACCGCGCGCGCCCAGGGCTGGTTCGCCGGTGTGGTGCACGTGGCGGCGCTGGCCAGCATCGTGTCGCTGTGGAACGCGGATGGCTGGCCGATGCTCAACGGCATGCTGATTGTCGACCGCTTCGGCCTGTTCTTCGCTGGACTGTGTACGATCTCATCGCTCGGGACGATTCTGGTTTCGGGGAACTACCTGGCCCGCTTCGACATCCTCCGCGGCGAATACTACGCGCTGTTGCTGCTTTCCCTCGCGGGCATGTTCGTGCTGGTTACCGCCTACGATCTGATGAGCGTGTTCCTGGGACTCGAGTTGATGAGTCTCGCGATCTACGTCATGGTGGGTTTCCGCCGCCGCGACCTCCTCGCCAACGAAGCGGCGATGAAGTACTTCCTGCTGGGCGGGTTCGCGATCGCGTTCTTCCTGTACGGGATGTCGATCATGTATGGCCTGCTCGGGACGCTCAACTTCAAGGCCATCGTGGTCGAAGTGGTCGGCCGCGGGCTGGTGAAGTCGCCGGTGTTCCTGTTTGCGATCGCGCTCATCCTGGTGGGATTCGTGTTCAAGGTGTCTGCGGTGCCGTTTCACATGTGGGTGCCGGATGTCTACCAGGGCGCCCCGTCGCCGATCACGGGTTTCATGGCGGGTGCGGTGAAGGCGGCCTCGTTTGCCGCGTTCCTGCGGCTGTTCTACATGAGCTTCTTCCCCGCGCATGCGCAGTGGTCGGATATCATCGTGGTGCTTGCCATTGCCACCATGACGCTGGGGAACATCGTGGCGCTGGTACAGCGCAACGTCAAACGCATGCTCGCCTATTCGAGCATCGCCCACGCGGGATACATCCTGGTCGGCATGTCGGCGCTGGCAATCGACAACACGCGCGCGGCGTCGGGCGTGATGTTCTACCTGCTGGTCTACACCTTCATGACACTGGGCGCGTTTGCGCTGATCAGTGCCATCGAAAACCGTACCGACTCGCGCGGGCTGGAGCTGGAGGACCTGTCGGGTCTCGGCCTGCGCCGCCCGATGCTGGGGTTTGCGATGGCGGTGTTCATGTTCGCGATGGCGGGTATCCCGCCGACGGCCGGTTTCTTCGCCAAATACTACGTGTTCAGCGCCGCCGTCGAACGCGGCCTCGTGACCCTGGCCGTGATCGGCGTGCTCAACAGCGCGCTGTCGCTCTACTATTACCTGCGCGTTGTCGTCTACATGTACTTCCGCAAGTCGGCCTCCGAGCAGCCGGTGCACGATGACTGGGGCGTGCGCGTGGTGCTGATCGCGTCGGTCCTTGCGGTGCTGTGGCTCGGTCTCGGACCCAGCGGCGTCGTCCCCGGCATCGAGACGGTCCTCGGCTGGACCGGCGATTCGCTGGAACGAATCGTCAGTCTGCGCTAGTTTGTCGGCACCGGCCGCCCGGCACCCGGCTGGACCGGAACTGACATGCGACTGTTCCCACGCTTTGCCGGCATTCTGCTCGCGCGCATCCCGTTTTCGCTGGGACTGACCGCGGCCATCCTGTCCGTCACCGCGGTGACGGGAACCCTCACCCATCCCATCTCGCCCGAGCAGCTCCGATACTGGGGCTACGGTGGCTACAGCCCCGCCCCGCTGCACCTCCTGCTCGCGACGTTCCAGATTCTTCGCCCGTACATGGCGCTTTCGCTGATCCCGACCATCCTGGTGTTCGTCGGCGGCTGCGAGTGGCGCCTCGGGACGCGCCTGACCATTCTGGTCTACCTGGTGGGACACGTCGTGGGGTACGTGGGCGACGCGGTGATTCTTCACGGACTCGCCAAAGAGGGCAACGCGTGGGCCCAGGCGCTGGCCCCGCAGCTCGACGTCGGTGGATCCAACGGCGCGATGGCGGCGCTGGGCGCGCTGCTGGTTTTTCTACCCCGAACCACGCGGCGCCTGGGTATTGCCGGGGTCGCGCTGTACCTGCTGCTCTCGTTCGCCGGTGAGGCACACGTGTGGGACGTGAGCCACCTGATCTCCTTCGTGACGGGCATCGTGGTGGGCGCGTTGCTGTACCGTCAGGAGGCGTCGGAGTGGCCCGGCCTCGCGCGCGACCTGCATTTCGACCGGATCGAACGCCGCCGGGTGGTGGCGTGGATTGCGATGAGCATCGGTCTGGTCGACGTGCTGACGCCGTTCGTGCTGCCGGAGCACCCCGGGTTTGCGCGCGTCGCGGCGCTTATCCCGATCGACAACCCGCACTGGCCGCGTCATCTGCTGTTCACGCTCGGCGCCACGCTGTTGTTTCTCGCGCCGGCGCTGGGCCGGGGCCGGCGCAGCGCGTGGTGGATCTCGCTCCTGCTGCTCGCGATCTCCACGTCTTTGCAGTGGCAGGCGGGGGCGCCCGGTGTTGAGCACGTGTTGTCGGTCCTGCTGATCGCGGCACTGGTCATGTGGCGTCGCGAATTCCGGGCGCCCGGTGATCCGCAGTCGGTTCGTGCCGGCGTGCGCGCGCTGGTCGGGAGCGCGCTCCTGCTGGTCGCATACACGGCGATCGGGTTTGTGATGCTGCGGCAACGGTTCGTCCCGCCGTTCGACGTCACCGCCGCGGCGCACGAGACGCTGGGACGGCTGATGTTCGCGCCCGATATCCGAACGACGTGGCACTCGCCCGCGGCGCGCTGGTTCCTTGCATCGATCCCGCTGGTGGGATGGGGCGGGCTGGCGGTCGCGTTCCTGCGTCTGACGCGTGGCGCGCTGGCACCAAAGCCGACGGCCGAGGACGAGCAACGCGCGCGCGGGATCCTGGAGCGGCACGGACTGGCGGGAACGTCCTACATGACCCTGTGGCCGGGTAATGCGCTGTTCTTCCATGACGAGTGCTACCTCGCGTACCGGGTCAACGACCACACCGCCGTCGTTCTGGGTGATCCGGTGGGGCCGGCCGACCGGCTGCGCGCCACCGCCGCGGCCTTCGTGACCTTCGCCGAGTCCCACGGCTGGAATCCGGTGTTTTTCTCGGCGACGGAGGCGCGCCGACCGGTATACGAAGCGCTCGGCCTGAAGCTGGTGCAGATCGGCGAGGACGCCGTGATCACGCTCAACGGGCTCGAGTTTCGCGGCAAGCAGTGGCAGGACGTCCGCACCGCGTTCAACCGCGCGCAGCGTGACGGCGTCCACTTCGAGCTGGTTGCCGGCGGGTCGGTACCGGCGTCGTACCGCGCGCAACTCGACGAGATCGGGCGCGAATGGATGGAGGGCAGGGAACTGCCCGAGATCGGCTTTACGCTGGGGAAGACCGGCGACGTCGACGACCCCGACGTCGAGGTGGCGCTGGCGATCGGATCCGACGGCGTCGTGCAGGCATTTGCCACCTGGCTGCCCGTCTATGCCGGCAACGGATGGACCATCGACCTGATGCGGCGTCGCGAGGAACGCATGCCGGGTGTGATGGAGTTCCTGATTGCGTCGTCGTTGCTGACGTTTCGCGACCGCGGGTACAGCGAGGCCACGCTGGGGGTGGCGCCGCTCGCCGACCTCGACCGGGACGAAGACGCGCCGCTGTTGCCGCGCGTGCTGGGGCGCGTGTACGAAGGGTCGGACGCGTTCTACAATTTCAAGTCCCTGTTTGCATTCAAGAGCAAGTTCGCGCCGCGCTGGACCCCGGTGTATCTGGTCCAGCGCGACCTCGCCAGCGTTCCGGCCGTGACCGCCGCGATTCTGAAGGCCTATATCCCGACGCTGGACGCGGCCGCGACGGCCCGGCTGCTGGGTGAGGTACTCGAGCGGCGGTTGCGCGGCGACTGACCGCCCGGGTGCTGGGGTTACCGGTGGGCGCGCACGCTGAATGCGACTACACTGTGATCGGGCCCAGTAAGGAGAACGTCATGACCACCGTCCGCCTGGAAGTCTGGTTGCGCGGTCCCGTGTACGGGATTCCGGCGCTGCTGATGCCGGTCGCCCATGCACTGGCGCAGGCCGCCGAAGACGCCCGCGACGCCGTCGCCGGCCTGACCCGTGATGAGTTGCTGGCGCGACCCGGCGGGGCGGCATCCGTGGCGTTCCACCTCTTCCACGCCGCGCATGCGCTCGACCGGCTGATGACCTATGCGCGCGGGGAGGCACTCAGCGATTCGCAACGCGCCGCGCTGGCGGTGGAGCGCGCGGCCGAATTCGACGCCGACGCAGCCGAACTGCTCGACCAGCTGGACGCCGCGGTCGAACGCGCGTTGCGCCAGCTGCGTTGCACGCCCGAAAATTCGCTGTTGAGCGACCGGAGCATCGGCCGCCAGCGGTTCGAGACCACCGTGCTCGGGCTGCTGTTCCACGCCGCCGAGCATACGTCCCGGCATGTGGGACAGTTGATCACCACGGCCCTGATCGTGTCGGCCGCGCGCGGCTAGCGGCTAGGATCCGGGCGCCGGGACCGGCACTCCGTCGCCCGCATCCCGCGGTTCGCGGCGCTGATTTTCCCTCCGCCACCTGTAGGGTTCTTCGAATACCGGGCGCGGTCCCGCGGCTGACGCGCGCAGCACGCGATCCGCGAGGTCGGGAAATCCGTTGTCGCCGTAGTGACTGACGGTTTCATACGCGAGGCCCATCTCCAGCAGCCGGACCGCGAGCAGTTCTCCATCCACGAACACGTGCGCGAGGCGGCGGTGGTAGCGATCGAAGCCGCCGGCCGCGATTTCCACCCCATGCGACCGCTCGATCAAGACCCGCGTGGACTCCGCCGCCGCGCGCCCGTACGGCTGGTCGGTCAGAATGCCCACCGATGGATGACGGATTTCCGGCGTGTCGATACCGAGCACACGGATCGGGTTGCCGTCCACGTAGAACGTGTCGCCGTCGTCAAACGTGATGCGCGCGATGGACACCGCCTCGGCGCCCGCGTAGGCCGGCGACGCGGCGCGTCCCGGGGTCGAGTCCGGGCGCGAACACGCGAGCAGCGGGAGCATTCCCGCGATCGCGAACGCAACGGTCTTCCGCAAGGCGCGCATCCGGGCATTCTGGCCCATCGCCGGCGCCCGGCGCAACGGCCTTCCCCGGCCAATAAATCCGCTGGCACAGTGCGCGGGCGTCATGTATGCATGGGGGAACGAGGTGGATGGCGATGGTCGCGTACACATGGTTGGAGACACCGATGGGCCGGGTGGCGGTTGCGTGGAGCGACCGCGGACTCGAGCGCGTGGCCATCGGTCCCGGTGCGTCGCACGCACTGTCCGCCGACTGGCGTCTCGAACCGGGCCTCGAATGCGACGCGACGCGGCAGATTCTCGACTACTTCCGCGGCGAACGGTGCACGTTCGACGTTCCGCTGGTGCTCGACGGCACCCCGTTCCAGCGTGCGGTCTGGTGGGAACTGCGGAACATCCCGTTCGGCAAGACGATATCCTATGGAGAGATGGCGGCCCGCGTGGGCCGGCCGGGCGCGGCGCGCGCGGTCGGAATGGCGTGCAACCGGAACCCGGTTCCCATCGTGCTGCCGTGCCATCGGGTTATCGGCGCCACCGGCCGCCTGGTGGGATTCGGCGGGGGACTCGAGATGAAGCGCGGACTGCTCGATCTTGAGCGGCGAACCGCCGGCGTGATCCCGGCGGGGGAGTTGCCGCTGGCGATCCGATGAGTGCAACCGGAGCCATCACATTGAGTTGCATTTCCCCAGCCCACGATTGTCTGATATACTGCTGCCCAATGCCTAACCATCTGGGAGTTGCCCATGCCACGAAATGAAATCACCGTCCGCGTCGCCGGCGAAGGCGGCGAGGGTGTCATCAGCACCGCGGAAATCCTCACACGGTCCGCGGTGGATGCGGGTCTCGAGGTCTTCACATTCCGTTCCTATCCCGCGGAGATCAAGGGTGGCCTCGCGATGATGCAGGTGCGCATCAGCGTCGACCCCATTCATTCGATTGGCCGGGATACGGACATTCTCATGGCATTCAACCAGGAAGCGTTCGACGTGTGGGGGGCGCGCATGAGTCCGGGCGCGGTGCTGCTGTTCGATCCCAAACACTGCAGCGTTCCGGAAGATTATCCGTTCCAACGTGTCGAAGTGCCGCTGCACGAAATTGCCATGCGCGAGAGCGGCGCGCGTATCGCCAAGAACATCGTCGCGCTGGCCGCGATGATCGGTGTGCTCGACATGCCGCCGGAGCCGGCGCGCGCGCTGATCGAAAAGAAGTTCAAACGCAAGGGTGGCGACGTGGTCGCCACCAACTTCAAGGCGTTCGAAGCGGGGTATTCGGTGCTGCGCACCGACCCGCGTCTCAAGCAATTGCAACTCGCGCCGTCGCGCACCGGATCCAGGCCCGACGGTCGCATCGTCCTCTCCGGCAACCAGGCGCTGAGTCTGGGTGCGATCGCCGGCGGATGCCGGTTTGTCGCGGGATATCCCATCACGCCCGCCACCCAGGTGCTCGAGTTCATGATGAAGCACCTGCCCGCGTTTGGTGGCAACGTGGTCCAGGCCGAGGACGAGATCGCCGCGATCGCCGCCTGTCTGGGCGCGTCGTACACCGGAGCCAAGTCCATGACGGCGACGTCGGGGCCGGGACTGTGCCTGATGAGCGAGTTGATCGGGATGGCGTCGATCTCCGAGATCCCGGTGGTGGTGGTCGATGTGATGCGCAGCGGACCGGGCACCGGCATGCCCACCAAGACCGAGCAGGCGGACCTGATGTTCGCGATGCACGGCAGTTCCGGCGAGGCGCCGCGGATCGTGCTCGCCGCGACGAGCATCGAGGATTGTTTCCACCAGGCGGTCAACGCGTTCAATCTGGCCGAACGCTTCCAGACGCCGGTGATCCTGCTGAGTGACCAGTCGATGGGTTACCGCACGCGGACGTTGTCCACCCCGGATCTCTCCGGGATCCGGCTGGACGACCGCGCGACGCCGACCGCCGCGATGCTCGAGAACTACAACCGCTTCGCGGACACCGAGAGCGGGGTCTCGCCGGTTGCGCTCCCCGGGATGGCGAACGGCATGTTTGTCGCAACCGGCCTCGAACACGACGAGGCGGGCGCGGCCAACTACACTCCCGAGAATCGCACCCGCATGGTCGCCAAGCGATTCCGCAAGCTCGACACGCTCGCGGGTGAACTCAACGCCCACGGCAACGGCATCCTCGACGACGGTGGTGGCGCCGACATCGGCGTCATCGGGTGGGGGTCCACCGAGGGACCCATCGCCGAGGCGCTGGAAAAGTTGCGCGCCCAGGGACTGAAGGTCGCGCAGCTCCATCCCAAGGTGCTGAACCCGCTGCCGATCGATGCGATCGGCGGATTCCTCGCGCCGCTCAAGAAGGTGGTGGTGTTCGAGGAAAACCACACCGCGCAGTTCTCCAAGCATCTGCGGTCGAACGTGCGCGCCAACGGAACCGAGTTTGTCGATGTGAATCAGTGCACGGGGTTGCCGTTCACGTCGGACGAAGTCTACGCCACGCTCTCGGAGCACGTCTAGGAACACGGAGGAAACCCGATGACTCAGGCAACCACGCTCAAGGCCAGGGACTACAAGAACGACGTCGAGCCCATCTGGTGCCCGGGGTGCGGTGACTTCGGCGACCTGGCCGCGTTCACGCAGGCGCTCGCGGCGATGCAGCTGGACCCCAAGGACATTGCAATCGTGTCCGGGATTGGTTGCTCGGGGCGCTTCTCGCATTTCATCAAGAGCTACGCGTACCACACCGCGCACGGCCGCGCGCTTCCAACCGCGGTGGGGGTCAAGGCGGCCAATCCGAATCTCAAGGTCTTCGTCGTGGGTGGTGACGGCGACGGGCTTTCCATTGGCGGCGGACATATTCCGCACGCGGCGCGGCGCAATCCCGACATCACCTATCTGATTCTCGACAACGCGATTTACGGGCTCACCAAGGGGCAGGGCTCGCCGACGTCGCCGTTCGGCATGGTCACGCCGACGACGCCGTTTGGACTCGAAGATCCGCCGCTGGAACCGTTGCGGATGTTCCTGTCCTACGGAATCAGTTTCGTCGCGCGCGGGTTCTCCTCCGACGTCAAGGGTGTCGCCCGACTCATCCAGGCCGGCGCCGAGCACCGCGGATTCTCGCTGATCCAGCTGGTGTCGCCGTGCCCGACGTTCAACCAGGTGATTACGTTCGACTTCATGAAGGGCGTGGTCGTTCCGATTCCGGACGACCATGATCCGTCCGATCTCGACGCGGCGTTCCGGCTGGCGCTCGACAAGGAGAAGTTCTACACCGGCATCTTCTACCAGAACGACAAACTCGCCACGATGGATGCCAAGCTCGACCACCAGCGCCGGCTGACGATGGACAAGCAGCCGCGGACCCTCGAGGGGTTGTTCGCCCAGTTCTGATCTCGTGCGGGGTGCCACGCGGGTGCGCACCCCGTGGACAGGACTGTAACGAAAGTGGACACCCGTACCGGGCCGGGGCGGGTCCGCACGGCCGCGTGGGGCATCGGGCGCCACGGCCTCGTGAAAAGCTTCTCTTGACAATATCTTTGCAATACCGCTAATTACAGGTGCCCCGATATTCCGGTCCATCCCACCACGGCCCGGAAGCCCCATGTGAAATATGTAACTCGTTGATTGGCACGGGAATTGGTACGTCCACCGTGCGGAGGATCATCACATGCGACGTTCGGTTACCGTTGCGATTGGAATTTTTGCGCTTGTTGCCGCTGGCCAGGCCGGCCCGGTCCGCGCGGGCGCTTCCACCGGGTCCTATTCGGCCGAGGTCGACGTCCGCCTCGCCACCATCCGTCAGTTGATCGACGCCAAAGACTTTCCCGCCGCTGCCGAGATGGCGGAGGACGTAACGTCAAGCTCTCCGGCGCTGCCCGAGGGATGGATGCTGCTTGGCTACGTGCGCAGCGTCACCGGCGACTTCGACGGATCCAACACCGCCTACGACAGTGCGCTCGAGCACGGCGCGGACCGGCGCGAGGTGCTGGTCGCGAAAGCGTACAACTGCCGCAAGCTCGGCGACGCCGAATCCACGCGCGAGTGCTACCGCGCGATCGTCGCGCTCGAGCCCGACAACGTCGACGCGTGGATGCAGTTTGGCGCGTTTGAGTCGGCGGTCGACAACTACGACGGCGCGGTCGAGTGTTACAACGCCGCCATCAAGCTTGCTCCCGACAATCTGGAAATCATCGACGCGGTGGCCCGCGTGGAAGAGAAGCGCGGCAACGTGGCCCAGGCCCAGGCCTGGCTCGAGGCCGGCCTCTCCTTCGATCCCCAGAACGCGCGTCTGCTCAAGCGGCTGGCCGCGATGAGCCTGAATGCCCAGGACTACACGCGGGCCATCGAGTACAGTGCGCGCGCGATTGCGGTGGATCCGGCCGATGCCACGGTGCAGCGCAACCACGCGGTCGCGCTCTACCAGAAGGGCGACAAGAAGGCCGCGATCGAGTCGTTCGAGAAGGTCATGGAACTCGATGGCAAGATGGACAACCTGTATGGGCCGCTCGCGGATTGTTATCGCGACGCGGGCCGCGATGCCGACGCGATGCGCGTGATCGAGCAGGGGATCGCCGCCGGCAGCCAGCCGGCGTGGCTTTACAGCGTGTGGGGAAAAATCCTCGAGGACCAGAAGCGTTTCGACGAGGCGATCGACAAGTTCAATCTCGCCGTCGCGCAGAACGACGACCTGTGGAGCGACTACGCGCGCAAGCAGATCGCGCGGCAGAATCAACTCAAGAAACGCGAGGCGATGATCGCCAGCCAGAACCAGATGTAGCACGTTACCGTCACAGGCCCGTGGTTTTCGCCGCGGGAATCGGCTCCCCCGGCCCATCGGCCGGGGGAGTTTTTCGTTATAACCAGTTCACGGGCCATCAATTGGCGGATTTTTGCCGCCCGGGCTCCCACCGTTCTCCCACTGATGTATTGGATTGTGCTTTGACTTGGGGGGAGACCTGCTGGTAAACTACCACCGCTACAACGAATTATCCGGCTTCCTGAAGTCTACGGTTGCCGGAGTTGGTGTGCACCATTGGCGTTTGCCGCACGAGGCGGCATGGCGAGCCGCACATTGGGGGCGTACCCGAGTTTTCAGAGCGAGCCGCAGCTTATCTGGTTCGTGTGTTCCCAGGCCGCAGGATTTCTCGATGATTGTGGGACCCATGCTCCTGAGAAGTTGTACCGGTCAACCGGGACCCGGGCTCTGTCGGCGAAGAGTCTCTTACACGACGAGGCAAGGAGGAGGAGTATGAAGGCTGTTATCGTGGTTCTTCTCTCCATTATCACCGCGGTCCCTGCGTTCGCAGGCGCCCCGGCAAATGGAACCTACAAATCCACCGACATCGGTGGTCTGATGCTCCCCGGCCGCTACAGTGAACTGTGGTTCGGCGGGAAGCTGTCGATCAACAACACGCTCAACGAAGAGTCGTGGGACGGCGCCAACCTGGGAACCCAGTGGCGCTGGTACTGTCCGTGGATTTCCGCGGCCCCCGCGCTCCTGGTCAACACCGTCAACGGTGCTGGCAACGGTCAGAAGATCTGGCGCGTGACGTACTCCGGCGGCTATTGCTGGCTGGACGGCGCGGGCCCGTGGGCGGGCGGCGACGCGGCGTACACGGCCACGGTCAACACGTGGGTGGCCATTGTGACCGAGACCTACGCGAACTTCGTGGAAGTGGGCACCGTGAGAAATCACAACGCCAGCGCGACGTTCGTCGGGTACAACGCCGAGTGCATGGCGCTCAACGTCGAGAACATCGAGAAGCTGAGCGATACCACGCACGGTCCGCACCCGGCCAACTTCCCGAATTTCTGGGATTGGTTCACGTGTTCGGATGTCGGTACGGCGGGCCCCGGTGAGTGGGGCGATGTCGACAGCATTACGTATTCGATTCTTGGCTGTGAGACGGTCAGCACCAAGGAAACCACCTGGGGTGCGGTGAAGTCTCTGTATCGGTAATGATTTGGAGTCCAGGGTGGAAGCTCCGGCGCGGCTCATCTCTCCGCTGAGCACCTCGTCGCCGCGACGGAGCGGGTTGGGAATTGAACCGAAAGTTCAACGGGAACGTATCGGCTTGACCGATTGAAGGAGGACGCAGGATATGAGGAATGCGATTCTGGTTTCGATTCTGACTGTGGTGCTGGCGGTGGCGGCGGTGTCCGTCTACGCCGGACCGCCGCTCAGTGGAACGTACAAGTCCACCAGCGGTGATTTCGATGAAGGTTACGAGGCGTCGTCGTGGAGCGGCGGCGGGTTCCTGGGCACCGGGAACGTGCTGCACGCCGAGTCGTGGGACGGTTCGTCGCTCGGCGGCGACTGGAGGATTCTGTGCCCGCAGGTCGTGAGCGTTACGCTCATCGTCGACCTCGTGTTCGGCGGCAACGGCCAGCGGATCTACCTGATCCAGTACGCCAGTGGCACGATCGAACTGGGTGGCGGCGGTCCGTGGGGCAACGGTGACCCGGTTTACACCGGTAACATCGACACCTACTACGAGACGCGTACCGTGCAGTACGTCGGCGGCGTCATGAACGCGTCGGTGAGCGACCACTCCGTGAGCGCACACCTGCTGGGTTACACCGCGAGCTGCATCACGTGGGGAATCGGGAACGGTGTCTGGCTGGGCGACGGCGCTCTGCCGGCCAACTACCCGGATTACCGCGACGGTGCGTGCACCCCGGGTGGCAGCGGTCACTACGGCGAGATCCGCGACCTGACGATTTCGGTTCAGGGTTGCGCGGTGGCGACGGAAGAGAAGACCTGGGGCGGCGTGAAGTCGCTGTACCGCGACTGATCACCGGCGTCGAACGCATCACTGTTTGGGAAGAGGATCCTTGTTCCTTCGGGAGCAAGGATCCTTTTTTTTGTGGCGATCAGCCGAAGTGGCGGAAGATGCGTTCGCCCACGCGCACCGTCCACGCCTCGGGCATCGTGCGAAACACGCGCGTGAAGATGCGGTACTTGAGCGAGTCACTCTTGACGACGCTCATCCCCGCGGCGGGGGGATCGAAGTAGTACGGCAGTTCCACCTGCGTCGTGCCCCAGCGCTGCTTGAACTGGTTCAGCCCCGTGTTGTCCCCGGCCGTCCGCCCGAAGTCGTAGGTATGGTCGCCGGCACGGATGGCATCCTGGATTGACTTCCACAGCAGGGCGTGAATCGGAGTCAGTTCGCGATGCCTCTCGTCGGAAACCTCATACTTCAGGTACGTGGTTCCATTGTAGCTCGCGGTAATCGCCGCGGCGACGGGCGTGCCTTCGTACTCCGCCAGATGGAGGGCGGCACCCGCCAGCTGCCCGATCACCATGCTGAAGAGCCGCTCCGGCTGGGGCGGAACTCCGTGGCGGCGGCGGGTACGCACATAGAGGCGGTAGAACGCCGCCACGTCGGCGGTATCCCCGCGGCGGAACGACAGCGGCCCGCGCTCACCCTTGTTGATCATGTAACGAACGGACTTCTTGCTGAAGCTGCGCAGCAGGGCCTCTTCGTCTGCCTGCAGCGGGAGCACGTAGTTGTAGAAATGTCCGCTGGCGACGAATCCCTCCGCGGTTGCATCCGACCCGTCGCGCAGCGCAGGCAGGCCTCGCATTTCGTAGAACGCGGCGCCTCTCTTTGCGCGCATCGCACGGGCTTCGGCCGTCAGCGCACGCGCGGTCCCGGCGTCGTCCGTGAGCGCGAAGCACACGTCGGAAAAGGGAAGTGTGGAGACGCGGTTGCCGGTGAGGCGGCTTTCGACCGCGACGAGTGGCAGGACCCCGGTCACCTTGCCGTCGTGTTCATGCAGCAGGCACAGCGACGGGTAGCGTCCGATTTCGCAGACGATCCGGATCCACTGACTGGTGTGGTACACCGTGGCACGCGGGTGGGACGCCACATAGGCGTCCCACCGCGCATCGTTCCACGGATCGACAACGTGCAGCGCCACCGCTACGCGTAGTACTCCTGGCCGAGGTGCGTGATGAGCTCCTCGCCCATCACGTGGCGCAGGTTGTTCTTGAGCTTCATGAGCTGGATGAACAGGTCGTGCTCGGCGTAGAGGCCGGGCGCGGTCTGCGGGCTCTTGAAGTAGAACGACAACCACTCCTGGATGCCGGACATGCTGGCGCGTTCCGCGAAGTCGAGGAACAGGGCCAGGTCGAGCACGATCGGGGCGGCGAGAATCGAATCGCGGCACAGGAAGTCGACCTTGATCTGCATCGGGTAACCGAGCCATCCGAAGATGTCGATGTTGTCCCAGCCTTCCTTGTTGTCACCCCGCGGCGGATAGTAGTTGATGCGCACCTTGTGGTACATGTTCCCGTACAGATCCGGGTTGAGCTGGGGCTGCAGGATCGACTCCAGTACGCCCAGCTTGCTCACTTCCTTGGTCTTGAACGATTCCGGATCGTCCAGCACTTCGCCGTCGCGGTTGCCCAGGATGTTGGTGCTGAACCAGCCGCTGACGCCCAGCATGCGGGCGCGGAAGCCGGGTGCGAGGATCGTCTTCATCATGGTCTGGCCGGTCTTGAAGTCCTTGCCGCAGATGGGCACGCGCATCTCCTTGGCCAGTTCGATCATCGCGGGAATGTCGACGCTGAGGTTGGGCGCGCCGTTCGCAAACGGCACCCGTTCCTTGAGGGCCGCGTAGGCGTACACCATGCTCGGCGAGATCGCCGGGTCGTGGTTCTTGAGACCTTCCTCGAACGCCTTCACCGTCTGGTGGACGGGCTTGGCCTCGAGGTAGACCTCGGTGCTGCCACACCACACCATCACGACGCGGTCGAGGTTCTTGTCGGCCTTGAAGCGGCGGATGTCCTCGCGGACCTGGTCGGCGAGCTCCATCCAGTTGGCGCCCTTCTTCACGTTGGGGCCGTCGAGTTTCTTGACGTAACGGGTGTCGAACACGGCCGGCATCGGCGTGATCGTTTCCAGCCGGTCGCGGACCTGGTTCAACAACTCCTTCTCCAGCACGCCCGCCTTGAGCGCGGCCTGATACGCGTTGTCCGGGATGGGATCCCAGCCGGCGAACTCGATCTGGTCGAGTGACGCGAGCGGGACGAACTCCTTGATATGCGGCGAGCGGTTGTCGGTGCGCTTGCCGAGGCGAATGGTCCCCATCTGCGTGAGCGAGCCGATGGGCTTCGCAATGCCGGTGCGGACGGCCTCCACGCCGGCGATGAAGGTGGTGGCGACGGCGCCCATTCCGGGCAGCATGATGCCCAGCTTGCCGGTCGCGGGACGAATATTCTGGTTCTGTTTCATGGATCTCCTCCGATGTCGCCCGGTGGGCGTCTGGTTTGGACGCCCCAAGATACGCCGGGCCGACTATATAATTGAAGTTTATTTTAGTTATTAGTAGTATAAGTTCTACTTATGGAAATACGGCAGCTGCGATACTTTCTGTCCGCCGCCCGTCTGGGCGGTGTGGGCGCCGCGGCGGCCGAGCACTTCGTCACCCAGCCGGCCGTGAGCCTTCAGCTGAAAAAGCTGGAGGAGGAAGCCGGGCAGAAGCTCCTGATCCGCCGCGGGCGGCGCCTGGTGCCGACCGAGGCGGGTGAGGTGCTGATCGCGCGCGCCGCGGAGATCGTCCGCAGCCTGGAACTGCTGGAAGCCGAGCTGCACGGCTTCCGGGAGCTCGAAACGGGCACGTTGCGGATGGGAAATACCGACGCCGCCAGCGTCTACGTCCTTCCCGACCTCTACCGCGACTTCCACGGGAAGTACCCCGGCGTCCGCATCGAGATCATGGTGGGCGAGACGCAGCGGCTGCTCGACGCGCTGGCCGCGCGCCGCATCGAGATGGCAACCGTGACGCTTCCGGTGCCGCCGGCGGGGCTTGTCGTCCGTCCCATCTATCGCGAGGAGCTTGTGGTTGTCGTGCGGCCGGACGACGCGCTCGCGTCGCGCCGGCGCGTGACCCTCGGCGACCTGGTCAAGCACGGGGTCATCGCGTATGCCGCGGGCTCGGTGACGCGCGGGATGATCGACGATGTATTCGCCGCCCACGGTGAGGTCCTGCGCGCGCGCATGGAGATTTCGAGTCCGGAGGCCATGAAACAGCTCGCGCAGGCCGGACTGGGCTCGACCATCCTGCCGCGTCCGGTGGTTGCCGCCGAACTCGAGCGCAAGGCCCTGAAGGTTGTGCCGGTGGAGGGCGTGCACTTCGAGCGCGAGATTGGCCTGGTCCATCGGGAGGACGCGGCGCTGTCGCCAGCCGCCGCGGTATTCCTCGCCATGGTCGAGGCTCGCTTCCAGCGCGGCCATCAAAAGGGTCGATAAATCCCGCCGCGCGTGGCAAAATGGGGCGGCGCGGGATCTGCCGCGCCTACTTCATGACACCATTCCAACAGGAACTCGACGTCGCGCGCGGCCTCGCGTTGCAGGCGGGCCGCATCATCCGTGCGTCCTACGCGAAGCTAACCGACAGCGACGTGGACGAGAAGGGCCGCAATGACTTCGTTACGGTTGTCGACCACGAGTCGCAGCGGCTGGTTGTCGAGGGACTGCGCGCGGCGTTTCCGGACGACTTCATCGTCGCCGAGGAAGTGCTCGCGCCCTCGGTCAACGCTGGCCGCGAGTCCAGCCGCCGCCGCTGGTACATCGACCCGCTGGATGGAACCACCAACTATATTCATGCCTATCCGCACTTCGCGGTCACGATGGCGCTCGAGGTGGATGGAGATCTCTCGGTTGCGGTGACGTACGCGCCCCTGCTGGAAGAGATGTTCACCGCGATCCGGGGCGCGGGAACACACCTCAACGGCCAGCCGGTTCGCGTTAGCCGGCTCAAGGATGAGAACAAAATTCTGCTCGGAACCGGGTTCCCGTTTCGCGCGCGCCACCTGCTCGACGTTTACCTGCGTTCGTTCGCGTACTTTTTCCATCGCGCGCGGGGAATCCGCCGCGGGGGTTCCGCGGCGATGGATCTGGCGTACGTCGCCGCGGGACGGCTCGACGCATTCTGGGAGATCACGCTCAGCCCGTGGGACATTGCGGCCGGTATCCTGCTGATCGAAGAGGCCGGTGGCCGCGTGACGGATTTCTTTGGCGAGCGCACCTTCATGCAAACGGGGCACGTGATCGCCAGCAATGGCCTCCTGCATGAGGTCATGCTCGATGGCATCGCCGGGATCTTTCCCCGCGACGGCGACTACAGCAAACGTTCATGAAATCCCCGCGGCATTCCGACGACCACGCATCCGCGGCGCCGGTCTCCACGCGCGGCGCCTGGCGCGATGCTGCGGTGGTGACGGGTGCGGCCCTCCTCGTCCGCCTGGTCGCGCTGTTTGTCAATGCGCGCTCCAATCCGGCATTCGACTATCTGATCATGGACTCGATGTACATCGACCGCTGGGCGCGCGCGCTCGTGGCCGGTGGCGAGGGTCCGGCCGTCTTCTTTCGCGGACCGCTCTATCCCTATCTGCTCGCACTCATCTTCAAGGTCACCGGCGGCAGTCACACCGCGGCGATCGCGTTCAACCACCTGTGTGGCGCGCTGACCTGTGGGTTCATCGTCCTGCTCGCGCGCGAGTATTTCCCGCGCCGGGTGGCACTGGTGGCGGGGCTGGTGGCGGCCGGATACTGGCCATTCGTGTATTTCGAAGGTGAACTGCTCGTCGAACCGCTGGCGATCGTGTTGCTCGTCCTGTCGCTATGGCGCGTCGCGCGCGCGGCGCGCGCACCGTCGGTGGGACGGGTGCTGACGGCGGGCGTGTGTCTGGGGCTGGCCGTGCTCGCGCGGCCGACCGCGCTCGTGGTTCTGCTCGTGGTGCCGTTTGTGTTCCGCCCGGTGCCCGGCGGTGGTGGGCCGGGCCGGTGGCGCGCGACGATCCTGACCGCCGCCGCGTGTCTTGCGCTGCTGATTCCGCCGGTGATCCACAATTATCGCGGCGCGCGCGCGATCGTCCCGGTGGCGTGGTCGGGCGGGTTGAACTTCTACATCGGCAACAATGCCGCGTCGGACGGGAGCAGCGCGGTGATTCCCGGTACTGCCGCGCCGTGGATGGGCGGTGGAGACGAGGCGCTTGCTATTGCCACGCAGCAGGCAGGCCGCGAACTCACGCCGGCTGAGGCGTCGTCATATTTCATGCACCGGGGACTGGATTTTGTCGCCACCAGTCCGGTGGCCGCGCTCTCGCTCACCCTGCGCAAGCTGTTCAAGTTCTGGGAGGGACCCGAACGGTCCAACGAGAAGTACATCTACTTCTTCTGGCAGAGCTACGGGCTCGGGCGCGTGCCCATGGCGGGATTCTGGCTGATCGCGCCGCTCGCGCTGGTGGGGCTGGCGCGCCTGTGGCCGCGGCGCCGGGAACTGTCGCTGCTGTACGGGTTCGTGGTGGCGTACATGGCCGCGGTGGTCGTGTTCTTCGTGGTGGCGCGTCTGCGTCTGCCCGCGGTGCCGGTGTTGATCGTGTTCGCGTCCTGGGCGGCGGTCGACATCGTTGCGGCCATCCGCGGCCGCCAGCGCGGCCGCATCATCCAGGGCGCGGTGCTGTTCGTCGCCGCGTTTCTATTCTGCAACGCCGGTTACCCGCGCTTCGCGCTGCAGCGGCCCACTCACGACGTGATCTCGTACTACACGCTAGCGGCGGCACGGGTCGAAAACAATGACGCCGACGGCGCGCTGCTGGAACTGGCGCGCGCGCGGGTGGCGTTCGAGAAGGCACCGAACCCGCGTTACGCGGGAATCGCGCAGGATATCTACTTCAAGCTGGGCTCGCTGCTCTACGAACGGGGCCGATGCAAGGAGGCGTCCGACGCTCTCGGCCGCGTGCTTCCGTCCGATCCCCGCGCCAATGCGGCCCGCCTGATGTTCGCGGATTGCTGCGAGAAGACGGGGCGCTTCGCGGAGGCCGGCAAGGCGTATGAGATGGTTCTCAGGGCGGCGCCCGGCGATGCGCGCGCCACCGACGGGCTGATCCGCTGCCTCGAGGCCACCGGCAAGTACGATGAGGCCGCCCGCGTCCGAGCGCAGCAGAACCGCTAGCGTCAAGTCCCGCCTTGAGTTGGGCCTCCCTGAGCTGGATCGAGTGGGGCTCATTGAGCCGCACGTTGACCCCCGCCGCGCGCCCCTGCTACGATTCCCACGATTGCGAGGAGGTCGGTGTCATGCGAGATAACTCGGGCGCAGCCGTGCTGGTGGCGATCGGACTCGCGCTGTGCGGGTGGTTTGTCGGGCGCGGATTCGTGAACGCCCGGACCGCGGAGCGCTACGTGTCGGTCAAGGGGGTCTCGGAACGCGACGTGATGGCGGACATGGCGTTGTGGCCGCTGCGTTTCACGTCGACCGACGACAACCTCCCGCGCGCGCAGGAGAAGTTCGAAACCGCGCGGCGTGCGGTGCTCGACTTCCTGACCCGCCACGGTATCGACGGCTCGCGCGTGGAGTTGCAGAACTTCGACGTCACCGACGTGCTCGCCAACCCGTATCGTGGCGGCGGCGAAGTCACGAGCCGCTACATCATCTCCGGCACACTGATGGTACGCGTCGACGATCCGGCGCTGGTCCAGAAGGCCAGCCAGGACCTCGGCTCGCTCGTGTCCGCGGGTGTCGTGTTCTCATCGCAGGGGGGCTACGCGTCCGGCCCCACCTTCCTGTTCTCGAAGCTCAACGACCTCAAGCCGCAGATGATCGCCGAGGCGACGGCGAGCGCGCGCGAGGCCGCGGAGCAGTTTGCCAAGGATTCTGGCAGCGACCTGGGCGGCATCCGCCAGGCGAGCCAGGGGATATTCCAGATCCTCCCGCGCGACCGCGCGCCCGGGGTGATGGAAGAGTCGCAGATCAACAAGACCGTGCGGGTGGTTTCGACCGTCGAATACCTGCTCGAAGACTGACCGGTGTAACACAACAAGGAGTGTTGAAAATGAAGCGATTGATTCTCTCTATTTGTGTATTGGGCATCGTTTCCATGGGGATTACACAGGCCCACGCCGCCAAGTGGGCCGGCGTCAAGGGCGGCATCAATATGGCCGATCTCACCGGCGATGATGCACCCGACAATACCGACATGCGCAACGGCTTTGCCGGTGGCGCGTTCTTTGGTTGGGGAATCAACGAGCAGTTCGGGATACAGATCGAAGGTCTCTACATGAGCAAGGGCGCCAAGGGGACCGACGACAGCACCAACGTCGACGTCACGCTGAAACTCGACTACATCGAGTTTCCGATTCTGTTTGCCGCGAGATTTCCGGCCGGCGACAAGCTGGCGTTCGACATCTTCGCGGGTCCCACGCTGGGCTTCAACATCAAGTCGGAGGTTGAAGCCGGGGGGCAGACGGCCGACATCGAAGACGTCAAGAGCTTTGAATTTGGCGCGACGATCGGCGCGGGCTTCTATTACATGCTCGAGTCGTTCTCGATTGTCGCGGATGCTCGCTACGGAATCGGCGCTTCGTCGATTTCTGAAGACGTCGGCGGAGAGTCGGTCGACGTGAAGAACACCGGCATCGGCATCATGGTTGGTGTGGCGTTCCCGCTCGGCGCAAAGTAAAGCGGCAGGTCTCTGACCACGAGACGGAGAGGAGGATCCATGAAACGATTCGTGACGGCCGGTGCGGTCGTGATGCTGGTTGCGTTCGCCGCGGGTTCCGCATCGGCGGAAGCCGCGTGGCGTATGGGCGTGAAGGGTGGACTCGCGCTGTCCGACTTCGGCGGCAGCGACGTCGAGGAGGATATCGGGAACCGGATCGCGTTTGTCGGCGGCATGTACGCGCAGGCGGACGTGTCCGACCGTTTCGGGATCCGGCTGGAGGCCCTCTACCATATGAAGGGCGCGAGCGAGGATTCCGCCGGCGTTGCCGCAACGGTCAAGCTGGACTACCTCGAGTTTCCAGTCCTTGTCGTCGGACAGGTGCCCG
>DASUGO010000248.1:0-2223 GCA_036273975.1 Candidatus Krumholzibacteriia bacterium
TCCGCGAGCATGGTGCCCGCCGGGTCGTTCCAGCCGAACACCGCGGCGGTGAGCTGCAGGTCGAAATCGCGGCCGAGGCGCGTGCCTAACCACTCGACCTGGCCCTCGAGGCCGATGGTGCGCAGTTCCTCGCCCACCCACGAGCTGATGGCCGAGGGTGTGAGCGTGTAGGGCGTCTCCCAGCCGCGCGCGCGGTTCTCGAGCGACATCGGTGGATAGAAGGCGCCGAGCCGCACGCGCGAACGCCAGCCGGCCTTCGGGTAGGGGCGGTATTCGACGTACGCCTCGGTGAGGTCGATGGGATTCTTGTCGTCGTCGTCCCAGGTCGACGCCTCGACGTGCGCGCTGAACACTTCGCCGAGCGGCTGGTTCCAGGCGCCGCGCAGGCGGCCGAGCCGGAGTCCCTGGTGATCCTCGTCGAAGCGCAGCTTGCCGAGCCCGTCGTCGAGGAACGATGTCTGGCCGTCGGAGGCGATCGTGCGCAGGTCGAGGCTCAGCTCGAAGTCGCCGGCGCTGGCTCGCGTCGCCGCCAGGACGCACGCCGCCGCGCACGTCAGCCGCACGAGAAGCGCCGATGGCCTGGGGATCAGTAGTCCCATGAGTGCGGCCGGTCGGTGAGCGGCGCGGGACGCAGGGGCCTGGCCAGGCGAAACTCCACGGTCTCGCGCGTCACGCGGATTTCCACCAGGCGCTCGGGCTGCGCGGCTTCGTTGAGCAGCGGATGCCAGGCGCGCACGCGATAGCGCCCCGCGGGGAGGTCGGCCACGCTGAACTCGCCGCGCGCGTCGGAACGCCCGAAGTACGGCGCCGCGGTCACGACGATGTAGCCCAGCATGTTGTCGTGGATGTTGCAGCCCAGCGTGATGACGCCCGCCTGGTCGAACTGCACGGGTGGATAGGGCTTGCCGCGGTACAGCGGCAGCTGGAACTGGCGCGCGCTCGAGAACGAATAGACCTGGTGGCTGACCGCATCGCTGTTGGGGAACTGCACGGTCGAGTGCACCGGGATCACCAGCACGTCCGGCACGAAGGCGAGATTGACCTGGTCCATGATGGCGTGCAGCGCCGGCGCGGGCGTGGGCGCGACTTCAGGCTCCGCCGTGATCACCGCGCCCGACAGCGGTTTGCCATCGCGCTTCTGCACCGTGACGAGCAGCGGGGCGGCGGTGGCGGGGACGGCCGCGACCAGGGCCAGCGCGATCAGCGCGGCCCGCAGCGAGCGCGTGTCTTGTTTGTCGATTCGAAGCCGCACCTTCCATCCCCAGGACCCGCAGCGGTTCCTTCGCCGCGCGAAAAGGCGATTCGACTCCGTTATGGAGCCGCGGGGACTGATGTATTTCTCGTGCTGCCCGGACGGGATTCAGCACGTGGCGCAATCTGTGACGCGGGTCGCACTGCGGTCGCGCGGCCGGGGCCGCGCGGCTTTCAGTCCCGGTCCTTGTCGCGCTCGATCAGCGCGTAGGCGGAGTGGTTGTGGATGGATTCGAAGTTCTCGGACTCCACCACGTACGCGGCCACGCGCGGTTCGTCGTTGAGCCGCACCGCCACGTCACGCACCATGTCCTCGACGAACTTCGGATTGTCGTAGGCGCGCTCGGTCACGTACTTCTCGTCGGGACGCTTCAGGATGCCGTACAGCTCGCAGGACGCTTCGCTCTCGGCAATCTCGATGAGCTCCTCGATCCACATGTGCTCGCGCAGCCTGGCCTCGATGGTCACGTGAGAACGCTGGTTGTGCGCGCCGCGCTCGGAAATCTTCTTGGAGCAGGGACACAGGCTGGTGACCGGCACCACGACCTTGACCCACATCTCCGTCACGCCGTTCACGCGCTTGCCCGTGAGCGTCGCGCGGTAATCCATGTAGCTCTCGACGCCCGACACCGGCGCCTTCTTCATGACGAAGTAGGGGAACGACATCTCGATGTGGCCGGCATCGGCCTCGAGCCGCTCGGTCATCTCGGCGAGCAGGCTGCCGAACGATTCCACCGAGATCTCGCGCTCGCGATGCAGGATCTCCACGAACCGCGACATGTGCGTGCCCTTGAAGTTGTGCGGCAGGTTCACGTACATGTTGAAGTTGGCGACGGTGTGCTGTTCGCCCTCGGAGCGATCCTTGACGCGCACCGGGTGGTTGATGTCCTTGATGCCGACCTGGTTGATCGGAATCCGCCGGGTGTCGGCGCGACTCTGCACGTCTTCGACGGTGACCACCTTGGGCTTGGG